>DAOLBY010000009.1:0-18491 GCA_035324325.1 Paracoccaceae bacterium | reverse complement strand
CGCCGTCGCGCACCGCGTCGATCACCTCCTCGAAGGTGCGGCAGGGCACCACCTCCATCCCCGGGCGGGCCTGGCGGCAGGCCTCGTGCGAATAGGCGCCGGGCTCGCCCTGAAAGGCGATGCGCCCGGTCTGGATGGCGGCAGTCATGGCGCGGCTCCGAAAGGGGCAATCGGTCGCGGGCTTACACCTTGAACTCGGGGCGAGGAAGCGGTTAGAAGCCCTCGGCATCTCCCCACGGCGCAGGGCGCGACATGTTCGACACGATGACGATGACCAAGACCGTTGGCGCGCTGTGCGGTGCGCTTCTGGTGTTCCTGCTGGGCAAGTGGGCGGCCGAGTTGATCTACCATCCCCATGGCGGCGGGCACGGCGAGGTGACGCAGGCCTATGTCATCGACACCGGCGAAGCGCCGGTCGACGAAGGCCCGGTGATGAGCTTCGAGGAAATGCTGGCCGCGGCCGATGCCGGTGCGGGCGAACGGGTGTTCGGCAAGTGCCGTGCCTGCCACAAGGTGGACGGCACCGACGGCACCGGCCCGCACCTCAACGGGATCGTCGGCAAGGCCAAGGCCTCGTCGTCCGGCTTCGCCTATTCGCCGGCGCTGGCGGCCATGTCGGCCGAAACCTGGACCCCGGAAAGCCTTGACGCCTTTCTGGCCAATCCGCGCGGCTATGCGCCCAACAACCGGATGAGCTTTGCCGGGCTGCCGAGCGCGACCGAGCGCGTCAACCTGATCGCCTGGCTGGCCACCCAGCCCTGAGGCAAGGACGTTTCGCATGCGAAACGATGCAGGGGCGCCGGCGGGCGCCCTTTTTGCATCGCTGCCGGGTCACATTGTTGCAATCCTGGCTTGAGGCATTGCCGTCGCGCCCTTACGCATCATTGTCAGGCACACAAGCCAACAGGGGAGGTCCAGCGATGCACGAACGCCGCGCGGCACGGGGTCAGGTCGGGGCAGGGGCGGCGGTGGTCTCCGCGAACCGGCTCGGGGCGATGCGCTGGATGGCGGCGGCGGGCCTCGGGATGGCGCTGGCCGCGGGCGCGGCCCTGACGGCGCGGGCCGACGACGTGATTGTCTCGCACGGCATCTCGACCTTCGGCGAGCTGAAGTACCCGGCCGGTTTCCCGCACCTCGACTACGTCAACCCGGATGCCCCCAAGGGCGGCGAGATCTCGATCTGGGCCTTCGGCGGCTTCGATTCGATGAACCCCTATTCGGTGAAGGGGCGGGCTGGCGGGCTGTCGTCGGCGGCTTATGAATCCATCCTGGCCGGCACCGCGGACGAGATCGGCGCCGCCTACTGCCTCCTGTGCGAGACGATCGAATACCCCCGGGACCGATCCTGGGTCATCTTCAACCTGCGCCCGGAGGCCCGCTTCGCCGACGGCTCGCCGCTGACGGCCGAGGATGTGGAGTTTTCCTACCAGGTGTTCCTGGAGAAGGGCCTGACCGATTTCCGCACCGTCCTGTCGCAGCAGGTCGCGGGGGTGGAGGTGCTGGGTCCGCATCGCGTGAAGTTCACCTTCAAGGCGGGCTTTCCGTTCCGCGACCTGCCGGCCGACATGGGCGGCCTGCCGGTGCTGTCCAAGGCGCACTACCAGGCCAACAACCTCGATCTTGAGGAATCGAGCCTCGCGCCGTTCCTGGGTTCGGGTGCCTACCAGCTGGAGCGGATGGAGACGGGCAAGACGCTGGTCTACCGCCGCAACCCCGACTACTGGGGCCGCGACCTGCCGATCAACCGCGGACAGGGCAATTTCGACCGCATCCGCATCGAGTATTACGCCGACTACAACGCCGCCTTCGAGGGCTTCAAGGCCGGCAACTACACCTTCCGCAACGAGGCGTCCTCCATCACCTGGGCCACCGGCTACGACTTTCCGGCCGTCGCCGCGGGCCATGTGAAGAAGGCGGAACTGCCCTCGGGCGCCAAGGCCAGCGGCCAGGCCTTCCTGTTCAACCTGCGGCGCGAGAAGTTCCAGGACCCCCGCGTGCGCGAGGCCATCGGGCTGATGTTCAACTTCGAATGGTCGAACGCAACGCTGTTCTACGACCTCTATGCGCGCATCCATTCGGTCTGGGAAAACTCCTGGCTGCAGGCGAACGGCGTTCCGTCCGAGGGCGAGGTGGCGATCCTGAAGCCGCTGGTGGACGAGGGGCTGCTGCCCGCGTCCATCCTGACCGACGAGGCGGTGATGGCCCCGACCTCGGGCGACCGGCAGCTGGACCGCGGCAACCTGCGCCGGGCCTCGGCGCTGCTGGACGAGGCGGGATGGGAGGTCGGCAACGACGGGCTGCGGCGCAATGCGAAGGGCGAGACGCTGCGGGTCGAGTTCCTGAACGACAGCCCGTCCTTCGACCGCATCATCAACCCCTTCGTGGAGAACCTGCGGGCCGCCGGCATCGACGCACTGAACACCCGCATCGACAACGCCCAGATGGAGGCGCGCGAGCGCCCGCCGAACTACGACTTCGACATGGTCACGGGCAACGCGCGGTCGTCCTACATCTCGGGCTCGGAACTCAAGCAGTTCTACGGCTCGGAAACAGCCGACGTTTCGGCCTTCAACCTGATGGGTCTGAAAAGTCCGGCCGTGGACCGGCTGATCGAGGTGGTGCTGGCTGCCGACACCAACGACGAACTGACCGTCGCCACCCAGGCGCTGGACCGTGTGCTGCGCGCCGAACGGTTCTGGGTGCCGCAATGGTACAAGAACACCCACACCATCGCCTATTTCGACATGTTCGAGCACCCCGAAACCTTGCCGCCCTATGCGCTTGGCGAGCTGTCCTTCTAGTGGTTCAATGCGGACAAGGCGGCGGCACTGAAGGCCGCCGGCGCGCTGCGGTAAACCGCGGGCGGGGCTGGGGCAGGGAAGGCGGGCGGGCGGCATGGGCGCCTATATCCTGAGGCGACTGGCGCTGATCATCCCGACGCTGGTCGGGATCATGGTGATCAACTTCGCCCTGACCCAGTTCGTGCCCGGCGGCCCGGTCGAGCAGGTGCTGGCGCGGCTCGATGGCGGCGGCGACGTGTTCCAGTCGATCGCCGGAGGCGGCGACGCGGGGGTCGAGGCCGCAGGAAGCACGGGGGGCGATGCGCGATACATCGGTTCGCGCGGGCTGCCGCCCGACTTCATCGCCCAGCTGGAAGCACAGTTCGGCTTTGCCCGCATCGTCTGCGAGGAAGGCTTCACCGGCCGGCCGTCCGTCACCGCACCGGAATGCGAGAAGGTGCTGATCCCCTGGCAGGAACGCTTCCTGACCATGATGTGGAACTACATGCGCTTCGACTTCGGGCAGAGCTATTTCCGCTCGATCTCGGTGGTCGATCTGGCGCTGGAGAAGATGCCGGTGTCGATCACGCTGGGGCTGTGGTCGACGCTGCTCGCCTATCTGGTGTCGATCCCGCTGGGCATCCGCAAGGCGGTGCGCGACGGCACCTCCTTCGATACCTGGACAAGCGGAGCGATCATCGTCGGCTACGCGATCCCGGGGTTCCTGTTTGCGATCCTGCTTCTGGTGTTGTTCGCGGGGGGTAGCTACTACCAGTGGTTCCCGCTGCGGGGCCTGACCTCGGACAACTGGGACCAGCTGAGCTTCGGGGGCAAGATCGTCGATTACCTGTGGCACATCACGCTGCCGGTCATCGCCTCGACCATCTCGGCCTTCGCCACGCTGACGCTTCTGACCAAGAACAGCTTTCTGGACGAGATCAAGAAGCAGTATGTCCTGACCGCCCGCGCCAAGGGACTGTCGGAGCGGCGCGTCCTGTACGGCCATGTGTTCCGAAACGCCATGCTGATCGTGATTGCAGGCTTTCCGGCGGTGTTCGTCAGCGTGTTCTTCGGCGGGTCGCTGATCATCGGGACGATCTTCTCGCTCGACGGGCTGGGGCGGCTGGGGTTCGAGGCGGCGGTGGCGCGGGACTATCCGGTGATCTTCGGCACGCTGTTCTTCTTCGGCCTGATGGGCCTGGTGATCGGCATCCTGTCGGACCTGATGTATGTCTGGATCGATCCCCGCATCGACTTCGAGCGGCGGGGATAGGCGATGGCGCTGTCGCCCCTGAACCAGCGCCGCTGGCGCAATTTCAAGGCCAACCGCCGGGCCTGGTGGTCGCTGTGGATCTTCGCGGTGCTGTTCGGCCTGTCGCTTTGCGCCGAATTCATCGCCAACGACAAGCCGCTGCTGGTCCGTTTCAAGGGCGAGTTCCACACGCCGATCTTCCGCTTCTACCCCGAGACCGCCTTCGGCGGCGACTTCCGCACCGAGGCCAAGTACAAGGACCCCGAAGTGCAATGCCTGATCCGGTCGGGGGGCCTTGAGGACTGCCTCGACGACCCCGAGGGCATCATGGCGCGGCTCGATGCGGGAGAGGCGGTCGAAGGCGCCGTGCCAGGCTGGATGCTCTGGCCGCCGATCCGGTCGAAATACAACACGATCAACGACATCGGCCGGGCCGCGCCGTCGTCGCCCGACGCGAACCACTGGCTGGGCACCGACGACACCGCGCGCGACGTGGCGGCCCGCGTGATCTACGGCTTCCGCCTGTCGGTCGGCTTTGCGCTGATCGTCACGCTGCTGACCTCCGTGATCGGCATCGCGGCCGGCGCCGTGCAGGGCTATTTCGGCGGGCTGATCGACCTGTTCTTCCAGCGGCTGATCGAATTGTGGGGCGCGACGCCGAGCCTTTACATCATCATCATCGTGGCAGCCGTGTTCCCGATGAACTTCTGGCTTCTGGTGTTCCTGATGGTGCTGTTCGGCTGGACCGCGCTGGTGGGTGTGGTGCGGGCCGAGTTCCTGCGTGCGCGCAACTTCGAATATGTCCGCGCCGCCCGGGCCCTTGGCGTGACCGACCGCGTCATCATGTTCCGCCATGTGCTGCCCAATGCCATGGTCGCCACGCTGACCATGCTGCCCTTCATCGTGACCGGGACGATCGGCAGCCTGGCCGCGCTCGACTTCCTGGGCTTCGGCCTGCCCTCCAGTGCCCCCTCGCTGGGGGAACTGACGCTTCAGGCCAAGAACAACCTTCAGGCGCCCTGGCTCGGCTTCACCGCCTTCTTCGCCTTCGCCATCATGCTGAGCCTGATGGTCTTCATCTTCGAGGGCGTGCGCGACGCCTTCGATCCCCGCAAGACCTTCCGGTGAGGGCGCGCGGATGACCCTTCTTGAGGTGCGCAACCTGTCGGTGCGGTTTGCCCAGGACGGACGGATCATCGAGGCCGTCAGGGACGTCTCGTTCGAGGTCGGGCGGGGCGAGACGGTGGCCATCGTCGGCGAAAGCGGTTCGGGCAAGTCGGTCACGGCCTTGTCCACCTGCGGCCTTCTGCCCGAGGCGGCCGCGGTCTCGGGGTCCATCCTCTACGACGGACAACAGATGGTCGGCGCCGATCCCGCCCGTCTGCGCAAGGTGCGCGGCAACGACATCAGCTTCATCTTCCAGGAGCCGATGACATCGCTGAACCCCCTCCACACCATCGAGAAGCAGTTGGCCGAAAGTCTGGCACTGCATCAGGGGCTGACGGGCGAGGCGGCACGGGCGCGCATCCTCGACCTGCTGTCCAAGGTCGGCCTCCGCGATGCCGAAAGCCGTCTGGGTGCCTATCCGCACGAATTGTCGGGCGGCCAGCGGCAGCGCGTGATGATCGCCATGGCGCTGGCCAACGGCCCCGACCTTCTGGTGGCCGACGAGCCCACGACCGCGCTTGACGTGACGATCCAGGCGCAGATCCTGGACCTTCTGGCCGACCTGAAGCGGGCCGAGGGGCTGTCGATGCTGTTCATCACGCATGACCTGACCATCGTGCGCCGCATCGCCGACCGGGTCTGCGTGATGCAGGGCGGCGAGATCGTCGAGCAGGGCCCGGTGGCGCAGGTCTTCGCGGCGCCGCAGCACCCCTATACCCGCCGCCTGATCGGCGCGCAGCCCACCGGCACGCCAGACCCCGTGCCGGCCGGCGCGCCCGAGGTTGCGCGTGCCGACGGGTTGCGCGTCTGGTTCCCGATCCGCGCGGGGATCCTGCGTCGGACGGTGGCGCATGTGAAGGCGGTCAACGACGCGACCCTTTCCGTGCGCTCGGGCGAAACCGTCGGGATCGTCGGCGAAAGCGGTTCGGGCAAGACGACGCTCGCGCTGGCGATCCTGCGGCTGGTCGCCTCGCAGGGCGCGATCACCGTCCTGGGCCGGCGGATCGACGGGCTGCGGCCCGCGGCGCTGCGCGGTCTGCGCCGCGACATGCAGGTGGTGTTCCAGGACCCGTATGGCAGCCTGTCGCCGCGCATGACCGCCGAGCAGATCATCGCCGAGGGGCTGGGGGTACACGGGGTGGACCCCGGCCGCGACCGAAGTGGGATGGTGGCCGAGATCATGGCCGAGGTCGGCCTCGACCCCGCGATGATGGCGCGCTACCCGCACGAGTTCTCGGGCGGCCAGCGCCAGCGCATCGCGATTGCCCGCGCCATGATCCTGCGGCCGAAGCTGGTGCTGCTGGACGAACCGACCAGCGCGCTCGACATGACGGTCCAGGTGCAGATCGTGGACCTCCTGCGCGACTTGCAGCGCCGCCACGGGCTGGCCTACCTGTTCATCAGCCACGATCTGCGGGTGGTCCGGGCCCTGTCGCACCAGGTCATGGTGATGAAGGCGGGCGACGTGGTCGAGGCCGGGGCGGCGGCACAGGTCTTCGGTGCGCCGCAGTCGGACTATACGCGCGAGTTGATGCGCGCGGCCTTCGGCGCCGAGGCGTTGCCGGCCGGGGCCGTCCCGGCGTGAAGGTCCTGTTCGTCCACCAGAACTTTCCCGGCCAGTTCCCCCATCTTGCCCCCGCGCTCGTGGCTCGGGGCCACGAGGTGCGGGCGCTGACCGATGCGAAGAACGCGCGCGGCAGCCCGGTGCCGGTGGTCCGCTACAGGTTCGACGCGCCGCCCCCCGATCCGGCCGCCACGCGCCTGGGGCGCAACTTCACCCAGATGTCGGACCGCGGCGTGACCGTGGCGCGGGCGGCCGCCACGCTGCGGCGGCAGGGCTATGTGCCGGATGTGGTGTTCGGCCATTCCGGCTGGGGCGAGACGCTGTTCCTGAAGGAAGTCTGGCCCGAGGCGCGGCACCTGGTCTATGCCGAGTTCTACTATCGCGGCCGCGGCATGGACGTGGGCTTCGACCCCGAGTTCGAGACGCCGGGGCGCGACCCGCTCGACCCGGTGATGACCGCGCAGGCACGCGCGGCGCATCTGGGGCAGGCGATCCTGCATGCCGATGCCGCGGTGTCGCCCACCCGCTGGCAGGCCGACAGCCATCCCCCGGGCTTGCGCCAGATGATCGAGGTGATCCACGACGGGGTGGACACCGAGGCGCTGACCCCCGATCCCGCCGCCGTGGTGGACCTGCCGGGGGGCCTGCGGCTGCGGGCGGGTGACGAGGTCCTGACCTTCGTGAACCGCAATCTGGAACCCTATCGCGGCTACCACATCTTCATGCGGGCGCTGCCTGTGGTGCTGGCTGCCCGGCCGCAGGCGCAGGTCGTGATCGTGGGCGGAGACGAAGTCAGCTATGGCCGCGCTGCGCCCGCGGGAAAGACCTGGAAGCAGGTGTTCCTGGACGAGGTCGGCGCGCGGCTTGACCTGTCGCGCGTGCATTTCGCGGGCCGCGTGCCCTATCCGACCTTCCGCGCGCTGATGCAGGCGACGCGGGTGCATGCCTATCTGACCTATCCGTTCGTGCTGTCCTGGTCGATGCTCGAGGCAATGGCGTCGGGTGCGCCAGTGGTCGCTTCGGCCACGCCGCCTGTGGCCGAGGTGATCGAGGACGGGGTGAACGGACGGCTCGTGGATTTCTTCGACGTGGCCGGCTGGTCGGCCGCGCTGACCGCGGCGCTGGCCGACCCCGCCGCCATGGCGCCCCTGGCCGCCGCCGGCCGCGCAACGATCCGCGAGCGCTATGACCTTCGTTCGGTCTGCCTGCCGCGGATGATCCGCTTCGTCGAGGGGTAGGGCCCAGGGAGTAGGGCGCGTGGGGCAGGGCCTGGGGTGCCCCCCTCCCCCTCCCTTCCCCATGAGGGGGGAGGGAGGCCCTTGCAGGGGCCGTCAGATCGCGGCCGAGTGCTGGGCTGCAGCGGTGTCGTAGGCGTCGAAGGCGCGGGCCACCATGCGGGTCAGCGGCCTGGCCTCGGGCAGGATCGACAGGCCCGCCCCGTCCACCCGAACCATCGCGCCGAAACGGTCCTGCGCTGCCGCGAACAGCGCATCGAGCCGGGCAGCCTCGGCTCCGAAGGCGCCGATGAGCTCGGCCCGGTCCACCCGGAAGTCGCACATCAGGGCCTCGATGATCCGGGCGCGCAGCAGGTCCTCGCCCCCGAAGACATGCCCGCGGTGGGTGGAGAACCGGCCCTCGCGCACGGCCCGCGTGTAGTCGGCGGTGCCACTGGCGTTCTGCGCATAGCCTTGCGGGAAGCGCGAGATGGACGAGGCCCCCAGCCCGATCAGCACCGGCGCGGTGTCGTCGGTATAGCCCTGGAAGTTGCGCCGCAGCCGGCCGCTGCGGGCAGCCTTCGCCAGCCCGTCCTCGGGCCGGGCGAAATGGTCGATCCCGACCTCGTCGTAGCCGTCCCAGACGAAGAGCTTGCGCGCCACCTCGAACAGCGCCAGCCGCTCCTCGGGGGTGGGCATCGCGTCCGAGGGGATCAAGGTCTGCCGCCGGCTCATCCAGGGCACATGCGCATAACCGTAAAGCGCCACGCGGTCGGGCGAGAGTGTCAGCAGTTTCTGCACCGAATCGGCGATGCGGCTTTGCGTCTGGTGTGGCAGGCCGTAGAGGATGTCGGCATTCAGGCTGGACACGCCGCGGTCGCGGATGTCCTGGGCCACACGGGCGGTGATGTCGTAGGGCTGTTCGCGGCCGATCGTGGCCTGGATCAGCGGGTCGAAGTCCTGCACCCCGATCGAGGCGCGGTTCATGCCCGCGGCGGCCAGCGCGTCGAGGCGGTCCGCGTCGATCTCGCAGGGGTCGATCTCCACCGAGAACGCGCCGCCTTCGGCCATGGGCGCCACGGCGAAGATCGCAGCCGCCAGCCGTTCGATCTGCGCCGGCGCCATCAGCGTTGGCGTGCCGCCGCCCCAATGCAGCCGGGCCAGCCGGACGCCGCGGGGCAGGTGGCGGGCCAGCAGCGCGAGTTCGGCCATGAGCGTTTCGACATAGGCAATGACCGGCGCGTCCGAGGACGTGCCCTGCGTGCGGCAGGCGCAGAACCAGCACAGCCGCCGGCAGAACGGCACATGCAGATAGAGCGAGATCGCCGAACCGGGGGCAACCCCTTCGACCCATTCGACAAAGCGGTCGGAACCGACCGTGGTGCCGAAGTGCGGCGCGGTCGGATAGCTGGTGTAGCGGGGCACGCGCGCGTCAAAGAGTCCGAGGCGGCGGAGGTTGCTTTGCAGGTTCATGGCGGCCATGTTCACTGGTAGACTCTCCAGCGTCCTTGACGCAGGTCAAACGGGGGCGCGGATGGCGCAGCAGTTCAACCTGGCGACGCAGCACTGCGGCGACTGTCCGATCCGGCACCGCGCCGTCTGCGCGCGCTGCGAAACCGACGAGCTGGAGCAGCTTGAGCAGATCAAGTACTACCGCAGCTTCCAGGCCGGGCAGACCGTGGTCTGGTCAGGCGACCGGATGGACTTCGTGGCCAGCGTGGTATCGGGCATCGCCACCCTGTCGCAGACGATGGAGGACGGGCGGCGCCAGATGGTGGGCCTGTTGCTGCCGTCGGATTTCGTGGGCCGCCCCGGGCGCGAGAGGGCGGCCTATGACGTGACCGCGACGACCGACCTGCTGATGTGCTGCTTCCGCAAGAAACCCTTTGAATCCATGATGGTGTCGACGCCTCACGTGGCCCAGCGGCTGCTGGAGATGACGCTGGACGAACTGGATGCGGCGCGGGAATGGATGCTGCTTCTGGGCCGCAAGACGGCGCGGGAAAAGATTGCCTCGCTGCTGGCGATCCTGGCGCGGCGGGATGCGGCGCTGGCGCTGCGCAAACCGGGGGGGCGGCTGGTGTTCGACCTGCCGCTGACGCGCGAGCAGATGGCGGACTATCTGGGCCTGACGCTGGAGACGGTTAGCCGGCAGATCACGGCGCTGCGCAAGGACGGGGTGATCGACCTGGAAGGCACGCGCCACGTCAAGGTGGCAAGCTTCGACCGGCTGCTGGAAGAGACCGGCGACGACACCGACGGCGGGTTCCTGGTCTGAAGGACAGGCTTGGCGGGGTGGCGGCGCGCCCCTCCCCATCCCTTCCCTCCGGAAGGGGGAGAGAGGCTCCTTTTCGGAACGGGTGAGGCCTGCGGCTGCGGACCGCCCCGCTCAATGCGCCATGAACACTGGCACTTCGGCCTGCTCCAGCATGTTGCGGGTGGCGCCGCCGAGGATCGCCTCGCGCAGCCGCGAATGGCCGTAGGCGCCCATCACGATCAGGTCGGCGTCCATGTCCCGGGCGTGGCGCGCGATCACGTCCGACACCCGCGGCAGGGTGCGCGCCAGCACCGAAACCTCGGCCCGCACGCCGTGGCGCACCAGCATCTGACACAGGAGCCCGCCCGGGTCTGACCGCTCGGGGCCGTGCGCAGGCGGATCGACGACGGTGATCGACACGGTCTCCGCCGCCCTCAGGAAGTGCAGGGCGCGGCGGGCGGCCGACATCGCCTCGGCCCCCTGGTTCCACGCCAGAAGGATGCGCCGCCCCTCGGGCGTCTTGTCGCGCAGGGGCTCGGGCAGCACGAGGACCGGTGCCTTCCCCTCGAACAGCGCGGCTTCGAGTGTGGCCTCGTCCTCGGGACCGAGGTCGGGGCCGTAGGGTCGGGGCAGCACGACCAGATCGGCGAATCGGGCGCGCAGCGCCACGAGATCGGCCAGTCCGCCGATCTGGGCGACCGCGCTTTCGGCCGACCAGCGCAGGCCGGGGCCTTGCGCTTCGGCCGCCGCCCGCATCGCGGCCTCGACCGCGCGGGCGTCGGCCTCGGCCCGTTCCATGGCCGCCTGCATCAGGACGGTGCCGGCGCCGACATAGGAATAGCCGATCTGCGTCCGGTCGATCCCGAGCGCCAGCATTTCGAGATGCCCGTCCTGCGCGCGGGCCAGGCCGGCGGCGGCAGCGACGGCGGGAGCGGCCCGCGCGGCATCGGTGGCAATGGTGAGGATGGATTTGTAGGCCATGGTATCCCCCTGCAGATGAACGGGGCCGGTGTGTCCCCCATGCGCCCATCCTGCGGCAGCCCGCCGCGCCCCGCCTTGATGCCGATCAAGCGGGCGGCCCTCCCGGGTTGACGTGGATCAAGGCGAACCCCCTGCCGCCCGGCGCATCTGGGCGACAGCCGGAATGCTGCAGCCGCGATTCAGGGAATCGAACCCGACCAGAGGGCGACCCCGGGTACGGCAGGAACGAAGGGACGAAGCATGTGGGACTACGTCAAACTGATCGCGCTTGGCCTGATCGCGGTACTGGCCGCGATCGCGGCCAATCACGCGCGTGATGCCGCCTACCTTGTCAATGCGCTCGTGGTGGTGGCGGCTGCGGCCATCACCTTCATCTGGGTGCTGCGGGGCATGGGCGAGGAGCGGCCGGCGCCGCGGGCCGACGAATACATGGACGGGGTGGTGCGCGCGGGCGTGATCGCTACGTGTTTCTGGGGCATCGTGGGCTTTCTGGTGGGGGTGGTCATCGCCTTCCAGCTGGCCTGGCCCCAACTGAACTTCGTCTGGTCCGAGGGCATTCTGAACTTCGGCCGGCTGCGTCCGCTGCACACCAGCGCGGTGATCTTCGCCTTCGGCGGCAACGCGCTGATCATGTCGACCTTCTACATCGTGCAGCGCACCAGCGCGGTGCGGCTGTGGGGTGGGAACCTCGCGTGGTTCGTGTTCTGGGGCTGGCAGCTGATGATCGTGCTGGCGGCCACGTCCTATGTGCTGGGCGGCACCCAGTCGAAGGAATACGCCGAGACGGTCTGGTACATCGACTGGTGGATCGTGGTCGTCTGGCTGGCCTTCCTCGCGGTGTTCATGGGCACGCTGATCAACCGCAAGGAACCCCATATCTATGTGGCCAACTGGTTCCTTCTGTCCTTCATCGTCACCGTGGCCATGCTGCATGTCGTCAACAACGTGGCGCTGCCGGTGTCGATCTTCTCGTCGCAGTCGGTGCCGGCCTGGGCGGGCGTGCAGGACGCGATGATCCAGTGGTGGTACGGGCACAACGCGGTCGGCTTCTTCCTGACGGCGGGCTTCCTGGGGATGATGTACTACTTCGTGCCCAAGCAGGCCGAACGCCCGGTGTTCAGCTACAAGCTGTCGATCATCCATTTCTGGGCGCTGATCTTCCTCTACATCTGGGCGGGTCCGCATCACCTGCACTACACCGCGCTGCCCGACTGGGCCTCCACCCTCGGCATGGTGTTCTCGGTCATCCTGTGGATGCCGTCCTGGGGCGGCATGATCAACGGGCTGATGACGCTGTCGGGCGCATGGGACAAGCTGCGCACCGACCCTGTGATCCGCATGATGGTGGTCTCGATCGGCTTCTACGGGATGTCCACCTTCGAGGGCCCGATGATGTCGATCAAGGCGGTCAACAGCCTGTCGCACTATACGGACTGGACCATCGGCCACGTGCATTCCGGGGCGCTGGGCTGGAACGGCATGATCACCTTCGGCGCGCTCTACTTCCTCGTGCCGCGGCTGTGGAACCGTCCCGGTCTCTACTCGCTGGGCCTGGTCAGCTGGCACTTCTGGCTCGCGACCATCGGCATCGTCCTCTACGCCTCGGCGATGTGGGTCACCGGCATCATGGAGGGCCTGATGTGGCGCGAGGTGGATGCCAACGGCTTCCTCGTCAACGCCTTCGCCGACACCGTGGTCGCGAAATACCCGATGTATGTGGTCCGCGGGCTGGGCGGGGTGCTGTTCCTCGCAGGCGCCATCATCATGTGCTACAACCTGTGGATGACTGTCCGCGCCCAGCCCGAACGGGCTGGTGCCGCGGCGGCCGTCCCTGCCGAATAAGGGGGGACGCAACCATGGCGATCCTGGACAGACACAAGGCCATCGAGACGCACGCGAC
Source organism: Paracoccaceae bacterium (assembly GCA_035324325.1). GTDB lineage: Bacteria > Pseudomonadota > Alphaproteobacteria > Rhodobacterales > Rhodobacteraceae > DAOLBY01. Next base: position 5,376 of record DAOLBY010000009.1, on the reverse strand, counting down.
GCTGCTGCTGGTGCTGTCGTTCCTGGTGGTGACGATCGGCGGGCTGGTGCAGATCGTGCCGCTGTTCTACCTCGAGAACACGATCGAGAAGGTGGAAGGGGTGCGCCCCTACACGCCGCTCGAACTGGCGGGGCGCGACATCTACATCCGCGAAGGATGCTACGTCTGCCACAGCCAGATGATCCGGCCCATGCGCGACGAGGTGGAGCGCTACGGCCACTACTCGCTGGCGGCCGAGTCGATGTATGACCGGCCGTTCCAGTGGGGGTCCAAGCGCACCGGGCCGGACCTTGCCCGCGTCGGAAACCGCTATTCCGACGACTGGCACCGCGACCACCTGATCGAGCCGAAGTCGGTGGTGCCGGAATCGGTGATGCCGCCCTATGCCTTCCTGATGAACCGGGTGATCGACGGGCGCTACATCGCCGACGTGATGGGTGCGCACCGGGTGTTCGGGGTGCCCTATACCGACGAGATGATGGCGAATGCCGTGGCCGACTTCCGTGCCCAGGCGAACCCGGACCTCGACGACGGCAGCCTCGAGGCGCGCTACGGGGCGGATGCCTTCTTCGCGCCGGTCAACGTGCGCAACTTCGACGGCCGGCCGCAGCTGACCGAGATGGATGCGCTGATCGCCTATCTTCAGGTCCTGGGCACGATGGTCGACTTCTCGACCTTCACGCCCGACGCGAGCCGGTAAGGGGGGCGACGCGATGGAAACCTACACTTTCCTGCGGCAACTGGCCGACAGCTGGGCGCTTCTCTTGATGTTCGGGCTGTTCCTGGGGGTCATCCTCTGGGCCTTGCGGCCGGGCAGCCGGGCGCTGCACCGCGACGCCGCCACCTCGATCTTTCGCAACGACACGCGGCCCGCCCGCGACGACGACAAGGAACCCCGGCAATGAGCGCGAGCCCGAAGAGCAACCGCAGGCCCGGCGAGGTGGAGACCACCGGCCACGAATGGGACGGGATCGAGGAGTTCAACAACCCGCTGCCGCGCTGGTGGCTGTGGATCTTCTATGCCACCATCGTCTGGGGGATCGGCTATACCATCGCCTATCCCGCCTGGCCGATGCTGACGCGGGCCACGGCCGGTGTGCTGGGCCATTCCACCCGCGCCGATGTCGCGGCCGAGATCGACCGCTTCGCCGCCGCCAATGCCGCGATACGCACCCGGCTGGTCGAGACGGACCTCACGCAGGTTGCGGCCGAGCCCGAGCTTCTGACCTATGCGCAGAACGCGGGCGCGGCGGTGTTCCGCACCTGGTGCGCGCAGTGCCACGGGTCGGGGGCGGCGGGCGTTCAGGCGGCGGGATACCCGAACCTGCTCGATGACGACTGGCTCTGGGGCGGGGATATCGAGGCGATCCACACCACGATCACCCACGGCATCCGCAATACGACCGACCCGGACGCGCGCCTGTCGGAGATGCCTGCCTACGGCGAACTGCTCGAGAAGGCCGAGATCGAGGCGCTGGTGGCCTTCGTGCGACAGATGTCGGGGCAGGACCACGACGCCACGACCGCTGCGGCGGGTGTGACGCTCTATGCCGACAACTGTTCGGGCTGCCACGGCGAGGCGGGCGAAGGCAACCGCGACGCCGGCGCACCCCGGCTGAACGATGCGATCTGGCTCTATGGCGGGTCCGAGGCGGCGATCCGGCATTCGATCACCTTTGCCCGCGCCGGGGCCATGCCCAACTTCTACCCCCGCCTGACCGAGGCCGACATCCGTTCCGTCGCATTGTACGTCCACGGGCTGGGTGGCGGCGAGGAGACACCTGCCGAGTGATCGGCGGACCCGGCCGGACGGGGGCACCCGCTGCGGTGCGCCCGTCCGTCCCGCCCTCTCCCGTGCGCAGTGTCGCATGGAAAAGCTGCATCGCGGATGCCGGGTTGATGCAGGTCAAGGCCTCGGGCCGCGCCGCGCGGCAATCAGGCTGCAGCAGAATCCCCCCGAAAGGCGCCCGCCGTGCCGACCGAGACCCAGCCCGGACAACTCTATGCCAAGCGCGAACCCGTCTTTCCCCGGCGGGTGAAGGGCACGTTTCGCAGCCTCAAGTGGTGGATCATGGGGGTGACGCTGGGCATCTACTACCTGACGCCCTGGCTGCGCTGGGACCGCGGGCCGAACATGCCCGACCAGGCGGTGCTGGTGGACCTGGCGCATCGGCGGTTCTTCTTCTTCATGATCGAGATCTGGCCGCACGAGTTCTATTTCGTCGCGGGCCTTCTCATCATGGCGGGGCTCGGGCTGTTCCTGTTCACCAGCGCCGCCGGTCGCGTCTGGTGCGGCTATGCCTGCCCGCAGACGGTCTGGACCGATCTTTTCATCCTGACCGAACGCTGGATCGAGGGCGATCGAAATGCCCGGGTGCGGCTGTTCCACCAGAAATGGGGGGCCGAGAAGCTGCGGAAATACGGGCTGAAATGGACGGTCTGGCTGCTGATCGGGCTGGCCACCGGCGGGGCCTGGGTGTTCTACTTCACCGATGCGCCGACGCTGGCGCGCGACCTCATCACCGGCGACGCCCATCCCGTCGCCTATACGACCATGGGCATCCTGGCGCTGACGACCTTCCTGTTCGGCGGGTTCTTCCGCGAGCAGGTCTGCATCTACGCCTGCCCCTGGCCGCGCATCCAGGCCGCAATGATGGACGAGGACACGATCACGGTGGCCTACCGCGACTGGCGAGGCGAGCCGCGCGGCAAGCTGCACAAGGGTGCGGTGGCCGAGGGACGGGGCGACTGCATCGACTGCATGGCCTGCGTCAACGTCTGCCCCATGGGCATCGACATCCGCAACGGCCAGCAGCTGGCCTGCATCACCTGCGCGCTCTGCATCGACGCCTGCAACGACGTGATGGACCGCATCGGCCGCCCTCGGGGTCTGATCGACTACCTCGCCCTGACCGACGAGACCGCCGAACGCGGGGGCCAGCCGCCGAAATCGGTGTGGAAGCATGTCTTCCGCCTGCGCACGATGATCTACACGGTGCTCTGGGCCGGGGTCGGCATCGGCCTTGTCGTTGCGCTGTTCCTGCGCAGCGAGATCGACGTGAACGTGACGCCCGTGCGCAACCCGACCTTCGTGGTGCTGTCGGACGGGTCGGTGCGCAACACCTACGACCTGCGGCTGCGCAACAAGCATGGCGACGACCGCTGGTTCCACATCTCGCTGACCTCGGACGCGGTGCTGCGGATCGAGATCGAGGGGACCGCCGACCTGCGTGTCCTCGTCCCGGCCAACGAGACGCGCAGCCAGCGCGTCTATGTCATCGCCCGCCCGGGCGACCCGGCGGCGGCGGCCGAACGCACCGCGCTGCGGCTCTGGATCGAGGATCTGGGCTCGACCGACCGGGTGCACCACGACACGATCTTCAACGGACGGGGGAACTGACGATGGCTGGCATGCACGATGAAGGTGGGCGGCCGATCACCGGGCGGCAGGTCCTGCTGTTCACCATCGGGGCCTTCGGCGTGATCGTGGCCGTCAACCTGACGATGGCCTGGAAAGCCGTCAGCACCTTTCCGGGGCTGGAGGTGAAGAACTCCTATGTCGCCAGCCAGGGCTGGAACGCGGCGCGGGATGCGCAGGCGGCGCTGGGCTGGCGGCTGACGCAGGAGTACCGCGACGGCGTGCTGACCCTGCGCTTCACCGATGCCGCGGGTCTGCCGGCCCCGGTCGCCTCGGTCGCGGCGCTGGTCGGCCGGGCGACAGCGGCGCAGGACGACATGGTGCCCGATCTGCGTTACGAGGGCGGCGTGTACGTCGCCGATGCCCCGCTGAAACCCGGGCGCTGGATGGTGCGCGTCGAGGCGCGGGCCGCGGACGGCACCGCCTTCCGCCAGCGCCTGACGCTGACCGTGCGGGGCTAGGGCCATGGCGGACGGCGCCTTTGTCGCTGACGCGGAGCCCGAGGACGCCCCCCTTCCCCCTCCCTTCCCCACCGGGGGGAGAGGGGCCGCCCCTTCCGCCGCCGGGCCGGCCGACCCCTGGACCGCCCCGGCCGCCAGCGCCTGCCCGGCTTGCGCGGTTGCGCCTCTGGCGCTGGCGCAGGGGCAGGCCGCGGCCGATCCCGGGCGCATGGTCTTCTCGCTGCCCGGCGTCCACTGCGCGGCCTGCATCCAGACGCTGGAGCCGGGCCTGGAAAGGCTTTCCGGCGTGCGATCCGCCCGCGTCAACCTCTCGCTGCGCCGCGTCAGCGTGGAGGCCGACCCCGGCGTGACCCCCGGCGACCTGATCGCGGCCATCGAACGGCTGGGCTATGAGGCGCACGAGCTGGACGCGGGCCTCCTGTCGGTGACCGAGACCGACCGCCAGGGCCGCGACCTGCTGATGCGGATGGGCGTTGCCTTCTTTGCCATGATGAACGTGATGCTTCTGTCGGTCGCGGTCTGGTCGGGGGCCTCGGACGCGACGCGGGACACATTTCACTGGATCTCGGCAGCCATCGCCCTGCCCACGGTCGTCTTTGCCGGACAGCCCTTCTTCCGCTCGGCCTGGGCCTCGCTGCGGGTCTGGCGGCTCGGGATGGATGTGCCGATCTCGCTCGCCATCATCCTCGCCTCGTCGATCTCGCTCTACGAGACCATGCATTCCGGCCACCACGCCTATTTCGACGCCGCCGTGATGCTGACCTTCTTCCTGCTCGCGGGCCGGTACCTCGACCACCGCACTCGCGCCGCGGCGCGGTCGGCGGCCGAGGAACTGGCCGCGCTCGAGGTGCCGCGGGCGCGGGTCCTGCGGGGGGACGAGGAGGTCGAGGTGCCGGTCGCGGAACTCGCAGTCGGCGATCTGGTGCGGGTGCGTCCGGGCGGGCGGATGCCCGTCGACGGCGTCGTGACCGAAGGCACGTCCGAGGTGGACCGCTCGCTTCTGACCGGGGAAAGCCTGCCGGCCTTCGCCGGCCCCGGCACGCCGCTCGCGGCGGGCGAGGTGAACCTGACCGGCCCCCTGACCCTGCGGGTGACCGCGGCGGGGCGTGACAGCTCGCTGCACCGCATGGCCGATCTGGTGGCGGTGGCCGAGGCCGCGCGCACGCGCTACACCTCGCTTGCCGACCGGGCGGCGCGGGCCTATTCGCCGATCGTGCACATTGTCAGCTTCACCGCCTTCGGGGTCTGGATGTGGATCACCGGGGGCGACCTGCGTGTGGCCGTCACCATCTCGGCCGCCGTCCTGATCATCACCTGCCCCTGCGCGCTGGGGCTGGCGGTGCCGGCGGTGATCACCTCGGCCTCGGGCCGGCTGTTCCGCAAGGGCCTCCTGATCAAGCAGGGCACCGCGCTGGAACGGCTGGCCGAGGTCGATACCGTCGTCTTCGACAAGACCGGCACCCTGACCGAAGGCAAGCCGCGCATCACCGATGTGGT
>DAOLBY010000209.1:4326-5158 GCA_035324325.1 Paracoccaceae bacterium | reverse complement strand
GCCCCCCGTGTCCTTCATGCCCCTGCCCCTGCCGGACCGGTCACAACAGCGTCAGGTTCGCCGCCTATGGTTGATTGCGCCGCCCCCCGGGCCCATCTGCCCCTGCACATCGGAAGGCCCTGAACCGAAAGGAAAACGCCATGCAGTCCACGCTGGGGTTTGCCCCCGCGCCCGAGGATTTCGACGACCTCCTGTTCGACCGGCCGGTGATCGCCATGCGCTTCCCGCAGCCCGAGGAACCGGCCGACGATGAGCCGGAGACCGGCGAACCCTGATGGCCTGCGCATCACACCGCCCTCATCAGCCCGCCGTCGACGCGGAGATTCTGCCCGGTGATGTAGCCCGCGCCCTCCGACATCAGGAAGGCGACGGTCGCCGCGATCTCTTCCGACGTGCCGTAGCGCCCCATCGGCACCTGCACGCGCCGCTCCTCGGTGGCCGGCAGGCTGTCGATCCAGCCGGGCAGGACATTGTTGATGCGGATGTGTTCGGCGGCGTGGCGGTCGGCATAGAGCTTGGTGAAGGCCGCGAGCCCCGCCCGGAACACGGCGGAGGTCGGGAACATCGGCGAAGGCTCGAAGGCCCAGGCGGTGGAGATGTTCACGACCGTACCGCCGCCCGCGGCCTGCATCAGCGGCGTCGCGATCCGCAGCATGCGGACGACATTCAGGAAATAGACCTCCAGCCCCTGGTGCCGCTGGTCGTCCGTCAATTCCAGCAGCGGCCCCTTCGGGCCATGGCCGGCAGAGTTCACAAGCACACCCCCCCGCCCCCACCGCGCGAGCGCGGCATCGAGCACGTCGATGACATCCTGTTCGCCAAGGGCTACACG
>DAOLBY010000209.1:0-4316 GCA_035324325.1 Paracoccaceae bacterium | reverse complement strand
ACATTCAGGAAATAGACCTCCATCCCCGCCGCCCAGTCCGCGTCGGTCAGCGCCAGCAGGTCGGCCCGCGGCCCGTGCCCGGCCGAGTTCACCACCCCGTCCACCCGGCCCCATTTTGCCATCGCCGCATCGGCCAGCCGCTGCAGGTCGTCGGGGTTCCGGTTCGACCCCGTCACCCCCGCGCCGCCCAGCTCCGCCGCCAGCGCCTCACCCTTGCCCGATGAGGACAGGACCGCGACGCCCCAGCCCTCGGCGGCCAGCCTGCGCGCGCAGGCCGCCCCCATGCCGCTGCCGCCCGCGGTGATCAGGGCAACCTTCATCACACCCCCGTCGCCGGCACGCCCGACCGCTCCACCGGCCGCGGCGCGGTCAGCGCCTTCCAGGCCGACAGCGCACGGTTGACCGCCGGCCGCGACGCGCGCCCCACGAACTGCCCGTGCCCTTCCTCGGTCCGAACCGCGCCATCGTCCACCACCACCTTGCCCCGGCTCAGCACGAACCGCGGCAGACCCGACACCTTGTGCCCCTCGAATACGTTGTAGTCGATGGCCGACTGCTGCGCCGCGGCGGTGATGGTCTTTTCGCGGCCCGGGTCCCAGACCACCAGATCCGCATCCGATCCCACCAGAACCGCCCCCTTGCGCGGATAGAGGTTCAGGATCTTGGCGATGTTGGTCGAGGTGACGGCGACGAACTCCTCCGCCGTCAGCCGCCCGGTCGCCACCCCGTGCGTCCAGAGCACGGGCATCCGGTCCTCAAGCCCCCCCGTCCCGTTCGGGATCTTGGAAAAATCGTTCAGCCCAAAGCGTTTCTGCGCCGTCGTGAAACTGCAGTGGTCGGTCGCCACCACCGACAGGCTGCCCGCCTGCAGCCCGGCCCAGAGGCTGTCCTGATGCCGCTTGTTGCGGAACGGCGGCGACATCACGCGCCGGGCGGCATGGTCCCAGTCGGGGTGGAAATACTCGCTCTCGTCCAGCACCAGATGCTGGATCAAGGGCTCGCCCCAGACCCGCTTGCCGGCCTGTCGCGCCCGCCGGATCGCCTCATGCGCTTCCTCGCAGGAGGTGTGCACGACATAGAGCGGCACACCCGCCATGTCGGCCAGCATGATCGCGCGGTTGGTGGCCTCGCCCTCGACCTGCGGCGGGCGCGAATAGGCGTGCCCCTCCGGGCCGGTGTTGCCCTCGGCCAGCAGGCGCGCGGTCAGTTCGGCCACCACATCGCCGTTCTCGGCATGGACCATCGCCAGGCCGCCGAGGTCGCCGACCCGGGTGAAGGACTGGAACATCTCGTCATCGTTGACCATCAAGGCGCCCTTGTAGGCCATGAAGTGCTTGAAGCTGGTCACCCCCGCCTTCACGCTGTCTTCCATCCCCGCCCACATCGCCTCGCCCCACCAGGTCACGGCCATGTGGTAGGAATAGTCGCAATTGGCCCGGCCCGACTTGTTGGACCACATCTTGAAGGCGTCCATCGGCGCCTGCCCCTGCCCGGGCAGGATGAAGTCCACCACCATCGTGGTCCCGCCCGACAGCGCCGCGCGCGTCCCGCTCTCGAAATCGTCGGCCGAATAGGTGCCCATGAAGGGCATCTCCAGATGCGTGTGCGGGTCGATCCCGCCGGGCATGACATAGCATCCGGTGGCGTCGAGCACCCGGTCGCCCTTCAGGCCGGGTCCGATGGCGGCAATGACCCCGTTCTCAACCAGCACATCCGCCGCATAGGACAGATCCGCCGTCACCACCGTCCCGCCCCTGATCACCACCGATCCCATCACCCGCTCCCCTGTTTCATCTTGGCCCCAATACCCTGGGGGTCCGGGGGTGAAACCCCCGGCCTCGCCTCAGGATGCCACCTCCGCCGCCTCGAGCACCGCATGCAGCAGCACATCCGTCGCCGCCGCCGCCCATTCCGGGCTGATCTCCTCGGCCTCGTTGTGGGAAAGCCCCCCCACGCAGGGGCACATGATCATCACGGTCGGGGCCACGCGGTTGATCCAGCAGGCGTCGTGGCCCGCGCCCGAGACGATGTCCATGTGGGAATGCCCCAGCTTTTCAGCGGCCTCGCGCACGATCTTCACAAGGCCCGAGTCGAAGGTCACGGGGTCGAAATGCCCCACCGGCTCGATCGCGCAGCCCAGGCCCAGTTCGCGCGCCACGGCATGGGCCGCGCGTTCGACCTCGGCCCGCATGGCGTCGAGCTTGCCCTGCTCGGGGCTGCGGATATCGACCGTGAACACGACCTTGCCGGGGATGACGTTGCGCGAGTTGGGGAAGTGCACGAGCTGCCCCACTGCCCCCACGGCGTTCGGCTGGTGGCTCATGGCGATCTGGTGCACCCGCTCGGTGATCCGCGCGGCGCCGAGGCCGGCGTTGACGCGCATGTGCATCGGCGTCGATCCGGTATGCGCGTCCTTGCCGGTCAGCGTGATCTCCAGCCACCACAGGCCCTGGCCATGGGTGACGACGCCGATCTGGCGCCCCTCGGCCTCGAGGATCGGGCCCTGTTCGATGTGCAGTTCGAACATCGCGTGCATCCTGCGGGCGCCCACCGTCTCGTCGCCCTCCCAGCCGATGCGGCGCAGTTCGTCGCCGAAACGCTTGCCCTCGAGGTCGCGGCGGTCCTTGGCATAGGCCTCGGTGTGGATGCCGGCGAAAACGCCGCTCGCCAGCATGGCCGGGGCGAAGCGGGCGCCTTCCTCGTTGGTCCAGTTGGCGATGACGATCGGCCTGCGCGTGCGGATGCCGGCGTCGTTCAGCGACCGCACGACCTCCAGTGCGCCCAGAACGCCCAGAACGCCGTCGTACTTTCCGCCTGTCGGTTGGGTGTCGAGGTGGCTGCCCATGTAGACCGGCAGCGCCGTGGGGTCGGTGCCGGCCCGGGTGGCGAACATGTTGCCCATCGTGTCGACGCCCATGGTCATGCCCGCCGCGTCGCACCACCGCTTGAACAGATGGCGCCCCTCGCCGTCGGCATCGGTCAGGGTCTGGCGGTTGCAGCCGCCCGCGAGACCGGGCCCGCTCCGCGCCATCTCCATCAGGCTGTCCCACAGTCGTGCGCTGTCGCTGCGCAGGTTGGCCCCCGGTGCTGGCATCGCGCTTGCTCCCCTGTCCTGTGCCCGGGGCTGTGGCCGCCCCGTTCCGGGCCGGGACCGATTCCGATCCTGACCGCGCGGTAAAAAAGCGCAGCACGGGCCGCGCGGGGGGTCAAGCGAAATCCCGCCCCTTGCGGGGCGGGATGCGCGCGCCCCGGGCAGATGCCTGCGAAACCGTCAGGCCGTGGCGGGGCGCAGTCGGCCGGTTGCGCGGCCGCGACGTCCGGCCGGCATGTAGCGGGCCTGGCCGAGGTCCGCATGCTCGATCTCCGGCCTGCGGCCCGAGATCACGTCGGCCAGAACCCGCGCGGAACCGGCCGCCATGGTCCAGCCCAGCGTGCCATGGCCCGTGTTCGTCCAGAGGTTCGCCAGCGGCGTGGCCCCCACGATGGGCGTGCCGTCCGGCGTCATCGGACGCAGCCCGCACCAGAAGGACGCCCCCTTCAGGTCGCCGCCACCCGGGAACATCTCGCCCACCGATTTCTCCAGCGTCGCCCGGCGCTTCGGCGACAGCGACAGGTCGAAGCCGGCGATCTCGGCCAGCCCGCCGACGCGGATGCGGTCGCCCAGTCGGGTGATCGCGACCTTGTAGGTCTCGTCCATCACGGTCGAGACGGGGGCGCGGGCCTCGTCCACGATGTCGGCCGTGATCGAATAGCCCTTGACCGGATAGACCGGCAGCCGCAGGCCCAGAGGTGCGGCCAGCGCCGGCGAATAGGAGCCCAGCGCCAGCACGAAGCCATCGGCGGCCACGAAGCCTTCCGAGGTCATCACGCCGGTCACGAGGCCGCCGCGCGCCACCAGTCGCTCGATCCCCACGCCCCAGCGGAAGGTCACGCCCAGCGCGCGGGCCTTGTCGGCCAGGGCTTGGGTGAACTTGAAACAGTCGCCCGTCTCGTCGCCCGGCAGGCGCAGGCCGCCCGCGATCAGATGGGCCGAGGCGGCAAGGCCCGGTTCTGCCGCCACGCAGCCCGCGCGGTCGAGCACCTCGAAGGGCACGCCGTCGGCGGCCAGCACCTCGATGTCCTTGGCTGCGCCATCCACCTGTTTCTGGCTGCGGAAGACCTGCAGCGTGCCCTGCGTGCGCTCGTCGTAGGAAATCCCGGTCGCGGCCCGCAGCACGGCCAGCCGGTCGCGCGAGTATTCCGCCAACCGCACCATGCGCGACTTGTTGCGCTGGTAGGCGGGGGTGGTGCAGTTGCCCAGCATCCGCGCCATCCAT
>DAOLBY010000208.1:0-5170 GCA_035324325.1 Paracoccaceae bacterium | reverse complement strand
GTCTGGGGCGAGCCCGGCACCAACGGCCAGCACGCCTTCTACCAGCTGATCCACCAGGGCACGCGAGTCGTGCCCTGCGAGTTCCTGGTGGCCGCCCGCGGGCACGAGCCCGACCTGGCCCACCAGCACCGCCTGCTGGTCGCCAACTGCCTCGCACAGTCCGAGGCGCTGATGCGCGGCCGGTCGCTGGAGGAGGCCACCGCGCTGATGGAAGCGAAAGGGTTGACCGGGGCCGAATGCGACCGCCAGGCGCGCCACCGCGTCTTTCCGGGCAACCGGCCGTCCGTCACCATCGCCTACCGCCAGCTCACGCCCTTCGTGCTGGGCCAGATCATCGCGCTCTACGAACACCGGGTGTTCGTCGAGGGGGCGATCCTCGGCATCAACTCCTACGACCAGTGGGGGGTGGAGCTGGGCAAGGAACTGGCGGTGGCCCTGGCCCCGATCCTGGACGGCCGGCAGGGAACGGAAGGCAAGGACGGGTCGACGGCCGCGCTGCTGACCTTCCTGACCGCGCCCTAGGCGGGGGCCGCATCGCCGCACCGTGCTTTGGCCGCTTGCGCCGGCCCCGCCGATCGGGTGTGACTGGTGGCCGCACCGGAGGTGACGATGTTCTCATTCCAGCCCAATTCGCGGCTCCGCCCCTCGCCCTTCTACGAGGCGACGCTGGCCGAGGGCATGACCCGAGCCAACATCTACAACCGCATGATCATGCCCACCTCCTACGGCGACCCCGAGGCGGAATACTGGCGTCTGATCAACGGGGTCTCGCAATGGGATGTCGGGGTCGAGCGGCAGGTGCAGCTGCGCGGTCCGGATGCGGCGCGGCTGGCGCAGATCCTGGCCACGCGGGACCTGTCGGGCTGCAAGGTGGGGCAGGGCAAGTATGTCGCGCTGTGCAACCATGCCGGCACCATCATCAACGACCCGATCCTGTTGAAGCTGGCCGATGACCTCTTCTGGCTGTCCATCGCCGACAGCGATGTGGAGCTGTGGGCCAACGCCATCGCCGCCGAGCGCGGGCTGCGCGTCGAGATCTGCGAACCCGATGTCTCGCCCATGGCCCTGCAGGGCCCGAAGGCCGAGGATGTGGTGGCCCATGTGCTGGGCGACTGGGTGCGCGGGCTGAGGTATTTCTGGTTCCGCGAGACCGATATCGAGGGGATCCCGGTCGCGGTTCAGCGGTCGGGCTGGTCCAAGCAGGGTGGGTTCGAGATCTACCTGCGCGACGGGACGCAAGGCACGCGGCTGTGGAACATCTTCCGCGAGGCCGGCCGGCCCTGGGGCATCGGGCCGGGCGGGCCATCCTCGCCCGAGCGGGTGGAAAGCGGGCTGGTTTCGGTGGGGGGCGATACCGATGCGCAGACCAATCCCTTCGAGATCCGCCTCGACCGTTTCGTCGATCTGGACGTTCCCGACGACACCATCGGCATCGCCGCGCTGCGCCGAATCCGGGCCGAGGGCGTCCGCCGGCACCAGTTGGGCATCGTGCTGGACGGCGACGCGCCGGTGCAGCAGGCGATGCGGCACGAGGACGTGATGCTGGACGGAAGGCGGATCGGGAAGATGACGAACTGCGCCTGGTCCTGGCGGATGCGCGCCAACATCGGCTTCGTGCTGGTCGACAGCGCGGTGCCGGCGGGAACCGGGGTGACAGTGGAGCGGGCGCAGGGGCCGGCTGGCGGCCGGCTTGTCGGGATCCCCTTCCTGTGATGCAGGCGCCGCCCCCGGCGCTTGCCGCCCCGCCGGCCGGCGCCGGGGGCCGGCGGCTGTTCTGGCTGGGGTTCTACGCTGCGGTCCTTCTGGGCTGGTGGGGGCTGATGCGGATGACCGCCTCGCCGCTCCCCGGGCTGAGCGCGGCGGACTACTGGGCGGCGCTGTGCGTTTCGGCCGACCGGGCCGACCCGCTCGCGCTGGTCGCGATGTGGGGGCTGATGGCGGCTGCGATGATGCTGCCGACATTCGTTCCGGCGCTGCGGGTGTTCGGCGATCTGGCTGCCGTCCGCGCCACCGACGGCAGGTCGATGGCGGCGCTGGCCGGCGGCTACGGCGCGGTCTGGCTGGCCTTCGCGGCGCTGGCGGCCGCAGTGCAGTTCGGGCTGGCACGGGCGGGTGCGATGGCCGAGGGCGGTGTGGCGCTGGCGTCCTGGCTGTCGGTCGCGCTTCTGGCCGGGGCGGGGGCCTACCAGTTCAGCCCGGCCAAGGCCGCCTGCCTGTCGCGCTGCCGCCATCCGCTTCTGTTCTTCATGGAACGCTGGGCGCCGGGGCAGGCCGCGGCGGTGCGGATGGGCGCGCATCTGGCGCTGTGGTGCGTCGGCTGCTGCTGGCTGCTGATGCTGCTGGGGCTGCTCGGCGGCGCGATGAACCTGCTGTGGATGGGGGCGGCGACGCTGTTCATGGTGCTGGAAAAGCTGCCCGAGGTCGGCCGCCGGCTGACCCGGCCGCTGGGTGCGGCACTTCTGGCCGCGGCCGCCGTGGGGGCCGCGGGTCTTGTTTCAACGGGGGGATGACGATGGCGAAGGCCTTGCCGGAATGGCGCCTGAAGGGCGAACTGATCCTGAACTGCAACTGCACCGTGTTCTGCCCCTGCGTGGTCAGCCTCGGCAAGCATCCCCCGACCGAGGGCTATTGCCAGGCCTGGATGGGCGTGCGGATCGACGAAGGGCACTTCGACGGCGAAAGCCTGGGCGGTCTGAACATCGGCATGGTGCTGGACATCCCGGGCAACATGGGGCGCGGCAACTGGAAGGCGGCGGCCTATGTCGACGAACGGGCGACCGAAAAGGCCTATGAGGGCCTGCTGGCCATCTTCTCCGGCCGGGCGCGGGGCACGACGGGGCTGTTTTCCATGCTGGTGTCCGAGTTCCTGGGCGCCGAACGCGCGCCCGTGGTGTTCGAGACCGAGGGGCGCAAGCGCCGCCTGATGGTGGGCCGGATGATCCAGGGCGAGGTCGAACCGATCGCAGGCCCGGACCCCGACCGCGAAGTGACGGTCACCAACACCGGCTACTGGATGGGCCCCGACATCACCATCGCCACCGCCAACAAGGGCCGGGTGCGCGCGCATGGCCGGGTCTGGGATTTCGACGGCCGTTCGGCCGAGATCTGCCGGATCGACTGGCACGGCCCGGCCTGAGCGCCGGTGCGCGCTATCCGAACCGCGCCCGCAGGGCCGCAGCGACGGGCGGCGTGACGAACTTCGACACGTCGCCCCCGAGGCGCGCGATTTCCTTGACCAGCTTGGACGCGATGGCCTGCCTTTGCGCATCGGCCATCAGGAACACCGTCTCGATGTCGTGGTTCAGCGCGCGGTTCATGCCGACCATCTGGAACTCGTACTCGAAATCCGCGACCGCCCGCAGCCCGCGGATGATGACGCCCGCGCCCACGTCGAGGGCGCAGTCGATCAGCAGGTTCTCGAACGGATGCACCACGATCTGGCCGCCGGTGCGGGCAATGATCCCCGCGCATTCGGCCTCGACCATGGCCACGCGGTCCTCGAGTGTGAACAGCGGCCCCTTGTCGCGGTTGATGGCGACCCCGATCACCAGCCGGTCGACCAGTGCCATGGCGCGTTCGATGATGTCGACATGGCCCAGGGTGATGGGGTCGAAGGTCCCCGGATAAAGCCCGATGCGCATGGTTCCTCCCCGGCGCCGCCGTCCCGCGGGGGCAGGCAACGCCATCGCGCGGCGAAGTGCAAGGGGGCGCGCGGCCGCGCCTCAGAAGCCCTTGATCATCCCCTCCAGCGCATCCTTCTCCATGGCAAGCTCGCCCAGCCGCGCCTTGACCACGTCGCCGATCGAGATGAGGCCCACCATCTCGTCGCCCTCCATCACCGGCATGTGGCGGAACCGGCCGTCCGTCATCTTCTGCATCACCTCCTCGGCGCTGTCGCCGATGGTGCAGCCGGCGACGCGGACGGTCATCACGGTGTCGACCTTGTCGGTCATGCAGGCGGCGCCGCGGCGCCCGAGTTCACGCACGATGTCGCGCTCCGACAGGATGCCCGCCACCCGCTTGCCGTCGGGCGACACGATGACGGCCCCGATGCGCCGGCTGGACAGAAGCTCGGCCGCCGCTGCCACCGTGGTGCCGGGTGGCAATGTCACCACCCCGTCGTCGGACTTTGCCTTGAGGATCTGCTGGACCAGCATCCGGGCCTCCCTTCCGTTTCCGCATGCGCAGCGTCCACCCCGGGGCAGCGTCCTGTCAAGCGTCCTGCAACGGAAGGGGCTTTTGCCCGCCGGTCCGCAGGCGTAGGCTGCGCCGCAGCGGGGGCAGGAGGGTCGCGGGGCATGAGCGGGCTTCTGGCGCTTCTGGACGATGTGGCGGCCATCGCCAAGGTGGCGGCGGCCTCGGTCGACGACATTGCCGGCGCGGCGGCCAAGGCGGGCGCCAAGGCTGCGGGCGTGGTGATCGACGATGCGGCCGTGACGCCGCGCTATGTCCACGGCTTCTCCGCCGACCGCGAACTGCCGATCATCTGGCGCATCGCCCGCGGGTCGCTGCGCAACAAGCTGCTGGTGCTGCTGCCGGCACTGATGGTGCTGTCGGCGCTGCTGCCGCAGGCGATCACGCCACTTCTGATGCTCGGGGGCGCCTATCTGTGCTTCGAGGGCGCCGAAAAGGTGTTCCACGCCTTCTTTCCCCATGGCGATCACGCCGTCGAAGCCGACCATGCCACCGGCGACCCCCTGCATCTGGAGGAGGAGCGCGTGGCCGGCGCGATCAAGACCGACTTCATCCTCTCGGCCGAGATCATGACCATCGCCCTGGCCGCGATCCCGGCAGCCGCCCTGTGGCAGGAGGCGGCGACGCTGGCCGTCGTCGATGTCCTGATCACCGCAGCGGTCTATGGCGCGGTGGCGCTGATCGTGAAGATGGACGACATCGGGCTGCACCTGGCCGCCTCGGGCCGCGCCGCGGCCACCCGCGGCCTCGGGCGCGGGCTGGTTCGCGGGATGCCGCGGCTGATGGCGGCGCTGTCGCTGGTGGGCACGGCTGCGATGCTCTGGGTCGGCGGGGCGATCGTGGTCCACGGGCTCGAGGGGATGGGCGCGCCCTGGCTGGGGCACACGATCCATGACGGGGCGGCGCTGGCGGGGCGCTGGCTGCCCGGCGGCACTGCGGCGGTGGAATGGCTGGCGACGGCGGCGATGGACGGGCT
>DAOLBY010000008.1:36095-43155 GCA_035324325.1 Paracoccaceae bacterium | reverse complement strand
CGGCGGGCCTATGCGGACGCCTCCGCGCCAAAACCGCTTCGGGCCGCACGGCGTCTGGTAGGCATGATCCGTGAACAGGGCTGGCAGCGCTTCACGGCACGCGACGTGCTGCGGCTTGACCGTTCGGGGCTGGGCACGGCGGCAGAACTCAATCCGGCACTCGCGATGTTGGAGGATGGAGAATGCATCCGGCCTGTTGACCCGCCCGCGAACTCGAAAGGCGGTAGGCCGCAACGGCTGTTCCTGGTGAACCCGGCGCTTCACCGGGGGCAGGCATGACGCGATGGCTTCAAGCGGCAAAGCAGGAAGCAGAAGCCCGGACAAGACCGACACGAAACACGAAACCCGCTGAAAGGCAGGATGGAAGCTGGGCCGCGGAAAGCGCAACAGGGGTTTTGTCGGTTTCGTCGGTTTTGTCCGAAGCGAGCAAGCCCTACCCCGCGTGCCCTGCGGCAACGCCCCCGCGCCCGCAACCCGGCATCGCGCCCCCGCCTCCGGCCGAAGGGACGGAACGCAACCCGGAAGGCTTCCCGCACGGAACCGCCTG
The DNA here is from genome assembly GCA_035324325.1 of Paracoccaceae bacterium. Taxonomy (GTDB): domain Bacteria; phylum Pseudomonadota; class Alphaproteobacteria; order Rhodobacterales; family Rhodobacteraceae; genus DAOLBY01. The sequence continues at coordinate 42,608 of DAOLBY010000008.1, read as the reverse complement.
CGACATGGGCCTGTTCCCGCGAACCTGGTCCGGGCGCATGGTGTCGCTGCGCGAATGGCGGGAGCTGACCGACTGGGAACGCCACGGGCCGCAGGGGCGGCACTGGAACGGCGCGACCGGGCGGTGGGAATAACCTGCGCGGCCTGATCACTCGGGACGCGGAACGCCCCGGCGAAGGTGCTTGCAGTGTGGCAAGCCGACGGGTTCAATGCGCCCACCTGACAGAGGCGCCGAATGTCCCTTGTTTCCGACTTCATCATCCGCGTTCAAGCCGTCCACAAGACCGGCATCGCACGCGAACACGCTTACCGCCCGGCGCTGCACGATCTGCTGAAGGCACTGGATAACAATCTTACCCCCGTCAACGATCCGGCTAAATCTGACGTCGGGGCGCCCGATTTCATCATCCTGCGCGACACCATCGCCATAGGGCATCTGGAGGCCAAGGATATCGACATCGATATCCGCGCCATGAAGGACGCCAACAAGCGCCAGATGGACCGCTATGTCGGGGGCCTGGCGAACCTGATCTATACCAACTGCCTCGACTGGGATTTCTACCGCGACGGGCAGCGCATCGCGTCTGTCAGGATCGGGGATTATCTGATGGGCATCCAGCCCATCCCCGACAACTTCGCCCAGCTTGAAAACCTGCTGCGCGACTTCGTCGCCCAGCGCCCGCAGTCCATCACAAGGCCCGAGGACCTGGCCGCGCGGATGGCGGGCAAGGCGGTGCTGATCAAGGACGTTCTGTTCAACGCCCTGCGCACCGATCCCGACCTGCGCAGCGAATTGGGGGGGCAGTATCAGGCCTTCAGGGAACACCTGATCCACGATATCGGCCCCGAGGATTTCGCGGATATCTACGCCGAAACCATCGCCTACGGCATGTTTGCCGCGCGCCTGCACGATGACACGCCCGACACTTTCAGCCGGCAGGAAGCGCTGAACCTGCTGCCCAAGTCCAACCCCTTCCTGCGCAGCCTGTTCGGCTATATCGCGGGCATCGACCTGGACGACCGGATCGCCTGGATCATCGATGACCTGGCCTCCGTATTCCGGGCCTCGAACGTCCGGCAGATCATGGCGGGCTTCGGCAAGCTGACGGCGCAAAAGGACCCGTTCCTGCACTTCTACGAAACCTTCCTGGCCGCCTACAACCCCGCCAAGCGCAAGGCGCGCGGGGTCTGGTATACGCCCGAACCCGTGGTCAATTTCATCGTGCGCGCGGTGGATGAAGTGTTGCAGACCGAATTCGGCCTGCCCGATGGCCTGGCCGACACGTCCAAGGTGACGGTCGATTGGGACACGGGCCATACCGATGCCAGGGGCAAGCCGCTGACCATCCGGAAAGAGGTGCACCGCGTCCAGATACTCGACCCCGCCACCGGCACCGGCACCTTCCTGGCCGAGGTGATCAAGCAGATCGCCCCCAAGGTGAAGGACGTGGCCGAGGGCATGTGGTCCCCCTACATCGAAAAGGACCTGATCCCCCGCCTGCACGGGTTCGAGCTTCTGATGGCCTCCTACGCCATGTGCCACATGAAGCTGGACATGATCCTGACCGAGTTGGGCTACAAACCCACCGGCACCCCGCCGCGCCTGGGGGTCTATCTGACCAACAGCCTTGAGGAAGGCGAGCGCGAGGTCCGCGACCTGTTCATGGCGCAATGGCTGACGCGAGAGGCGCGCGAGGCCAACACGATCAAGCGCCAGACGCCGATCATGTGCGTGATCGGGAACCCGCCGTATTCGGGTCACTCATCGAACAAGGGGGAGTGGATCAACTCGCTGATGGCGGTCTACAAGAAAAGCCCAGAACTAAAACTGCCAGCACAGGCCAAATGGCTTTCAGACGACTACGTCAAGTTCATCCGCTTCTCAGAATCGCTAATCGAAAAGAATGGAGAAGGTGTCCTTGGCTTTATCACTAATCATGGATACTTGGACAATCCGACATTCAAGGATATGCGCCTTCACCTTATGGAGACTTTTGACCGGATTCACGTTATTGATTTGCATGGAAATGCCAAAAAGAAGGAGGTTAGCCCTGATGGAAGCGCCGACAAGAACGTGTTCGACATCCAACAAGGCGTTGCCATAATTGTTGCCGTAAAAAAGCGACCCACCGGATCAAAGTCACTTGCCAGCGTCTATCACCATGAACTTTGGGGAACGCGAGAAAAGAAGTATGGATGGCTTCTTGAGAACGGCATTCACCATGATGAAGTGAAGAACGTAACGCCCACTAGCGCACCTTGGCTCTTTGAGCCGAGGAACAACGACCTCTTCTCTATCTATGATAATTACTTTGGCCTACCAGACTTCTTCTCGCCAAACGGTCGCCCCGCACCGGGAGTAGTTACGACCCAAGACCAATTTGCAATTTCATGGGATGCGCAAGAGGCTTCCGAGAAGGTCGAGACCTTTCTTAAAGCAGATACCGAGGAGAAGGCGCGCTCACTCTACCGTCTCTGCTCCACCACACAATGGAACTACGCAGCGGCCAGGCGCGAACTTGTCAACGGAGAGTGGCGAAAGCAGATTATTCCGATTAGCTATCGTCCACTGGATACGCGCTTCACTGTCTATAACCCGCACGTCGCAGTTCACCGCCGCGAGAGGGTATCGGCCCACTTCCTGGGCCACGCCAACTTTGGACTAGCAACTGCGCGAAGCAATAAGAACCCGACGCCTGACCATTTCTTTGTCACCGACAAAGTGATGGAGACAAAGTTTGCGGAAAGCAGCACGCAATCCACAGTCTTCCCCCTCTACCTCTATCCCACCGAACAAGACCTCGATCAATCCCGCCGCATCAACTTTGACCCCAAGCTCTACGCCCGCCTGAAAACCCTCACAGCGCACCCCACCCACGGCACCCCGGATGAGGTTGCGGTCTTCGACTACATCTACGGCGTCCTGCACTGCCCGGCCTACCGCACCACCTATGCCGAGTTCCTCAAGATCGACTTCCCCCGCATCCCCTGGCCCGCCACCCCGGATGAGTTCTGGGACGTCTCGACAAAGGGCACCCAACTGCGCAAGCTGCACCTGATGGACCCCGCCACCATCGGCCCCACCCCCTACCCCTTCAAGGGCGAAGGCGCGGGCATGGTGGACAAACCGCGCTTCGAGGGGGGAAAGGTCTGGATCAACGCCACCCAATACTTCGACAACGCGCCCGACGTTTCCTGGACTTTCTACATCGGCGGCTATCAGCCCGCCCAGAAATGGCTGAAGGACCGCAAGGGCCGGGCGCTGACCTTCGAGGACGTGAAGCACTATCAGCGCATCCTGAAAATCCTGTCCGAAACCGACCGGATCATGCAGACGATCCAGATGGACCTTTCCACCAAGTCCTGACAGGCCCGCCCATCCGTGCTAGATTTGCACAGTGACTTTGCGGCTTTGCCGCCGAGGGATTGAGCTTGATATGCCAGACCGGGGGCAGGACGGCGCCGGCCGATCCCGAACGGCACCCGTCACTTGCCGCTGGCGAACGGAGGGCCGGAATGAACGGTAATTTCGGGCGCAATACGGATGGCACATTCGGTCCCGGCAACCCCGGCAAGCCCCGTGGCGCGCGGCACAGGGCCACACAGGCCGCGCTGACTCTGCTGGACGGGCAGGCCGAGGCACTGACCCGCAAGGCGGTGGATATGGCGCTGGCGGGCGACGGGGCCGCGCTGCGCCTGTGCATCGACCGCATCGCCCCGCCCCGGCGCGATGCCCCGGTGGAATTCGATCTGCCCCCCATGCAATCGGCGGCCGATGCGGCGCAGGCGGCGGGGGCGGTGCTGGATGCCGTCGCGGCGGGCGACCTGACCCCGACCGAAGGCGCGCAGATCATGGGCCTTGTGGAAACCTACCGCCGCACGCTGGAAACCTGCGACCTGGAAGCCCGCGTGGCGGCGCTGGAGGCCGGCGCGCAATGACGCTGCAAAGACGGCTGGCGCGGCTGGAACGGCACAGCATCGGACGGCAAGAAGCCCCCGGCGTCATCCTGTTCAACGCATGCTGGCGTGGTGAGGGCGATGCGCTGCACTCAATCGCGAAATGGGCCAATGTCCGAACTGCAACCGGCTGGTGCCACGTCCAACGTGACCCCGCCGAGACAGAGGCCGCATTCCGTGCCCGCCTTGCGGCGATGGCCGAATGATCCTTGGCTGTCACGCCGCACGGCGTGAAGCACCCGGTGCCCGCGTGACCGGTGGCCCCTGCGTGCAGCCGCTTCGACGCCAAGGCCGCCCATCGGAAGGCAGGCGAGGCAGCACCCACAGCGGCCCCGATACCCGCGACAATGCGCCCCGATCCGGGGGCATCCGCGCGCGTGTGGGGGAAGTTTTGGGGGAAGCCATGATAGACTTCCTCGGAAAAACAGTAACTTAGGTGATGTAAATGGCGGAGAGGGTGGGATTCGAACCCACGGTGGGCGCAAACCCACAACGGTTTTCGAGACCGCCCCGATCGACCACTCCGGCACCTCTCCGCGCTTGGGGGTCTTCTGGGGCGAGGTGATAGCGGCAGGGCCCGGGGGGTGCAAGGGGGCTCGTATGGGGTGGGAGGGGGCGGGGCGGCGGAACTGCCCGGGTGCGGCGCGGCAGGCGCAACTTCGGAAGACCGGCCCGGGTGCCTTCGCGACGGGCCTTCCGGTGCAACGGTTTCCCGCCGTCGTCCGCCGTTCCGGTGCAACCACGCGGGCTTCGCCCCGCAGGTCATCGCAGGTCCGGTCAGACGCAATCCCGCCGCCGTTCCGCCCGAGAGGCCGAGCCGACGAAGCCGGCACCTGCTTCCGCGGTAGTGGTCAGTTGACCTTGCGGGCGGGCAGGAAGGGCAGGGGGGCGACCGGCACGCCGTCCTCGATCAGTTTCCTCGCCTCGTCGATGCGGGCTTCGCCGTGGATGGCGCGTTCGGGCGTATCGCCCGCATGCATCCGGCGCGCCTCGGCCGCGAAGTTCAGGCCCACATAGTCCGAGGTTTCCTCGACGTGCCGACGCAGGGCAGCAAGCGCCGCCTCGACTCCGGACGCCGGGCGCGACAGCGCGCGGTCCGCAAGAGGGTGGTCGGTGGAGGGGCGGTCTGCAGGGGGCTCGGGCGCAGCCGGTGCGGAGGCCCCGACGGCGGGCGCCATCGGCGCCTTCTCCACGCCCGCCCCGCCGCAGACGCCGCAGGCCAGCCGGCCGCCTTCGGCCAGACGGTCATAGGCCGCGGCAGACTGGAACCAGCTGTCGAAGCCGTGGCCGGCGGCGCAGCGCAGCGAATAGCGGATCATGGCATCGGCCCCCATGGGCTGGTCAGGACAGCAGCGCCGCAACCTAGACACCGGCGCGGCAGGTTCAACCCCGAGACTGCGCCCGCCCCCGGCACAGGAGCGCGACCCCCGCCCGGGCCGGGGCGCGCCCCCGGGCGAACGCCGGGACCGGGTCCCGCAATCCGGGCCCGTCGACAACCCCGGCGGCCTCGGCGGGGGCCCGCCATGACCGCTGCCGCTCGGCCCGCTCGGGAAAGTCGCGGCGCTGGCGCTCCACCTCGACGGGGTGCACGGCGACGAGGCAGGGCAGGCCCACGGGGTCGGGCAGGCTGCGGTCTATCACCTTGCGGTAGCTGTAGTGGCCGAAGGCATCTGGATCGGGGCGGCCCTTGACGCCGGCCTCTTCCCAGGCCTCGCGCCCGGCGGCCTCGGCGAGGCTGCGGCCGGCCATCGGCCAGCCCTTCGGGATGATCCAGCGCCCGGTGTCGCGACTGGTGACCAGAAGGACCTCGATGCCGCCGGTGTCGGCCGGTCGCCAGCACAGTGCCGCAACCTGGAGCCGCGCCGCGCCTCCTGCCGCGGCGCTGCGAAAATCGTCATGTGGTGACCGTTTCATTCCTGTCTGCCCGAACCGTTCCTGGGGCGCGTTGCGGAAACCCGTGCGCGCCTCGTATGCTTGTGCGGCGCATGACGCGCCGTCAGGCAAACATGCCACAGAGGGGAGCCTTTTCCCACAGGCAATTGCCTGCCGTGACGCCGTTGTGACGCCCCGGGGCGCAGTTTTCGGGCAGATCGAGGGTATTCGGGCCGGAAAGCGGGCGGGCAGGGGGCAGATGGACGGCACAGGCAGTGTCGCGGGGCGATCGGGGCCACCGTCGGAACCGCTGTTCCTGGGGGCCGAGATCTACCGCGGGTCGAGTTACGGGCCGCGCCATCCGCTGCGGGTGCCCCGGGTCTCGACCGTGATGGACCTGTGCCGCGCGATGGGCTGGCTTCCGGCGGCGCGGTACCGCACCGCGCCCCGCGCCCGCCCGGCCGCGCTGCGGCTTTGGCACGATCCGGCCTATCTGGCGGCGCTGGAGGCCGCCGAGGCGACCGGCATGGTGTCGGACGACGTGCGCCGGCGCTTCCACATCGGCACCCTGTCGAACCCGGTCTTTCCGCAGATGTTCCGTCGTCCTGCGACAGGGGCGGGGGGCACGATGCTGGCCGCGGAGCGGCTGCGCAGGGACCGACGGCCCGGCCTGTTCGAATTCGCT
>DAOLBY010000008.1:35531-36085 GCA_035324325.1 Paracoccaceae bacterium | reverse complement strand
GCACGCATCACGGGCTGCCGGGGCGGGCGAACGGGTTTTGCTATCTCAACGACGTCGTGCTGGGGATCCTCGTCCTGCGCCGGATGGGGCTGTCGCGCATCGCCTATGTGGACATCGATGCGCATCACTGCGACGGGGTCGAGGCCGCCTTTGCCGATGTCCCCGAGGTGCTCATGGTTTCGGTCCATGAAGAGGGACGCTGGCCCTTCTCCGGGCGACTGACGGATGCGGGTTGCGGCAATGCCTTCAACCTGCCGGTGCCGGCGGGATTCAACGATACCGAGATGCGGGCGGTGGCCGAGGGGCTGATCCTGCCGCGGGTGGCGGCCCACAGGGCCGATGCGGTGGTCCTGCAATGCGGGGCGGACGGGCTGTCCGAAGACCCGCTCGCGCGGCTTGCGCTGTCGAACAACGCGCACCGGGCGGTGCTGGCGGGGCTGCGGGGGCTGGCGCCGCGGCTGATGGTGCTGGGCGGCGGCGGCTACAACCCCTGGACGGTCGGGCGACTGTGGAGCCTGATCTGGGCCGATCTGGCGGGGCAGGAGGTTCCCGAG
>DAOLBY010000008.1:35059-35521 GCA_035324325.1 Paracoccaceae bacterium | reverse complement strand
GGGGGGGGGGGGGTCCCGGGGGGGCCGCCCGGCGGGGCGGGGGGGGTGCGGGGGGCGCTGGTTGGGGGGGGCGGCGGGCCCCCCCCGCCCGCCACCGCGATGCTGGAGACGCTGGCTGACCCGCCGCGCGAGGGCCCGGTGCGGGCAGAGGTGCGCGAAAGGCTGGCGGTTCTGTCCGCAAGGGGGATGCCCGGATGATCCGCGCCTTCGTCGCCTTGCTGCCACCGCCCGACATCCGGTCGCGCCTGACCGTCCTGCAATTCCTTCTGCCGCTGCCGCGCCGGGTGGAGACCGCCGATCTGCACCTGACGCTGGCCTTCCTGGGCGAGGTGCCCGACGCCGTGCTGTCCGGCCTGGACGAGGGGCTCTCTCGGCTGCGCATGGCGCCCTTCGACATCGACCTGTCGGGCGTCGGACTGTTCGGCGGCGCGCGGCCACGCAGCGCCTGGGCGGGTGTGGCGG
>DAOLBY010000008.1:12910-35004 GCA_035324325.1 Paracoccaceae bacterium | reverse complement strand
CCAGGCCAAGGTCGAGCATCTGGCACGGCAGGCCGGCGCGCGGATCGAGGCGCGGCGCTTCGTCCCGCATGTCACGCTCGGCCGTTTCGCCCCGCCCGACCCGGACGACCGGCTGCGCCTGGAAGGCGCGGTCGTGACCGAGGCGCGGTTCCTCGCCGGGCCCTGGCGGGTGGAGGAGGTGATGCTGATGCGGTCCTGGGGGGCAGGCGAGGGTCCGCGCTATCAGGTGCTCGAGACATATCCGCTGGGTTGAACAGCCCCGCCCCTGTCCTGCACGAAGCGTGCGCGATATGCGCTTGGCGTCTCGCCCTGGGTGCGGCGGAAACGGCGCGCGAAATGCGACGGATCGCCGAAGCCCAGCCGCCAGCCGACCTCGGCCACCGGCATCTGCGTGAAGGCCAGCATCCTGCAGGCCTCGACCATCGCGGCGCCCTCGATCTCCGCGCTGGGGCTGCGCCCGAGGGCTGCACGACAGATGCGACCCAATTGTCCCGCCGTGATTCCGAGCGCCCGGGCATGGTCGGCCGGCCCCCAGCGATCGGCCAGACGCCGGGCGATCTGCACGCGAAAGGCCGCCAGATGTGCGCCGGCGCGCCCCTCCGGTCCCGACGCTGCGGGGGCGGCGGCGGCCAGGTCGGCCAGCAGCGCCTGCGCCAGGCCGACCATTCGCGCATCGCGCAGAGGGCCGGCTTCCTCCGGGGGGCGGTCGGCGATGAGCTCGGCGAGGCCGGTCATGCGCGCCGTGGTGCGGATCGCGAAGGGCCGCACCAGCCGCGCAGCCAGCGCCCCGGGCGCTGGCCCCATCGCCGCCAGAACCGGCAGCGGGACCGAGATCACCAGCCCGTCCGTGCCGGGGCGGAAGTCGAAGCCATGCACCACGCCGGCGGGCAGGACCAGCGCATCGCCCGGCACCAGCGCCTGCTGCCGCCCGTCCACCAGGGCCGCGGCCCCGCCCTGGGTCAGCACGAGCACCTGCACGATGCGGTCGTGCCGATGCGGCGCGATCAGCCATCCATGCGCCGGCGCCCGCATCCCGATGGTCTCGCAATGCACGACGTCGGGAAACGGGCCGCTCTCTCCGAAGAGTACATAGACCGGAATGGTACTCGCCTTGCTCATGCACGGATTGTGCCAGCGATTGCCCGGCGCGTCCATTTGGTGCCGGGCAGATGCAGGTTAGGATGGATGCCCGGCAGGGGAGCGGGGAAAAGAAGATGCGCACCGAGGTTGCCATCGTGGGGGGCGGACCCTCGGGCCTTCTGCTGTCGCAGCTCCTGAACCGCTCGGGGATCGCGACCGTGATCCTGGAACGCAGCAGTCGCGCGCATGTGCTGGGGCGGATCCGGGCCGGCGTGCTGGAGGGCGGCACGGTCGAGGTGCTGACCGAGGCCGGTGTCGGCGCGCGTCTGGCGACCGAGGGCATCGCGCATGACGGCTGCATCCTGTCCGACGGCGACCGACAGCTGCGCATCGACTTCGCCGAACTCGCCGGCCGCCCCGTCATGGTCTATGGCCAGACCGAGGTGACCGCCGATCTCTACGCCGCGCAGGACGCCATGGGCACGACCATCCTGCACGGGGTCGAGGATGTGGCGATCGACCCTTTCGCCCCCGGCGGCGCGCAGGTGGCCTTCACCCATGACGGCCGCCGCCAGACGCTCGACTGCGCCCATGTCGCGGGCTGCGACGGGTTCCACGGCGTCAGCCGCCGCACCCTTCCCGACGACCGCCGGCAGGAGTTCGAGCGTGTCTATCCCTTCGGCTGGCTGGGCATCCTGTCGCGAACGCGGCCCGTCCATCACGAACTGATCTACGCCAATTCGCCCCGCGGCTTCGCGCTGGCCTCCATGCGCAACCCGACGCTCAGCCGCTACTATGTGCAGGTGCCGCTGACCGACCGGGTCGAGGACTGGCCGGACGATCGCTTCTGGGACGAATTGCGCCTGCGTCTTCCTGCCGGGGCGGTTGCGGGGCTGGAAACCGGACCCTCGATCGAGAAATCCATCGCGCCCCTGCGGTCCTTCGTGTCCGAGCCGATGCGCTGGGGCAACCTGTTCCTGGTGGGCGACGCCGCCCATATCGTGCCGCCGACCGGGGCCAAGGGGCTCAACCTTGCGGTGTCGGACGTGGCCTATCTGCACGAGGCGCTGGTGGCCGCCCTGCGCGGCAGCGATGCAGCCGGACTCGAACGCTATTCCGACCGGGCGCTGGCGCGGATCTGGAAGGCGATGCGCTTCTCCTGGCAGATGACCACCATGCTGCACCGCTTCGACGGCGAGGATGCCTTTGCCCCCAGGATGCGGCAGGCGACGCTGGCGCATCTGGCGGCATCCGAGACCGCGCGGCGCGACCTGGCGGAGAACTATGTCGGCCTGCCGCTGTAACGCAGTCAGAACCGGTCGAAAAAGTCGAACACCAGCGGCGCGAACCAGGTGTTGGGCCAGGTGTGACCGCCGGTCGTGGTGATGGCGCGCACCTCGTGCGTGCCGCCAAGGTAGATGGTGCCGGTGGTTCCCGCCGGCAGCCCGGCGATCGAGGCCATGGGCGTGCGCAGGCTGCCCGCCATCAGCCGGAACAGATCGACCTTGAGCGAGAAGGGAAGGTGCAATTCGTCCTGCGCCGTGGCCAGACCGCCGCCGTAGGCCTGGTTCGGGTCGTCCGTCGCCTGCAGGAGCATCGCGTGGACCGGCTGGCCGAGCGCCACATTGGTCAGGGGCAGCCCCGCGCCGGGGTCGCCGGTCTTCATCATGCCCATGATCCCGGCGGCGGTGGCGATGCCGGTGATCGGCAGGGCGAAGTCGTCTTCCGCGATTGCGCGGTAGATGAACTGCGCCCCGCCCGAAAAGCCGGCCAGAAAGATGCGGTCCTCGTCGAGGTTGAATTGCGCCGCATATTCCAGAAGCGCGTTGAGGAATGCGAGGTTCGTGTCGTCGCCCCAGGCATTGGTCTCGCAGGGCAGGGCGGCGAGGTCGCAGCCCTCGCGCGGGATGCCGATGGGAAACACCCCGACATAGCCGCGGTTGACGATCTGTTCGAGGATGGCCTTCTGCGGGCGCATCATCGTCTCGGCCTGCCCGCCGCCGCCGTGGAACACGATCACCAGCGGATAGTCGGGGTTTGCGATGCTGTAGCCGGGCGGCGTGACCTGGCAGAACCAGCGCGGCCCGTGCGGCAGGTGGAGCACCTTTTCCTCGATGCGGTAGCCCGGGGACAGTGCGGGGCTGGCGGGGATCTCGCAATAGCCGGTCGCCTGGGCGGCGACGGGGGATGCCGCAAGGGCGGCGATTCCGGCCAGGAAGGCCAGGACTGCCGTGGCGAAGCGGGGTGCGGCGCAAAGGGGCATGGCTGAAGGACCCAAAAGGAAAGATATGCGGTGCCATCGCAACCTGCCGCCATGCGTCCGTCAACCCGTGAGCCCGCCCCTTCCCGCGGATTTGACGCGCACCTTCGCATGATTGACGCCGCCCGGCCGAAGCGCCCGCGCCCCCGGGTGGACCGCGCGCCGGTGCTGGCCTAAGCAGGCTGCGCCGGCCCGAGTGAAGGACGCACGAAATGAACCTGACCTGTTTCAAGGCCTATGACGTGCGCGGGCATCTGGGCGTCGATCTGGACGCCGCCATCGCCCGGCGCATCGGCGCGGGCTTCGCGGCGGCGCAGCGCGCCCGGCGGATCGTGCTGGGGCGCGACTGCCGCGCCTCCTCGGCCGATCTGGCGGCGGCCGTGGCCGAGGGGCTGGTGGCGCAGGGGGCCGAGGTGATCGACCTCGGCCTCTGCGGGACCGAGGAGGTCTATTTCGCCACCGACCACACGGGGGCGGATGGCGGGCTCTGCGTGACCGCCTCGCACAATCCGATGGACCAGAACGGGATCAAGATGGTGGGCCGGGGGGCTGCACCGCTCGACCCCGCAACGGAGATGGCACGGGTGAAGGCGCTGGCCGAAGCGGCAGACCTGTCGCCGGCCGCGCAGGCGGGCCGGGTGACCGACGGGCGCGGCATCCGCGCGGCCTATGTCGAACGGGTGCTGTCCTTCGTGGACCCCGTGCGGCTCGCGCCGCTGCACATCCTCGTCAATGCGGGCAACGGCGCGGCCGGCCCCACCTTCGACGCGCTGGCTGCGGGGCTGGCGGCGGCCGGCGCGCCGCTGCGCTTTACCCGGATGCACCACGACCCCGACGGCGCCTTCCCCAACGGTATCCCCAACCCGCTTCTGCCCGAGAACCGCCCCGCAACGGCGCAGGCGGTGGTGGCGGCGGGCGCCGATTTCGGCGTGGCCTGGGACGGTGACTTCGACCGCTGCTTCCTGTTCGACCACAAAGGTGGCTTCGTCGAAGGCGAATATGTCGTGGGCCTTCTGGCCGAGGCCGCCATCACCCGCGAGCCCGGCGCCACCATCGTCCACGACCCGCGCGTGGTCTGGAACACGCAGGACGTGGTGGCGCGGGCGGGCGGGCGGACGGTGCAGGCGCGCACCGGGCATGTCTACCTCAAGGCCGCGATGCGGGCCACCGGCGCGATCTACGGCGGCGAGATGAGCGCGCATCACTATTTCCGCGACTTCATGGCCTGCGACTCGGGGATGATCCCCTGGCTTCTGGCGGCTGACCTGGTGTCGCGCCGCGGGGTAGGGCTCGCCGATCTGGTGGCCGGGCGGCGCGCGGCCTTTCCGTCGTCTGGCGAGATCAACTTCCGCCTGCCCGACCCCGCCGCCGCCATGGCGCGGGTCGAGGCGGCGCTGGCCCCGCGGGCCCGGGCGCGCGATGACACCGACGGGCTGTCTCTGGTGATGGGGGACTGGCGACTGAACCTGCGGCGGTCGAACACCGAGGCGCTGTTGCGGCTGAACGTCGAGGCGCGAGGCGATGCGGCGCTGGTGGTAAGCGGCGTGGACGAGGTGCGGGCGCTGATCGGGGCGTGAGGGGGAGGGGGGCGCTGCCCCCCTCGGCCCGTGCCGGGCCTCACCCCCCGGGATATTTGGGCCATCAGGAAAGGGACAGGGGGGCGTTTCGGGGATGACGCCCGGACAGGGCCGCGCTACTGTCAGGCCGGCTTGACAGGAGGATGCGATGCTCGACGGGCTGGGGATGGAACGCGACACTGCTGCGGCCTGGTTCCGCACCCTGCGCGACGACATCGTCTCGGCCTTCGAGGCACTCGAGGACCGGCTGGAGGGCGGCCCGACCGTGCATCTGCCCCCCGGGCGCTTCGAGGTAACGCCGACCCGGCGGCATTCCGACGACGGGTCAGACGCCGGCGGCGGGCTGATGAGCGTGATGCGCGGCGGCCGGGTGTTCGAGAAGGTAGGGGTGAACGTCTCGACCGTCCACGGCGTGCTGGGGCCGGCCGCGCAGAAGGCGATGGCCGCGCGCGGCGTCCCGGGGATGGCCGATGACCCGCGCTTCTGGGCCTCGGGCATCAGCCTCGTCGCCCATATGCAGAACCCGCACGCACCGGCCGTCCACATGAACACGCGGATGTTCTGGACCCCGCATGCCTGGTGGTTCGGTGGCGGCGAGGATCTGAACCCCTGCATCGAATACGCCGAGGATACGGACCATTTCCACGCCACGCTGGCCGCGCATCTTGCGCCGCACGGGGCCGATCTCTACCCGCGGCTGAAGGCCTGGGCGGACGAATACTTCTTCGTGCCGCACCGCGGCCGCGCGCGGGGCGTGGGCGGCATCTTCATGGACGACCGCAACAGCGGCGACTGGGCCGCCGACTTCGCCCTGACGCAGGACATCGGGCGGGCCTTCCTGCCGGCCTATCTGCCGCTGGTCGAACGCCGGATGCACCAGCCCTGGACGGAAGGAGACCGCGAGGCGCAGCTTGTCCACCGCGGGCTCTACGCCGAATACAACCTCGTCTACGACCGCGGCACGAAGTTCGGGCTGGCCACCGGACACGACGCGAATGCCGTCCTGATGAGCCTGCCGCCGCTCGCGCGCTGGCCCTGACGGACGCATTCATCCCGGCACGCCTTTCCCGCAGGAGACCGGGGGTGTGAACCCCCCGGTTCCGTGCCGATCACGGGCAGATCAGTTCGAAGCGGGCGCCTCCGCATCGGCCTCGCCTTCGGCCGCTTCCTCCGCGGCCGGCGCGAAACTGGCGAGGAAGGCCACAAGGTCGGCCGCGTCGCCGTCGTTGCGCACCCGATGTGCCATGCCCGAGCGGGCGCGCGGGTCGCCCAGCCGCGCCTTGAGGAATTCGGGCGGGTTGAGCAGGTAGGCGGCCAGTTCCGCCTCGTCCCAGACGAGCCCTTCCTCGCCCGCCTTCACGATCGAGGCCTGGTAGCGGAACCCCTCGACGCTGCCGGCCTGCCGGCCGATCACGCCGTAGAGATTGGGCCCGGTGCGCGAGTTGCGCCCCGCCAGCGTCTCGCCGGCCTCGTTCTGCACGACATGGCAGGTCTGGCACTGGCCGAACAGTTTTTCGCCATTGGCCGCGTCACCCGCGGCAAGCGCGGGGGCGGCGGTCAGCACCGCGGCGGCGGCGGCAAGGATCATGCGCATGGTCGGTCTCTCCCTCGGGGTCGGTTTCAGCACCACTTGGGGCGCTGGCGGGCCGGATCAAGCCACGGCATGCGCCAGTGCACAGTGTTTCCACAGCGATTCCAGCGCGTTCACGAGTTTGTCAATGTCGGCGTCGGAATGCAGCGGCGAAGGGGTGATGCGCAGCCGCTCGGTTCCCCTGGGCACCGTGGGGTAGTTGATGGGCTGGACGTAGATGCCCCAGTCCCGCATCAGGATATCGGAGATCATGCGGCATTTGACCGGATCGCCGATCATCACCGGGATGATGTGGCTGGTGTTGGCCATGTGCGGGATGCCGGCGCGGTCAAGCCTTGCGCGGACCCGGGCCACGCGGTCGGCCTGGGCGGCGCGTTCGGCGCCGCTGGCCTTGAGATGGCGGATCGAGGCCGCGGCTGCGGCGGCGACGGCGGGCGGCAGGGCGGTGGTGAAGATGAAGCCGGAGGAAAACGACCGGATGAAGTCGACCATCGCGGCCGAACCGGTGACATAGCCGCCCACGACACCGAAGGCCTTGCCCAGCGTCCCCTCGATCAGGTCGATGCGGTGTGCCAGGCCCTCGCGTTCGCTGATGCCGCCGCCGCGGCGACCGTACATGCCGACCGCATGCACCTCGTCGATGTAGGACATCGCGCCGTTGCCCTCGCAGACCTCGACGATCTCGCGGATCGGGGCGACGTCGCCGTCCATCGAATAGACGCTTTCGAAGGCCACGAGCTTCGGCCGGTCACCGACCGCCTTGAGCTTGCGGTCCAGGTCGCGCCAGTCGTTGTGCTCCCAGATCACCTTGTCGGCGCGGGAATGGCGGATGCCCTCGATCATGCTGGCGTGGTTCTTCTCGTCCGACAGGATCACCACGCCCGGGATGCGCGCGCCAAGGGTGCCGAGCGCGGCCCAGTTCGAGACATAGCCGGAGGTGAACAGCAGCGCCCCCTCCTTGCCATGCAGGTCGGCAAGCTCTGCCTCCAGCAGTCGGTGCGCGTGGTTGGTGCCGGAAATGTTGCGTGTGCCTCCTGCACCGGTGCCATGGGCCTGCACTGCCGCGACCATGGCATCCACCACGGCCGGGTTCTGCCCCATCCCGAGGTAGTCGTTCGAGCACCAGACGGTGATGTCCTCGGTCGTACCGTCCTCGCACCAGCGGGTGGCCCGGGGGAAGTCGCCGGCGCGGCGTTCGAGCTCCGCAAAGACACGGTAATTGCCTTCGGCCTTCAGGCGGTCGAGTTCCTGGGTGAAGAAGCCTTGGAAATCCATGGGAATTCGCCTTTCAGTCCTTGGGCAGGGGTTTCGGCGCGGGAAGCATCCAGCGCCAGAGTTTCTGGTCGGGCAGTGGCAGCACCATGAACCAGTGTTCCAGAAGCGCGAGCAGGGTCAGCGCCGACAGGAGCGCAAAGCCCGTCACCGCGCCGGGGCTGCCGGCCTGGGCCAGCCGTTCGAGAAAGCAGTAGGCCGCGAAGGTCAGAAGGCTGACCGACAGCGGGAAGAAGGGGGTCATCGGACCGCGGCGGAAGTGGCTGGGCAGATGCGCCAGCGTGCGCGGCAGGAACTCGGTATGGATGCGGGGCACGCCGAAGAACAGGTTCAGCTTGGCCGAGACGCGGGCGAAGAACAGCACCGCGAAGGTCCAGAACCCGAAGGGATTGGCTGCGCCCTGGGTCAGCTGCGCCAGCACGACGAGTGCCGCGACCAGTGCAAGCTCATGCCAGGCCACCGTGCCGAAACCGCGCAGGAAACGGTCGGTGGCGGTGGTGCCGGGCGGGCAGGGGCGGCGGTTGGGGCCGGTGATCAGGCCCGACAGGAAGGCCAGTTCGATCCAGCCCCAGACGGCCAGTGCCGACACGAAGGCGACAAAGGCCCCTGTCGGTGAGGCATCGGCGGCGGTCTCGTTGATCCCGATGATGCCCGCGGCCAGCACCGGCAGGGTCAGCAGGCAGGACCAGATATGCGCGTCATGGCCGCGGTTGTCGGCCGCGCGCACACGCATCAGCAGGATGCCCGTGGAGAACCACCACAGGAACAGCGCCGTTGCGGCCGCGATCCAGGGGTTGTCCATCGGTCCTTTGTCCTCCTTTCGTCAGGTCGCTGCGGGGGGCCGCGCCCAGCCCCCCGCAGCCATGCGGGGCCGTCTAGTAGGACGGTTCCAGCCGCACGTTCGCAGGCAGTTCGTTCTTCCTGACCGGGATCAGGTAGAGCCGGGCAAAGGCAAGCCCGGCTTTCGCACCCGCCAGCCAGCCCTTGACCCGGCCGGCGACGCCACCCTGCCGTTTGGCGGCGTCCATGGCGCGGAACGCCGCCTCCATCCGCCGCAGGTTGGGTTTCCAGGCCGGGTGGTCGATGTCGATCTCGACGGGGAAGATCTGCCGCGCGATGGCCGAGGTCTTGCGGAACACCTCCTGGTCATACCATTCGATGTCCACCCCGAGCGCCTCGTGGAACTTGGGCCGGGCGTGGTCGCGCACCCACATCGTGGAATAGACCGCCGTCAGGAAGAAGCGGATCCACAGCTTGTTGGCGAAGCTCGTGGTCAGCTTCGGGTCGGACTTCATCAGCAGCGCGAAGGCCTCGCCATGGCTGAACTCGTCGTTGCACCATTCGCGGAACCACTTGAAGATCGGGTGGAAGCGCTGGTCGGGGTTCGCCTCGAGGTGCCGGAAGATCGTGATGTAGCGGGCGTAGCCGATCTTTTCCGACAGGTAGGTGGCGTAGTAGATGAACTTGGGCCGGAAGTAGGTGTATTTCTTGGCCTTGGTCAGGAAGCCGAGGTTTACCGCCACCCCCGCCTCGCGCAGCGCGTCGTTGATGAAGCCCGCGTGCCGCGCCTCGTCCCGGCTCATGTAGCTGAACAGCTCGCAGATGTCGGGGTTGGCGCCGCGGCGCTTCATTTCCTTGTAGAGTACGCAGCCCGAGAACTCGGCGGTGCAGGACGACACCAGGAAGTCGATGAACTCGCGCTTCAGGCCCGGTTCCATCCCCTGCCAGTCGATCTGGTCCCAGTCGGCGTTCTTCTTGAAATGGCCCTTGTTGGGGTCGGATTTCATCTGCGCCAGAAGCCGGTCCCACTCGGCCCGCACCGGGGTCACGTCGATGCGGTCCATCTCGTCGAAATCGGTGGTGTAGAAGCGGGGCGACAGCATGGTCGTCTCGGTCGCCATGGCCGTGGTGTCGAAACGGTCGGCGATCTCGGCATGCAGCTCGTCATGCGTGGTAGCGTGCGCGTTCATGGCATCACCTCGTCGGAGAAGGAGAATTCGCAGAGCTCGATGAACTCCAGGTCGCCGGTCATCCGCGTCCACCAGCGTTCCAGCAGGCTGGCGCGGGTGATCGTGGCAACGCGGCTTTCGGTGATGACCTCGCCCCAGGCGGCCATGATCGGGCGGCCATGCACCTGCACCTCGTCGCCCGGGTGGACGACGGCGCCATTGTCGAAGCGGACGTGGGCGTGCAGCGATTCGAAGCGGTGGCTGACCTCGACGGTGACAGGCACCTCTTCCCTTTCCTTCGTGAACAGTCCCATGGTTTCGGTTCCCTTGTTATGTGTCGTGGTTCGGCGGGCCCGTCGTTGCGGGCCCCCGTCGTCAGTCGCTCAGGATGCGGCGGAAGGCCGCGAGGTTGTCGGCCCCGAAGGCGTAGAGCTCGACGCTCCACCCCGTCAGCGGGTCCTCGATGGTGGTGCGGCCGTTGGCGTATTCGACCAGGCGGACCGGCAGGGCCGGGTCGATGCCATGGCGGCGGCGCACGGTCATCAGGCCGTTCTGGATGACCGTGATGAAGCCGCCATGCGCGAGGTCGGCCAGCAGCGCGCCGTCGGCGTCCAGCACCCGCACCGCCTGCGCGCCGCCGCCGACGAGGGCGATCACGCGCTCGGTCACGGCTTCGGCCGCGGCCGGTTGGCCCACGGTCGGCCGGTCGGTCAGGCGGGCGTAGGTGACGATGGCGAGCGAGGCGAGCGCCAGCGCGAACATGGCGCGCACCAGCACGCGCGGGATCATCTCGCGTTCGCGGTCGGGGGCCTGGGTGGCGGTCAGACGTGTGGTCATGGCGCGGTCCCTCCCTATTCCGCGGCCACGGCGGCGGCAGGCAGGTCGTTTGGACGCGCCACGACCGGCGTGCTGATGCGCGTCTCGGCGGCCTCGGCCAGCAGGGCGGCTACGCGGGCGGCATCGGGGATGCAGCGCAGCGCCGGCTGGGTGGCCGTCATGTGCCAGGGCCGGACATGCGGCCAGAGCACCAGGTAGGACAGCCGCGTGTCGTCGTTCGGCGTCAGCGCGATGGTGCCGGTGCCACCCCTGTGCAGGTCGAGCGCGGCGCTGCCGAGGCGCGCGAAGGGAATGTTGAAGGTGACGGGCAGAACCGCCCCCACCCGCATGACGACGCGGGCGGTGGTGACGGAATAAACCGCGGCGCGGGCCTGCACCCAGGCGATGCCCAGGATGACCGCGACGGCCGCGGCGCCGAGCAGGACATAGGGCAGGCCAAAGGCCAGGGCCCCGGCCAGCCCGGCATCGGCGGCGCCGACGCCGCCGCGCCAGGCGACGACCAGGGCGAAATAGGCGATGACCCAGTTCAGGCCCATGGCCTCGATGGCTAGGCGCCAGGTGCTCGGGCGGCCCTGCCACAGCAGCGTCTCGCCGCGGGGCAAATGCGCGGGCAGGCCCGGAACGGGCTCGAAGGCGAAGTCGGGATCGACGCGGGATTGGGGGTGAGACATGGGCGCAGGTCTCCGGTTCGGATGGGTGGCCGGGGCCGGCGCAGAGGGCCGGCCCCGGATCGGTGCAGGGGGCCTCAGCCGAACAGGGCCTTCCATTTCGACGCGCGCTTGTCGGCCGAATACAGAAGGCCGCCGGCGACGTAGCCCGAGATCTTGTCCTCCTCGAGCAGCGTCACCTCGGTCGAGGAGCGGGTCGCGGGGATGCCTGCGAACAGGTCGGAGGACAGCGCGTTCACGAACACGCGGTCGGACTGGATCTTGGCCATGGGCATCGGGATCAGCCGCTTCTCGCCGCTTTCGAGAGCGACCTCGAGATAGCGGACCAGCTGTTCCGGGGCATCCACCCACAGGTCGCTGATCGTGCCGACATAGCCAAGATCGTTGCCCTGAACGCGCATCCCGCGCGGGTCGCGGCCGGCGCTGACCATGAAGCCCTCGGCCCGCGCCATCGGCACGATCTTGTTGTGGCCGTGGCCGTCAAGCTCGGGCGCGTCGCGCCGCGGTGCCCAGGACGCGGGGCCGACGCCATCCTTCATCGCGTCGCCCGTGGGGGCATGGGGAAAGCCTTCGGAGGTCGCCGTGCGCGCCAGAGCAAGGTCCGTGCGACGGTGGCTCGCCTCGTTCTCGGCGGAAGGAACCGTGACCGTGCCGCGCCCATGGGGCAGGGCGAAGGTCTTGGGCTTCGGCACCGGGAACGGCCCCTGGTTCGGAGCCAGGGCGCCGTCCTCGGTTTCCAAGGGATAGCCTTCGCGCATGTTCTCGGTCTGGAGATAGTAGATCAGCAGGGCGAAGAAGCCCCAGAAAAGCCAGATCGACAGGCTTGCGAGGTCGAAATTGCCCCAGAATGTGACGCCAACCATGATGGTCCTCCGTGGTCAGGCAGGAAGGTCGGCAAGGCCGATGCGGGCCGGGCCGTCCTGTGTTGCGGGGATAGGCCGCCCGAGCCGCACCAGCGGGCCGAGCACGACGAGGGTCAGGAACAGAAGTCCGATTTCGAGGTGGTAGACGAAGGAGTAGCCGAAGGCGGGCGTGGCCAGCCCCGGGCCGAAGTGGCCGGCCATCGCCAGGCCGCCGATGCCGTCGCGCAGCGCGCCGGCGAACAGGATCGCAAGGCCTGCCGCGGTCGCCTGCGCGGCCCCCCAGGCGCCCAGCGCGAGACCTCGCCCGGCCGCGCCGCGTGCGGGCATGGTCATCGCGGCCGTCAGCGTGGCGACCGCGAACAGCCCGCCGCCGAGGCCGATGCCGCAGGCGCCCGCGTAGAACAGCAAGGGCGCCGAGAGGGGCGCGGCAAAGACCACGCAGGAAAAGGCCGCGATGCCCGCCAGCACGCCCCGGGCAGCCATGCGGTAAGGATCCATCCCGCGCGCCAGCCAGCGCGCGGCCAGGCCGAAACCCAGCAGCGCCCCGCCGGCCCAGATCGCGGTCAGGACCGTGGTCGCCGCGACCGACAGGCCGAGGATCTCGCCTCCGTAGGGCTCCAGCAGCACGTCCTGCATGTTGAAGGCGAGCGCGCCGACCGCCACCACGGCGAGCAGGCGCCCGGCCTCGCCGCCCTGCATCAGGTCGGCCCAGGCATCGCGGAACAGCGGCCGGGGTGCGGCGATCTCGGCCGCCGTCATCGGGCGCACCCGTTCCTGCTTCCACAAGGCGATCAGGTTGATGATCAGCGTCGCCGCAGCGCAGCCCTGCACCACCTGCACCAGCTTGATCGGTTCATAGTCGCGCAGGAGCCAGCCGACGACCAGCGCCGAAATCCCCATGCCGATCAGGAACATGACGTAGAGAAGTGCCACCACCCTCGGCCGTGTCTCGTCGGACGCGCGGTCCGAGGCGAGCGCCAGTCCCGCCGTCTGGGTCATGTGAAGGCCAAGGCCCGTCATCAGGAAGGCCAGCGCCGCCAGCACCTCGCCGGCAAAGGGCACGTCATGGACGCGGTCGCCCGACAGCACGATCAGCGCGAAGGGCATGACCGCAAGGCCCCCCATCTGCCACAGGCTGCCGAACCACAGGTAGGGAATGCGCTTCCAGCCGATGGCGCTGCGGTAGGTGTCGGAGCGGAAGCCCAGAAGCGCCCGGAAGGGCGCGACCAGCACCGGAATGGCGATCATCGTGGCGACCAGCACCGAGGCGATGCCCAGTTCCACGATCATCACCCGGTTCAGCGTGCCGAGCAGCAGCACGGTCGCCATCCCGACCGAGACCTGGAACAGCGACAGCCGCAGGAGCTGGCCGAGCGGCAGCCCCTCGGACGCTGCATCCGAGAACGGCAGCCAGCGCACGGCGATCGACTGCACCTGGCGGCGTGTGACGATCATGACCGCGCCTCCAGACAGTCCGAGATGTAGAAGCCCCGCGCGATGCGGGTGACATGGGCGATGCCGGGCCGGGCGCGCGACAGCCGCGCATGGGCCTGCGGCACCATCAGGGGCGACCGGTCAGACCGCGGAAAGACGCGCCCGACCGTCCACATGGCCGACAGAAGGGCCGTGCGCGGCGCCACGGTGAAGACCGTCTGCGGCGCCATGGCCCCCAGCCGGTCCAGCGCCGAAAGCAGGTCGGCCTCGGCATAGTAGATCAGGCTGTCCATCGCGATCACGGCGTCGAAGCGCCCGCGATCCTCGAGCATGTCGCCGGCGGCAAAAGTCACGCGCGGGGCAAGGCCCGCGGGCAGGCGCGCCGCCGCGATCTCGATCAGCCGCGGCGCGATGTCCACGGCCACCACCTCGGCGCCCCGCGCGGCCAGTTCGGCCGTCATCACCCCCGGCCCGCAGCCGGCGTCCAGCACCCGCGCGCCGTCCAGGTTGGCGGGCAGCCGCGCCAGCATGGCCGCGCGCATCGCGTCGCGGCCCGCGCGCACCGTCTGGCGGATGCGCGACACCGGGGCATCCGAGGTCAGCCGCTCCCACGTCGCGGTGGCGGTGCGGTCGAAATAGCCCTCGACCCTTTCGCGCGTGGCGACATAGGCGTCCATCAGTCGAACCCCAGCAGTTCGAAGATCTCGCGGTCGGGCAGGGGGGCGGGCAGCAGCGGATCCTCGCCCACCGACCGCCACAGCCGGTCGGCCAGGCGCAGGTATTCGGCGCGCGCGATCTCCACGTCGGCGTCGCTGTCCATCTCGAACAGCGTCTTCTTCTTCAGGCGCGAGCGGCGGATGGCGTCGATGTCGGGCATGTGGGCGATCCGCCTGAATCCCACGCGGTCGCAAAAACGGTCCACCTCGTCGGTGTCGCGCGACCGGTTGGCCACGCAGCCCGCGAGCCGCACCTTGTAGTTGCCCGACTTGGCCTGCACCGCCGCGATGATCCGGTTCATGGCATAGATCGAATCGAAGTCGTTGGCGGTGACGATCAGCGCCCGGTCGGCGTGCTGCAGGGGCGCGGCGAATCCGCCGCAGACCACATCGCCCAGCACGTCGAAGATCACCACGTCGGTGGCCTCGAGCAGGTGGTGCTGCTTCAGGAGCTTGACCGTCTGCCCCACGACATAGCCGCCGCAGCCGGTTCCCGCCGGTGGCCCACCGGCCTCCACGCACATCACGCCCCCCCAGCCCATGGTGACGAAGTCCTCGGGCCGCAGTTCCTCGGCGTGGAAATCCACGTCCTTCAGGATGTCGATGACCGTCGGCTGCAGCCGCCCGGTCAGCGTGAAGGTGCTGTCGTGCTTGGGGTCGCAGCCGATCTGCAGCACCCGCTTGCCCATGCTGGCGAAGGCCGCCGACAGGTTGGACGAGGTGGTCGATTTCCCGATCCCCCCCTTGCCGTAGACCGAGAACACCTTGGCCCCGTCGATCTTCTGCGTCGGGTCGAGGTGAACCTGCACCGACCCGTCGCCGTCCAGCCCCCGCAGATCGGGGATCTCGTCACGCGGTGCCATGCCGGTGTCCTTTCCTGATGGTCGAAATATCCCGGGGTCCGGGGCAGGGCCCCGGTCCGCGGATGTCGAAGGTGCAGCCCCTGGTCATTCCGCCGCGATCCCTTCCAGCCTGTCCTCGATCTCGTCCGCCGCCTCGCGCAGGGCAGCCAGTGTTGCCGGGTCCGGCGCCCAGTAGTTGCGTTCGCTGGCCTCGATCAGCCGCCCGGCCATGCGGGCGGAGGCCTCGGGGTTCAGCGCGGCCAGACGCCGGCGCATGGTCTCGTCCAGCACGAAGGTCTCGCTGATCCGCTGGTAGACCCAGGGGTCCACCGCCTGCGCGGTGGCCGACCAGCCCATGGTGTTCGTGACCTGCGCCTCGATCTGGCGCACGCCCTCGGCGCCATGCTTCAGAAGCGCCTCGTAGAACCGCGGGTTCAGGCTGCGCGAGCGGGTTTCCAGCGCGATCTGGTCGCGCAGTGTGCGCACCTTGCCCGTGCCCCGCGTCTGGTCGCCGATGTAGACCGGCGTCTCGGCCCCGCCGCGGGCGCGCTTCACCGCCCGGGCGATGCCTCCCAGCGTGTCGAAGTAGTGATCGACCGTGGTGACGCCGAGTTCGACCGATTCGAGGTTCTGGTAGGCGAGGTCCACGTCCTTGAGGGCAGCCTGCAACAGCCCCGCCTGCTTCACCGGCTTGCCCGAGCGGCCGTAGGCAAAGGACTTGCGCGCCTCATAGGCATCGGCCAGCTCGTCCTCGGCCCCGAAGGCCGAGGCGCCGACGAGGTGGTTGACGTTCGCCCCATAGGCCCCTTCGGCGTTGGAAAAGACGCGCAGCGCGGCGGTTTCCAGATCCGTCCCCATCTGTGCGGCATAGGCCAGCGCATGGGCGCGGATGAAGTTCAGATGCGCCGGCTCGTCCTCGGCCGATGCCGCCTTCCAGGCGGCCTCGGCCAGCATCCGGGTCTGCAGCGGCAGAAGGTCGCGGAAGATGCCCGACAGCGTCATGACCACGTCGATGCGCGGGCGGCCCAGGTCGGCCAGCGGGATCAGGTCGGCGCCGCAAAGACGTCCGAAGCTGTCGAACCGCGGCCGCGCGCCCATCAGCGCCAGCGCCTGCGCGATCGGTCCGCCGTCGGACTTGATGTTGTCGGACCCCCAGAGCACCAGCGCCACGCTGCGGGGCAGCGTCGGGTGCGTGGCCAGCAGCCGGTCGGCCTGCCGGCGCCCGTCCTCCAGCGCGAAGGCCGTGGGCATGCGGAAGGGGTCGAAAGCGTGGATGTTGCGCCCCGTGGGCAGGATGTCGGGGCTGCGGATCAGGTCGCCGCCCGGCACCGGCGCGATGTAGCGGCCCGAAAGTGCCCGCATCAGCGCGGAGATCTCGGGGTTGTCCGCCAGGTGGGCCTCGGCGCGTGCCGCCGCCTCGCCGGTCACGCCCATCAGGCGGATCATCCCGGCGCGTGCGTCCGGGTCCATCGGTCGGCCCATGACATGCAGACCGTCGGGGATCAGCGCGCCCTCGGCCTCGATCAGCCGCACCCACAGCGCCTCGGGCGGGGTGCCGGCCATGTCCACCGCCTCGGCCTGCACGGCGATCAGCGCCGTCAGCTCGCGGCGCGACGGGTCCTCCACCGGAAGTGCCCGCCAGCGCGCCAGACTGTCCTTGAGGTCCGCAAGCCCCTTGTAGAGACCCGCCGCCGCCAGCGGCGGGGTCAGGTGCGTCACCGTCACGGCATTGGCGCGGCGCTTGGCCAGCGACGCCTCGGAGGGGTTGTTGGCGGCATAGAGATAGATGTTGGGCATCTCGCCCACCAGCCGGTCGGGCCAGTCGCGCGCGCCCAGCCCCGCCTGACGCCCGGGCATGAACTCGAGCGCGCCATGCATGCCGAAATGCAGCAGCGCATCGGCGCGGAAGGTGTTGCGCAGCCACAGGTAGAACTGCACGAAGGCATGTGTGGGGGCGAAACCCTTCTCGAACAGAAGGCGCATCGGGTCGCCCTCGTAGCCGAAGACGGGCTGCAGGCCCACGAAGACATTGCCGAACTGCGCGCCGAGGACGAAGACGCCCCGCCCGTCGCTCTGCTGCCGCCCCGGCGCCGGGCCCCAGACCGCCTCGATGGCCTTCAGCGGCGGGCTGTTGCGCACCATCTCCTCGGCCGGGACGATGGCCGCGACATTGGCGGGCTGGCCGTGGCGGGCCGCATTGCCACCCAGGACGGCCGCGCGCAGATCCTCGACCGTTGCGGGGGGATCGAGCGTGTAGCCCGCGGCCTTCATGGCCTGCAGCGTGGCCTGCAGGCTTTCGAAGACCGACAGATAGGCCGCCGTGCCGGCCGCGCCGGCATTGGGCGGAAAGCCGTACAGAACCACCGCCACCCGCCGAGCGGCCACCTCCGAGCGGCGCAGCGCGACGAGGCGGCGCACCTTCTCGGCCAGCACGCCGATGCGCTCGGGGCAGGGGGCCATGGCGCGGCTGCCGGGCGCAGCCCGGCAGGCCATATGGCAGCCGGTGCAGGTGGTTTCGGACAGTCGGCCGGCAAAGACCGTGGGGTTGGTGGCTCCGTCGATCTCGGGCAGCGCGACCAGCATCGTGGTCTCGACCGGCCCGAGACCTCCTTCTGCCGCACCCCACTGGTTCAGCGTCTGGAACTCGATCGGATGGGCGGCGACATAGGGCACGTCGAGCGCCGACAATGTGGCGACCGCCGCCGGGCTGTCGTTGTAGGCGGGTCCCCCCACCAGGCTGAAGCCGGTCAGCGACACCAGCGCGTCGACCCGCCCGCCCGTCATGTAGGCCTCGATCGCCGGCCGGCCGTCCAGCCCCCCGGCAAAGGCCGGCACGACCGCAAGGCCCTTGGCCTCCAGCGCGGCGATCACTGCGTCGTAATGGGCGGCGTCCGAGGCGAGGATATAGGACCGCAGCAACAGCAGGCCCACGGTGCCGGTGGCGCCCGCGGGGCGCGGCAGGTCGTCGGCCCGTGTGGTGATGCGGCCGGGCAGGCGCGGATGGTACAGCCCCACCTCGGGGTATTCGACCGGCGCCTTGGCCTGCACCCGGTTCCAGTCGCGCACCCGGCTGTAGCGCGACACGAGAAAGCGCAGCATCTCCTCGATGTTGTCGTCGCTGCCACCCAGCCAGTACTGCATCGACAGGAACCAGGCGCGCAGGTCCTGCGCCTTGCCGGGGATCCAGCGCAGGATCTTGGGCAGGCGGCGCAACAGGGTCATCTGCGCCTGGCCCGATGAGGCCGAAGGCTGGGCATTGCCGCGCAGCTTCTTCAGGAAGGCCATGACGCCGGTGGCGGGCTTGCCCATGTCGAGATCGCCCATCTTCGTCAGCTTCACCACCGCCGGATCGGCGATGACGCCCACGAAGGCGTCGGCCCGGTCGCGCGCCGCGCGCAGGTTGGGCAGGATGGCCTGGATATGCTCCTCGATGAACAGAAGGTTCGCCACCACGATATCGGCCTGGTCCACCGCAGCCCGCGCGATGGCCAGCGAGGCTGGGTTCTCGGCCCATTCGGCGGCGGCATGGACGCTGACCGCCAGCCCCGGGAAATCGCGCTGCAGCCGCGGCGCCACGCGGGCCGCAGGCCCCGCGGCATGGGCATCCAGCGTGACGATGGCCACGCTGTAGGCGGGGCGGATGTTGGCCTCAGCGCGCATAATGGGCCTTCGCCTCGTAGAGCGTGTCGATCGAGATTTCGCGCAGCCCCTTGTCGGCGGCGAAGCGCTCGGTGTTGCGCCGCGCCTTGCCGCGCACGAAGAAGGGGATCTTCTTCAGTTCGCGCTCGGCCTCGGCCAGCCAGACCAGCACATCCGATCCGGTGTCGGGCGGCGATGCCGCAGCGCCGTTCGTCCTCGCCGTAGTTCCCTGGAGATCCTGGGGCAAAGCCCCGGGGGTTGCCGCGGGTGCATCCGTCCGGATCACGGCCTTGGCCCCGTGATGGCTGGCACCGGCCGCGTCGTGGAACTCGAAATCCTCGCGGAACATGTGCAGAAGGTGCTCCTCCAGGCCCATGACCAGCGGATGCACCCAGGTGTCGAAGATCACGTTCGCGCCCTCGAACCCCATCTGAGGGCTGTAGCGGGCGGGGAAGTCCTGCACATGCACGGGGGCCGAGATGACGGCGCAGGGAATGCCGAGGCGCTTGCCGATCATCCGCTCCATCTGCGTGCCCAGGACCATCTCGGGCGCCGCCGCGGCGATGGCGGCCTCGACCTCCAGATAGTCGTCGGAGACCAGCGGCTCGACGCCGTAGCCCTGCGCGAAGGCGCGGAAGGGGCGGGCGAATTCGCGGTTGTAGATGCCCATGCCCGCGATCTCGAAGCCGATCTCGTCGCGGGCGATGCGGGCGGCAGCCATGACGTGGGTGGCGTCGCCGAACAGGAAGACGCGCTTGCCCGTCAGGTAGGTCGAATCGACCGAGGCCGCCCACCAGGGTTGGCGCAGGCGGGTCTCGTCGGTGCGGACGGGCAGGCCGGCGACGGCGGCGCCCTCGGCCAGGAAATCGCGGGTGGCCTGCACGCCGATGGGCACGGTGCGGGTGAACGCCTGCCCGAAGGTCCGCTCCAGATGGCGTGCTGCGGTCTCGGCCGTCTCGGGGTACATCAGCACGTTGAAATGCGCGGCGGGAAGGCGCGCGATGTCGGCCGGGCTGGCCCCCATCGGCGCCGTCACGTTCACGCCCACGCCCATGTCGGCCAGCATCCGCGTCAGTTCCGCCGCGTCGTCGCGGTGACGGAAGCCGAGTGCGGTGGGCCCGAGAAGGTTGCAGGTGACGGCCTCGGTCCGCGGGCAGGGTTTCGCCAGCGCCTTGACGATCTGGAAGAAGGTCTCGTCGGCGCCGAAGTTCTCCTTGCGCGAATAGGACGGCAGCTCCAGCGGGATCACCGGCAGGCCGAGGCCCATGGTCTCGGCCAGCCCGCCCGGATCGTCCTGGATCAGTTCGGCCGTGCAGGAGGCGCCGACGATGATCGCCTGCGGCTGGAACCGCTCGACGGCTTCGGCGCAGGCGCTCTTGAACAGACCGGCCGTGTCGGCACCCAGGTCGCGGGCCTGGAAGGTGGTGTAGGTCACGGGCGGGCGGCGGTCGCGCCGTTCGATCATCGTGAACAGCAGGTCGGCATAGGTGTCGCCCTGCGGCGCGTGCAGCACGTAGTGCAGGCCCTGCATCCCTGTCGCCACGCGCATCGCGCCGACGTGAGGGGGCCCCTCGTAGGTCCACAGGGTGAGTTTCATTCCGCCGCCTCCAGCCGGTTGGGGTGCTGGCGCAGGGCGGCGCGCCGGCGCAGCGGGCGGGCGAACAGAGCGGCGAGGTCGCCGGCCTGCTCGTAGAAATGGACCGGGCTGAACACGAGTTCGATCGCCCATTTGGTCGTCAGTCCCTCGGCCTCGAGCGGGTTGGCCAGGCCGAGGCCGCAGACGGTGAGGTCCGGCCGTGCGGTTCGGGCGCGGTCGAGCTGGCGCTCCACGTCCTGGCCTTCGCTGATCACCGGGCCCGCGGGCAGAAGCGCGAGGTCCGGCCCGTGAATTGCCTGGTGCAGGAAGGGCGTGCCGACCTCGATCGCCTGCATCCCGCATTCGCGGGTCAGGAAGCGGGCAAGCGGGATTTCCAGCTGGCTGTCGGGGAAGAAGAACAGCGACCGGCCACGCAGGGTTTCGGCAGCGGCAGCCACCGCCTTCCGCGCGCGGGCGCGGGGGGCGGCGGTGACGGCCTCGAAGCGGGCGGCGTCCACGCCCCATTCGGCGGCGAGGGCGGCCAGCCACAGGGTCGTGCCCTCTTCGCCGAAGGGGAACGGGGCGGGTATCGGCTGTGCGCCGCGGCGGATCAGGGCGGCGTGGGTGTCGCCCAGGAAGGGTTGGGCCAGCACGAAGCGGGTATTCGGGCCGACCCCCGATGCCTCGGCCGCGCGATGCGCGGGCAGCACCCGCACCGGGCCGATGCCGAGGCCGGCCAGGAGGGCCAGCATCTGGTCCTCGACCACATCCGGCAGGGCGCCCACGACCAGAAGTTCGCGCGCATCCGTCGCAGGCAGGGCAGGGACCAGGGCGGCAAGGCAGGCGTCCTCGCCCTGCGTGAAGGTCGTCTCGATGCCTGACCCGGAATAGTTGTAGCAGCGCACCCGGCCGGCATGGGCCGTGTTGATTCGCTCGGCCGCCTTGGCGAGGTCGAGCTTGATGACCTCGGACGGGCAGGAGCCGACGAGGAACAACTGCCGGATGTCGGGGCGGCGGGCCAGCAGGCGGGCCACCTCGCGGTCAAGTTCGGTATTGGCATCGGCGAGGCCCGCGAGGTCCTTTTCCTCGAGGATCGCGGTGCCGAAGCGGGGTTCGGCAAAGATCATAACCCCGGCGGCGGATTGCAGCAGGTGGGCGCAGGTGCGCGAGCCCACGACCAGGAAAAAGGCGTCCTGCATCTTGCGGTGCAGCCAGATGATGCCGGTCAGGCCGCAGAACACCTCGCGCTGGCCGCGTTCGCGCAGGACGGGGGTGGCGGTGCAGCCGGCGGCGCTCATGCGGGCACCCCTTGCGCGGGGGCGGCGCCGGCGGCGGCATCAAGCCGGGCCATGCGCAGTTTCCACAGGAATTGCGCGGCGTTGACGACATAGGCGGAATAGGCTGCCAGCGCGATCCACATCTGCGTCGCCGGTGCCGCACCCTGCCAGAGCGCCGCCAGATAGCCCAGGTGCAGCGCGATCACGGCAAAGCTGAACACGTCTTCCCAGAAGAAGGCGGGGGCGAAGAGCCACTGCCCGAAGACGACCTTTTCCCAGATCGCCCCGGTCACCATGATGGTCAAGAGAAGCGCGGTCTTGACCAGGATCGAGACGGTTGCGGCCATGTAGCCGTCGCCCGACGCAAGGTAGCGCAGCACCAGCACGACGCTGATCGCGCAGGCGAGGAACTGCACCGGCGCCAGCACCCCCTGCACTGTCGTCCACACCGTCGCGTCGCGCCGCGCGCGTTCCTCGGGTGTGTAGAGCGGTCGGCGGGAGGCGGATGCAGGC
>DAOLBY010000008.1:3456-12900 GCA_035324325.1 Paracoccaceae bacterium | reverse complement strand
AGAGCGCCCACCGCGAAAGCTGCGGATGCAGGCATCGGGCAGCTTTCGCGGTGGGCGCTCTGGGCCGGGAACCCTGCGCCGCCGCCGCGCAGGCGAAGGCGGGACGACCCCGGAATGGTGCTGGGGTCAAGCCTAGCCTCCGGTGACCAAGTGTCAACATAAACTTACAGTCGTGCGGGACGAAGCGGGCGCCCCCGGCAGCGGCAAGGAATTCAGGAATCCGTTTTACTACAACAAAAACAATATTTAAGCAGGAAGAACGCGGGCGCGGCGCGGATTCAGTTTCAGGGCTGTCAATTTGCTTTGACATTTCTTTCCCCGATGTCAGACTGTCCACGGGGGAAGGTGACCGCCCCGCTCGCAGCCGGGCGGTGTGTCCTGAAAACGGCTTGCGCCGTCGGCTGGGCGCCTGACGATGCCCCCTCGACCAGGGCTGGAGTCTGTGTAATGCAAGATTTGGCATATGGTCTGCCGGGATGGTCTGTGGCGCAGGTGCGGTCGCAGCCGGCAGGCGGGGGAGACGGCGTGGTTGACTTCGCCTCCTGGGTGGTCGACATGCTTGCCGCGCGCCGAGCCGCCGCGGACGGGCCGATGCGACCTGACGTCCTGGCGCAGTTGGCCCGCGCCGTGGCCGACCCCGACCCCGCGCCGCTGTCCGAACTCATGCGAGATCTCGTCCGACAGAAGGTGTCGGCGGTGGCGGTGGCCGATCTCTACATCCCTGCGGTGGCGGCGCAGCTGGGTGAGGACTGGATGGATGACCGTGCCGGGTTTGCCGAGGTGACGCTGGCCTCCGCCCGACTGCAGTCGATGCTGCGGGCACTGGGGGCGGCCTGGTCGGCCGACCGGGCGGACGGCGTGTCCGACCCCTGCCTGCTGCTCTGCGTCGCGCCGCACGAACAGCACACGCTGGGGGCGCTTGTGGTGCTGGGGCAGTTGCGGCGCAGCGGCGCCTCGGTCCGGCTGGTGACCGACCCGGGGGCCGAGGACATGGCAGCGCTGTTGGGGTCGCTGAGCCTCGACGGCGTGATGATTTCGGCATCGGGAAGCGTCAGGCTTGCGGAACTTGCGCAATTCGTGGGAATGGTCCGTAAGCTCGGGCCACCGGGTCTGCCCATCGTGCTGGGCGGCGGCGTGCTCGGGGCCATTCCGGGTGCGGCGGCGCGCGTCGGGGCTGACGCGGGGGCGATGAACATTTCGCAGGCGCTGGCCGCCTGCGGGATCGGGTCGGCAAGGGAGGACCGGGCGCGGTTGCGGGCGTGATCGCCCCGGCGCCCGGGCGGACAAGGGGTGCAAGGTAGCGAGCGGATGTGGATTTGAAGAGCGGCAGTGCGATCTTGAGCGGCGCGTCCATTCCCATCGTGTCGCCCGACCTCCTGGCGGAAATCGTCGCCACCGCCTCTGACGTTGCGTTGCACCTGGCTCCGGACGGCACGGTCATCTCGGTTCTCGTCAATCGCCACCACCGATCCTTCGGACAGCTGGACGGCTGGATCGGCCGCCAGGTGCGCGAGGTCCTGACGCCGGAGAGCGTGGAAAAGCTGAACCGCCGCCTCGAACAGCTGCAGGCGGCGGCGGCGCAAGGCGCGGCGGTGTCGCTGGCGCTGGAGGTCACGCACGAGGACCGCCCGGCCGAGGGGTTCCCGGTACGCTATGCGCTGCACCGCCTGCCGACCGACGGGTCGATCCTGATGCTGGGGCGCGACCTGCGCGCCATTGCCGAAATCCAGCAAAAGCTCGTCAGCGTCCAGCTTGCGCTGGAAAAGGACTACGAGGCGCAGCGCGAGATCGACACGCGCTACCGCGTCCTGATGGAGATGACGCGGGACGCGATCCTGCTGGTGTCCATGGCGACGGGCCGGATCTCCGACCTCAACCAGGCCGCGGCGGTGCTGTTGGGCGCCAGCCGGGCCGAACTTCTGGGGGCGGCCGTCGCGCAGGAGTTCGTGGGCCGCAGACGCGGCGAACTGCTCGAGACCATGGCGCAGCTGGCCACCGCCGATGCCGCCACGCCGATCGAGATGCAGGCCCGGCGCAGCCAGAAGCGGGTGACGCTGGTGCCGCTGGTGTTCCGCGCGGCCGGCGAGCGGCTGCTTCTGTGCCGGCTGGACGTGGCGGAGACGCCGCGCGCGACCGGCGACGACGTGGGCGAAGCGCTGCAGCGGCTCTATTCCGAAGCGGCGGACGGAATCGTGTTCACCGACCGCGACGGCGTGATCCGCGGCGCGAACGAGGCCTTCCTGAACCTGTCGGACAGCGCCAATTTCTCGGCCGTGCGGGGCAGGTCGATGTCGGAGTTCTTCCAGCGCGGAATGGTCGACCTCAAGGTGCTGATCGAGAATGCCCGTCGCACCGGCAGGATGCGAATGTATGCCACGCGCCTGCTGACCACCTTTTCGGCGCAGGTTCCGGTCGAGGTCTCGGCCACCTGGCTGAACGACCGGCCGCAGCCGATGATGGGCCTGATCATCCGCGATGCCAGCCGTATCGAGGCGATGCGCCGCCCCGGCCTCGTGCCGGGAGAGGAGGCGGCCAGTTCGGTGGTCGAACTGGTGGGATCATCGAAACTGAAGGACATCGTCGCCGAGACCGCGGATGTGGTCGAACGGATGTGCATCGAGACGGCGGTCGAACTGACCCGGAACAACCGGGTGGCAGCGGCCGAGATGCTGGGGCTGAGCCGTCAGTCGCTCTATGTGAAGCTGCGCAAGTACGGGCTGCTGAACAGGGGCGAGGATTGAGGAGGCTTCGCGGCGGCGAAATCGGCCGCGCGCCACGCCCCGCCGGGACCAGTGAAAAAGCACCGACTGTCAGGAGAAATTGACAGCTGGTGGCGCCTGCGCCCTTGCCCGACTCGTGACTGTCCTGTTTACTTGACACATGTCCGCGTCGCTTGCCTTACAGTCCGGCCGCCGCCTGCCCGAACCCCGGGCGCTGCTGGCACTTCTGAAGCCGGTCACCTGGTTTCCGCCGATGTGGGCCTATCTCTGCGGCGTCGTCTCCTCGGGCGGCGACATCGCGGCGAACTGGGGCCTTGTGCTGCTGGGCATCCTGCTGGCCGGCCCCATCGTCTGCGGCATGAGCCAGGCCGCCAACGACTGGTGCGACCGCCATGTGGACGCGGTCAACGAACCGCACCGCCCGATCCCCTCGGGCCGCATCCCGGGTCGCTGGGGGCTGTGGGTGGCGCTGGCGATGTCGGCCCTGTCGCTGGCCGTGGGCTGGCAGCTCGGCCCCTGGGGCTTTGGCGCGACCGTCGTGGGGGTGGCCGCCGCCTGGGCCTATTCGGCCGAACCGGTGCGACTGAAGCGGTCGGGCTGGTGGGGGCCGGGCCTGGTGGCGCTGTGCTACGAGGGGCTGCCCTGGTTCACCGGCGCCGCGGTGATGGCCGCGGGGGCACCGGCTTTCGAGGTCGTCACGATTGCCGCGCTCTATGCCTTCGGCGCGCACGGGATCATGACGCTGAACGACTTCAAGGCGCTGGAGGGCGACCGCCTGCACGGCGTGCGGTCGCTCCCCGTGGTGCTGGGCCCCGAAGTTGCCGCGCGGGTGGCCTGCACGGTGATGGCCCTGGCGCAGGCCGTGGTGGTGCCCCTGCTCGCGATCTGGGGCAAGCCCTGGCACGCGCTGGCGGTCGCCGCGCTGATCCTGGGCCAGATCGCTGCCATGCGCGTGCTGATGCGCGACCCGCGGGGCAAGGCGCCCTGGTACAACGGCGTCGGCGTCGTGATGTATGTCGCCGGCATGATGGTCGCGGCCTTCGCGCTGCGGGGGATCGGGTGATGGCGCGCCGGGCTGCCGGTTCCCATCCCTCCCCGTCCTTTCCACACGAGGGGGGAGGGAGCCACCCGCCGCCGGGATCGGGCGAATGCGCCCCGGCCGCGCGCCTCCCCTCGCCCTGCTGGGGGCAGGATCACGGCCCCGGGGATGGGGGTGGGGCGCGCCTCTGGCCGGCGGGCCTGCCATGCTGAGCTGGCTTTCGGTCGCCCGTCTCGGCCTCGTGCAGATGTCGCTCGGCGCGGTCGTGGTGCTGATGACCTCCACGCTCAACCGGCTGATGGTGGTGGAACTGGCATTGCCGGCGGTGCTTCCGGGGCTGCTGGTGGGGCTGCACTACGCCATCCAGCTGTCGCGCCCCGCCTGGGGCTACCGCAGCGACATTGCCGGCAACCGCACCCGCTGGATCGTCGGCGGGATGGCGGTGCTGGCCGCGGGCGGTCTGACCGCCGCGCTTGGCGTGATGGTGATGGAGGGCGCGTTCTGGCCCGGCCTTGCATTGTCGGTCCTGGCCTATGCGCTGATCGGCGCGGGCGTCGGGGCCTCGGGCACCTCGCTGCTGGCGCTGCTGGCCACCGCCACCCACCCGCGCCGCCGCGCCGCCGCCGCCACGATCACCTGGCTGATGATGATCTTCGGCATCGCCGTCACCGCGACCGTCGCGGGCCGCTTCCTCGATCCCTACTCCCCCGCGCGGCTGGTCGAGGTCGTGGCCGTGGTCTGTGCGCTGGCCGTGGCCCTGACCGCCGCCGCCGTGGCCGGCATCGAACGCCGCGTTGCCCCCGCCGCACCCGAACCCCGCCCCGCGCCGCTGCGCAGGGGGCTGGCCGAGGTCTGGGCCGAACCGCAGGCGCGCGCCTTCACCACCTTCGTCTTCCTGTCGATGACCGCCTATTTCATGCAGGAACTCATCCTCGAGCCCTATGCCGGCCTCGTCTTCGGGCTGACACCGGGCCAGACCACGCAGCTGTCGGGGGCGCAGAACGGCGGCGTGTTCCTGGGCATGCTCGCCGTCGGCGTTGCGGCCACCGGCCTCGGTCTCGGGTCGTTGCGGTCCTGGGTCGTGGCGGGCTGCCTCGGCTCGGCGGCGGCACTCGTGTGGATCGCGGCACTGGGGCAGGGGGCGCCGGGCGGCATCGTGGCGGCTGCCATGACGCTCGGGCTCTTCAACGGGATGTTCGCGGTGGCGGCCATCGGGTCGATGATGGCGCTGGCCGGCCAGGGCCGCGGCGCGCGCGAAGGCACGCGGATGGGCCTTTGGGGCGCGTCGCAGGCCATCGCGGCCGGCGTCGGCGGACTGACCGGCGCCGCCGCAGTCGACGTGCTGCGCCGCCTGCTGACCGACGATGCGGCCTTCGGCGCGGTCTTCCTGGCCGAGGCCGGGCTTTTCGTGCTGGCCGCCGGGCTGGCGCTGCGGACGCTCGGGGCCGGGACGCCGCGGGCAGGGATCATGGTTCCGGGGGAGTGAACGGGA
This sequence comes from Paracoccaceae bacterium, assembly GCA_035324325.1. Taxonomy (GTDB): domain Bacteria; phylum Pseudomonadota; class Alphaproteobacteria; order Rhodobacterales; family Rhodobacteraceae; genus DAOLBY01. The sequence goes on along the minus strand of DAOLBY010000008.1, from coordinate 7,649 downwards.
TGCAGGACGCATACGACATCTTTGTGGTGGGCGGCGGCCCATCCGGCGCCACGGCGGCCGAAGACGCGGCCCGCGCGGGCCGCCGCGTGGCGTTTCTGGACCGCGCCGGGCGCATCAAGCCCTGCGGGGGTGCGATCCCGCCCCGCCTGATCGCCGATTTCGCCATCCCCGACGGGCAGCTGGTGGCGAAGATCACCACGGCCCGCATGATTTCGCCTACCGGCCGGGCGGTGGACATTCCCATCGAGAACGGCTTCGTCGGCATGGTGGACCGCGAGCATTTCGACGAGTTCCTGCGACTGCGGGCCGCGCAGGCAGGGGCCGACCGGCTGGCCGGCACCTTCCTGCGGATCGAACGCGATGCCGCGGGAACGCATGTCGTCTGGCGCGCCAAGGCCGACGGGGCGGAACACCGCACGCCGGCCCGCATGGTGATCGGCGCCGACGGCGCGCGCTCCGCGGTGGCCCGCGCCGAGGTGCCGGGCGGGCGCGAGATCCCCTATGTCATCGCCTACCACGAGATCATCGCCGCCCCCGAACGCGCCGAGGCCGCCAATGCCGACTACGATCCGATGCGCTGTGACGTGATCTACGACGGTCGCATCAGTCCCGATTTCTACGGCTGGGTGTTTCCGCACGGCGCGCAGGCCTCGGTCGGCATGGGCACGGAAAAGGACGGCGTGGACCTGAAGGAGGCGACCGCCGCCCTGCGCGCCATGGCCGGCCTGACCGGCTGCCGCACCATCCGCAGGGAGGGGGCGCCGATCCCGCTGCGCCCGCTCGACCGCTGGGACAACGGCCGCGACGTGGTGCTGGCGGGCGATGCCGCGGGCGTGGTGGCGCCATCCTCGGGCGAAGGCATCTACTACGCCATGGTGGGCGGGCGGGTGGCGGCGACGGCGGCGCTGGCGGCGCTCGCCTCGGGCCGCGCGGCCGACCTGCGGCTGGCGCGCAAGCTGTTCATGAAGGAGCACAAGACCGTGTTCCGGGTCTTGCGCTCGATGCAGGATGCCTATTACCGCAGCGACGAACGGCGCGAGCGCTTCGTGAGCCTCTGCCATGACGTGGACGTGCAGCGGCTGACCTTCGAGGCCTACATGAACAAGAAACTCGTGGCGGCCCGGCCGCTGGCCCACATCAAGATCGGGCTGAAGAACCTCGCCCACCTGATGCGCCTCGTGTCGCCGGTCTGGACATGAACGCGCCCCTGTCGCCGCCGGTGGCAGGGCTGCCGATCGCGGCCTGGGTCGACGGCGAACTGGTGCCGGTCGACAAGCTGGAGGTCCACCGCCGCGGGCTGCGCCATCCGGCGGTGTCGGTCTTCGTGATGCAGGGGCGGCGCGTGCTGATCCAGCGCCGGGCATTGTCGAAATACCATACGCCCGGCCTCTGGGCGAACACCTGCTGCACCCATCCCCACTGGGGCGAGGACCCCGCCGCCTGCGCCGCCCGCCGCCTGCGGGAGGAACTGGGCATCTCGGGGCTGGGCGTCATCCGCGCCGGGCAGATCGAATACCGCGCCGGGGTGGGGCAGGGGCTGACCGAGCACGAGGTGGTGCAGGTTTTCCTGGCCGAGGCGCCGGCGGGTCTGGCCGTCGCCCCGGACCCGGCCGAGGTGGCCGAGGTCGCCTGGGCCGACCTCTACGATCTGGCCGCCGAAACCGCCCGCCACCCCGAACGCTTCACGCCCTGGCTGCGCATCTACCTCGCCGAACACATGGAGACGATCTTTGCCTCCCACGCCCCCGGGCTTCAGGCGACGCGCTAGGCGGGCAAGGCCGGCGCTGCCCCGCCGGCGTGGCGTGCATGGGCGGGCCACCGCCGCCCCGTGAGGTTTTCCCGGGCAGGCTTCTCGGTCCCCTGGCAGGCGCTGCCCGACATGCGGCTTGCCGAGGGGGTGGCTGAGCGACGGAAGGCCCTGCGCAAGGGGCGGCTCCGCTCCGGCATGGCCCGCCGGGACCGTCCGCAGGGACGGCGCGACGCCAGAAGCTTCGTCTGTTGGCAAAGTATCTTGACCCCCGCCGCCCTGTGCATATACTTTGCCACATGGAAAACCAATTCGCCCTGCTTGACCGTGCCTTCGCGGCGCTCTCCGATCCGACGCGCCGTGCGGTGGTGGCGCGGCTCTGTCTGGGCGAGGCGTCGGTCGGCGAACTGGCCGGGCCCTTTGCCATCGGCCTGCCCACCTTCCTCAAGCACATCCGGGTGCTGGAGGAGGGCGGGCTGGTCGAGACGCGCAAGGCCGGGCGCGTGCGCTATTGCGCGCTGCGGCCCGAGGCGCTGCGTCGGACCGATGCCTGGCTGGACGAACACCTCCGCATCTGGGCCGCACGGCTGGACCGGATGGAGGCGCATATCCGCCGCCTGCAGGAGAACCCCGATGAACCATGACTTGACCGGCGCCCGCCCCTCGCCCTGGTCCGACTGGCCGCTCGACCGCGAGGTCGTGATCACCCGGCTGGTCGATGCGCCGCGCGCCGTCGTCTATGCGGCCTGGACCGATCCGGCGCAGCTGCCCGTCTGGTTCGGGCCGGAAGGGTTCGCCATCGAAACGCAGGAAATCGAGATCACGCCGGGCGGGTGCTGGCGGTTCGACATGGTCGCGCCCGATGGAACGCGCTTCACCAACCGCATGGTGTTTCGCCGGCTGGAGGCGCCGGCGCTGATCGAGGTCGACCACGGGTCGGATATCGAGGACGACCCCGCCGCCTTCCGCATGCTGGTCACGCTGGATGCGCAGGCGAACGGCAAGACCATCGTGACCCTGCGCCAGATGCACCCGACGGCCGCGCGGCGTGCGGCGGTGATCGGCTTCGGCGCCTTCGAATACGGCGGCCAGACGCTCGACAAGCTGGCCCGGCATGCAAAGGGGCGCTGACACCCCCTGCGGTCCAGTCCCGCGCAGGGTTGAGGATGAAACCATGTCCGACCAGAGGGAAGGGCGCGGTCATGCTGCGGCAAACGATGGCGGCGGGGTCATCCGGCCGGACGAGCGGCGCGTGCGGGCTTCCTTCAACCCGAACACGGCGTCCGGCGGGATACAGGCGTCGTCAGGGACGAGGAAATGCGCCACCGGCCGGTCGTGCCCCGGCGCCCCGAGGACGTGGTGCAGTTGCGCCGGCCGGCAGGGGTGGCGGCCGAGCGCGCCAGGAAGCTTGCCCACCGGCCCGTCGTCGGGTTTCGCGGGGAAGCGCGGCCTGACCCCGCGGAACCGGTAGCGCCCGTCCGCCCCCGTACGGAATACGCCGCGCAGGTTGAAGTCGGGCTGCAACCCCTTCCGCCTCGCAGGTCATGGCAACGACCATCAGGTTGACCTCGTCCGAAACGATCAGGTCCTTGGCCACGGCGGCGGCGCGATTGGGATCGGTTAGGCGGTCCTAGACGATGACCTCCTGGTTGCGCCCGGCCTCGGTCGCACGAAGGCGCGGATGTTGTGGTCGTCGCTTTCGGCGAAACCGGCCAGCGGCGCGGACGGCGGGCTGACAAAGCCGGTGCGGTCCTTCGCACCCTGCGCGATGGCCGGGGCAGGGAGGCCCGGCGCTGCCATGGCACGGCCGGTGGCGGTGCACGTTCTCGGATTCCTGCGTCCGGTGATCATGGCGGCCGTCCTCCCTTGTCGGATGCGCTTCAGAAGCGGCGTTGCCCGTCGAAGTCGACTTGCGGCAGATCCCGGATGCCGTCCCGGGTGACGGGGCGCGGATGGGCGAAGGGGGTTCTTCGCGGAGGTCCCGGCCGCTCGGCCGAGATCGGCCAGCCGCAGGGGCACCCCCCGGCTGGCGCGAAGTCCCAAAGCGCGGTGCCGGCGCGGGCGCCGCCGAAGGCCCGCTCAATCGGGTCCAGCAGGCTGGCCGCCGCCGAGCAGATGCGCGAGCGTGTGGTGCAAGGCCATCCTGACATGGCCAAGTGTCGCCGATCAGCCCCGGGCGGCTGAGAGCGCGCCGGCCACACCAAGCCGGCAGGGCATCGCGGAAGGCGGACATCGCGTCGCGGCTCAGCGCCTCGGTGATCGGGTGGCGGTCGGGGCATGGAACCCCTCCAATGCATGGGGGATGGCGTTCGGGGCCGAGATGACGGTCAGCCACCGCCACGGGTTGCAGGGTGGCAGCCCGCCCTGTCGGCCCGTCTCGGTCTTCCGCGATGGCCGCCGGGTCTAAGCCGACTTCCGCCGCGCATCCCCCAAGACGAGATGCCAC
>DAOLBY010000008.1:0-3446 GCA_035324325.1 Paracoccaceae bacterium | reverse complement strand
TCGTCCTTGGCCCTGATGGCGCGCCCGATATCGACACCACCACCGCCATGCGCCTGCGCGTCGATCCGCCGCGCGTCACCCGCCTTTCGCCCAAGGTCATCGCCGGGTTGGGCAAGCCGCTGTTCCTGCGACGCCAGAGGCCGCTGCAGCCAACCGCGCTGGGGTTGCAGCCGGCCGCGAATGGCCGGCGCATCCTGACCGAGAGCCGCCGCGCCCCTAGCCGGAGCGGAGCCCGTCGCGGCGGCCTTCGCCGCCCATGTGGTTGGCCGCCTTCGGGTCCATGCAGCAGTTGATCAAGCGGCACGAGGGTGCGGTGGTCTGGCGCCGCTGACGCGCGGCGTCAGCCGTTCCACAGCACCCGGCCGAGATCCGCGACATCATAGCCGCCCAGGTGCGCGGCGCGGCGAGCAAAGGCGTCCGTGCGCGCAAAGGCCAGCAGCGCCTGGACCGGGGCCTCGAAATAGTCGCGCCGCCGCATCGCCAGGTCGAAGCTTTCGTCGGCGACCAGCGGCACGAAGCCCAGATGCCCCGCAGCCGCCTGAAGCCCGAGGCCGCAGTCGGCCTCGCCCGTCTCGACCAGTGCCGCGAGGTCGGCATGGGTTTCGGCGGGGCGGTCCGCAGTGGCGATGTCGGCGAGGGCCACCCCTTCGCGCGCCAGCAGCACCTCGAGCAGCCGGGCTGATCCCGCCCCGCCGGCACGCGTGGCAAAGCGCAGGCCGCGGTCCACAGCGTCCCGCAGCCCGACGATGCCCTGCGGGTTGCCGGCGGCGGTGATCAGGCCCTGGGTGCGCCGCGCCCAGTGGATCAGCACGCAGCCCGCGCCAGGCAGACGGGACTGCGCCGCCGCCAGGTTCCAGCGCCCGCTGGAGGGGTCGAACAGGTGGAGCCCCGCGAGCACCGCCCGCCCCGCCGCCAGGTCATCGAGTCCTCCGACAGACCCCCGTGCAAGGACCGCCAGCCCGCTGCCGGACTGGCGCAGGGCCCATTCCAGCAGCGGGTCGTTCGACCCGGCATAGATCGGCGGGGCGGGGGCGATGCCGACGGCGGGCACTTCGGTCTGCGATTCGAGCCAGGCGTCGACCAGCCGTCGCGGGAACAGCAACTTGCCGGTGGCGCGGCTGAACGGGATCGTCTGGCGCGCCACCATTTCGTAGATCGTGCGTTCCCGGATGCGCAGGTAATCCGCCACCTCTGTCGTGGTCATCAGCGGCTGCGGGGTCGGGGTGGAACCGAGACGCATTATCTTGCAAACTCCTGCAAGCATTACACGTTTGAACCATACTGCGGTTTCTGATCTTTTTCTACCAGTTTACGCAGGGATTCTCCGTGGACGGCCCGTTCGCAACCGCTTTCAGCCTGATCTCCGGCGGCGATCCCGCCCTGATGCAGATCATCGGGCTCAGCCTGCGCGTCACGCTGACGGCCGTGTTGATCGCCTGCGCCATCGGCCTGCCCCTGGGCGCGGCGCTGGCGCTGGCGCGCTTCCCCGGTCGGGGCGCGGTGATCGTGCTGTTCAACGCGCTGATGGGCCTGCCGCCGGTGGTGGCGGGGCTGGTCGTCTATCTGATGCTGTCGCGCTCGGGGCCGCTGGGGTCGCTCGCGCTGCTGTTCACGCCGACCGCCATGATTGTCGCCCAGACGCTGCTGATCCTGCCCATCGTGGTGTCGCTGACCCGGTCGGTGGTCGAGGATCTCTGGGCCGAATACCGCGAACAGCTGCGGTCGCTCGGCGCCGGACGCCTGCGCGCGGTGCCGACGCTCTTGTGGGACGGGCGCGTCAGCCTGCTGACGGGCGTGCTGGCCGGGTTCGGCCGCGCCAGTGCAGAGGTCGGCGCGGTGCTGATCGTGGGCGGCAACATCGCCGGGCACACGCGCACCATGACCACCGCCATCACGCTCGAGACGAGCCGAGGCAACCTCGGCCTTGCCGTGGCGCTGGGGATCATCCTTCTGGCGCTGACGCTCACGCTGAACGCCGCCGCCTGGGGCGCGGGGCAATGGGCACGGGGACGGGGGGCATGATGGCGGCCCGCGACATGGCCCCGTCGATCCTGCCCCTGGCGCTGGAGGGGGTGGGCTTTTCCGCCGGCGGCAAGCCGCTTCTGTCCGACATCGCGATCACCATCGAGGCCGGGCGGCGCCTTGTCGTCATGGGCGCGAACGGGGCGGGCAAGAGCCTGCTCCTGCGCCTCTGCCACGGGCTGATCGACCCGACCTCCGGCCGTCGGGTCTGGGCCTGCGGCACGGCCCGGCCCGAGGCACAGGCGATGGTTCTGCAACGCCCCGTCCTGCTGCGCCGGTCGGTCGCGGCGAATCTCGACTATCCGCTGGCGCTGAAAGGCCTGAGGCACGCCGATCGCGCCGTGGCCGTGGCCCGGACGCTCGACCGCTTCGGCCTGACCCCGCTGGCCGACCGGCCCGCGCGGCTCTTGTCCGGGGGCGAGCAGCAGCGCCTGGCGCTGGCGCGCGCCTGGGCAATGCGACCGCAGGTGCTGTTTCTCGACGAGCCGTCCTCGTCGCTCGATCCCTCGGCCACAAGGATCATCGAGGAGATGATCGAGGGCTTCTCGGCGGATGGCATCACCATCGTCATGACCACCCACAACCTCGGCCAGGCGCGGCGGCTGGCTGAGGACGTGGCCTTCCTCCATCGCGGCCGGCTGATCGAGCACCGGCCGGCCGCCGACTTCTTTGCCGGTCCGGAGGCTCCCGAAGCCCGGGCCTTTCTGGCAGGCGATCTGATCTGGTAGCCAAGCAGGAGGCGTTCATGACTACCCCACGCCGCTTTCTTCTGTCCGCCGCATCGGGGCTGGCGATCCTCGTCGCCCTGCCTGCCGCGGCGCAGGAGTTCATCACCGTTGCCTCCACCACCTCGACCGAGAATTCGGGGCTGTTCGGGCATATCCTGCCGATCTTCCGGGCCGAAACCGGGATCGAGGTGCGCGTCGTCTCGCAAGGCACGGGCCAGGCGCTGGAAACCGGGCGGCGCGGCGATGCCGATGTCGTCTTCGTCCATGCCCGCGCGCAGGAAGAACAGTTCGTGGCCGACGGCTGGGGCGTGCAGCGCCTCGACGTGATGTACAACGACTTCATCATCGTCGGCCCGGGCGACGACCCGGCCGGGCTGCGCGGCGCGGCGGATGCCGCAAGCGCGATGGCCGCAATCGCGGGCGCGGGGGCCTCCTTCGCCTCGCGCGGGGACGACAGCGGGACGCATGTGGCCGAGAAGAACCTCTGGAAGGCCGCGGGGATCGAGCCCGCGGGGGCCTGGTACTTGTCCACCGGTTCGGGCATGGGCGCGACGCTGAACACCGCCGCCCAGGTGCCCGCCTATGCGCTGACCGACCGCGGCACCTGGCTGTCGTTCCAGAACCGCGGCGCGCTTGAGATCGTGTTCGAGGGCGACCCGGTGCTGTTCAACCCCTACGGCATCATCCTGGTGAACC
>DAOLBY010000207.1:4455-5293 GCA_035324325.1 Paracoccaceae bacterium | reverse complement strand
GCCGTGATGGCCGGGGCCTGCTGCCTGGCCGTGGAATGCGACGAGACGCGGATCGATTTCCGCCTGCGCACCCGCTACCTGGACGCCAAGGCGCACAGCCTGGACGAGGCGCTGGCGATGATCGCGGACTGGACCGCGAAGGGCGAGGCGAAGTCCGTGGGCCTTCTCGGCAACGCGGCCGAGGTCTTCCCCGAACTTCTGGCCCGGATGCGCGCGGGGGGCCCCCGCCCCGACATCGTGACCGACCAGACCTCGGCCCACGACCCCCTGAACGGTTATTGCCCGGCGGGCTGGAGTGTCGCCGAATGGCGCGCAAAGGCCGAGACCGACCCGGCGGGCGTGCAGGCGGCGGCACGCGCGTCGATGCGCGCGCATGTCGAGGCGATGGTCGGCTTCTGGACCGCGGGCGTGCCGACGCTCGACTATGGCAACAACATCCGCCAGGTCGCGCAGGAGGAAGGGCTGGAGAACGCCTTCGCCTTCCCCGGCTTCGTGCCGGCCTATATCCGGCCGCTGTTCTGCAAGGGGATCGGCCCGTTCCGCTGGGTTGCCCTGTCGGGCGACCCGGCCGACATCCACGCCACCGACGCCGCGATGAAGCGGCTCTTCCCCGGGAACACGCATCTGCACCGCTGGCTCGACATGGCGGCCGACCGCATCGCCTTCCAGGGCCTGCCCGCCCGCATCTGCTGGATCGGGCTCGGCGACCGGCACCGGGCGGGGCTGATGTTCAACGAGATGGTGGCACGGGGCGAGGTCAAGGCCCCCATCGTGATCGGCCGCGACCACCTCGATTCGGGCTCGGTCGCCAGCCCCAACCGCGAGACCGAAGCGATGG
>DAOLBY010000207.1:0-4445 GCA_035324325.1 Paracoccaceae bacterium | reverse complement strand
CGACTGGCCTTTGCTCAACGCGCTGCTCAACACCGCGAGCGGCGCGACCTGGGTCAGCCTGCACCACGGCGGCGGGGTGGGCATGGGCTTCTCGCAGCACGCGGGCATGGTGGTGGTGGCCGACGGCACGGCAGAGGCCGCGCGGCGCCTGGAGCGTGTGCTGTGGAACGACCCCGCGACCGGCGTCATGCGCCACGCCGATGCGGGCTATGCCATCGCCCGCGACCATGCCCGCGCCATGGGCCTGCGCCTGCCGGGCATCCCGGGCACCTGACCGGACCGGGGCGGGGGGCCAGCCCCCCGGACCCCCCGGGATATTTGGGCCATCAGGAAAGGGGCGGCTGCCTTCGTCCCTGCCCGAGGACCCTCACGGGGTGAGGCGGCAGCGCGCCACCGAGGGGCGGAACGACCCCCTGCTACCGCGCGAAGTCCGCGATGACGGCCACGCCCGGCGGGGTGGGTCCGTCGAAGGCGCGCAGTTCGGCCGAGGTGTCGGACAGCGCGACGGTGCGCGCGACAATGGGGGTCACGTCGACCGCGCCCTGTTCGATCAGGTCGAGAAGCGAGGGGTAGCGCCAGGCGGGCATGCCACGGGTGCCGTAGAGCGCCAGGTTCTTCATGTAGACGGCGTTCAGGTTGATCTCCTGCCGCGCGGCATGGCCCACGGGCATGCCGACCTGGACGTGCCGCCCCAAAGGGCGCAGGCACTCGATCGAGGCGTTCAGGGTGGCGGCAATGCCTAGCGCCTCGACCGAGACATGGGCGCCGCCGCGGGTGATGTCGACGATCCTGGCGGCCACGTCGCCGTCGCGGGCATCCAGCGCTGCCTCGGCCCCGAGGGCGCGGGCGTGCGCCAGCTTTTCCGGCACCACGTCCACCGCCACCACCCGGGCCCCGAGCGCGCGGCCGAGGATCAGGCACGACAGGCCGATGCCCCCGGTCCCATGCACCGCCAGCCATTCGCCCGCCCGCAGCCCCGCACGACCCGTCAGCGCATGCCAGGCCGTGGTCACGCGGCAGCCGAGGCCTGCGGCCACCACCGGCGACAGGCTGTCCGGCAGGCGGGCGAGGTTGTGGGCGTAGGGAACATGGACGTATTCGGCGAAGGCGCCGGGTTCGACGAAGCCCGGCAGGCGCTGCGACGGGCAGGTGTGCCCCTCGCCCGACTGGCAGGCGGGGCAGCTGCCGCAGGCGAGGATGAAGGGCGCCACCACGCGGGCGCCGTTTCGCCACTTCGCAAGGGATCCTGCCTCGACCACCTCGCCGCAATATTCGTGCCCGCCGATCTGGCCGGGTTTCACGCGCGGGTGTTCGCCGACCCAGCCGTGCCAGTCCGACCGGCAGATGCCGCAGGCAAGAACGCGCAGCACCACGCCGTCGGATTCGCAGGCGGGGTCGGGCACATCCTCGATCGACAGATCGCCCCGGTAGGTCCTCAGCACCGCTGCCCGCATGAACGTCCCTCCATCCCCTGCGCCATGGGGTGGCAGGATGCCGCCGCGGTCAAGGGGGCGTGATCAGACGATCTCGACCGCGTAGCGTTCGATCACCGTGTTCGCCAGAAGCTTCTCGCACATCGCGCGCACCGCGGTCTCGGCCGCGGCGCGGTCGGCGGTGGCGAGGTCGAGTTCGATCACCTTGCCTTGCCGCACCGCCTGCACGCCGGAAAAGCCGAGCGTTCCCAGCGCATGGCGCACGGCCTCGCCCTGCGGGTCCAGAACGCCGTCCTTCAGCATCACATGCACGCGCGCCTTCAGCATGGCCGTCCCTTCTCAGTTGATCAGCGTCGGCTTCGTGGTGTGCGTCACGTTCGACGGCATGACCCCCAGCCGGCGCGCAAGTTCGGTGTAGATGTCGCCGTCGGTGCCGAGCGGGCGGGGCGAGGCGCCTTCGGGCGCGATCTGGCCGTCGGGCCCCCGCAGGTCCCACAGGCGGCAGCTGTCGGGGCTGATCTCGTCGGCCACGATCAGGCGCATGAAGTCGCCTTCCCAGATGCGCCCGACCTCGATGCGGAAGTCGGCCAGCCGGATGCCCACGCCGATCATCACGCCCGACAGGAAGTCGTTGACGCGCAGGGCCAGCGCCACCACGTCGTCGAGGTCCTGCTGGCTGGCCCAGCCGAAGGCGACGATGTGTTCCTCGGCCACGAGGGGCGAGTTCAGCTTGTCGTCCTTGTAATAGTATTCGACGATGGGCCGAGGCAGGGCCGTACCCTCGGGGATGCCGAGGCGGCGGCTGATGTCGCCTGCGGCGAAGTTGCGCACGACCACTTCCAGCGGCACGATCTCGACCATGCGGACCAGCTGTTCGCGCATGTTCAGGCGGCGGATGAAATGGGTGGGCACGCCGATGGCGTTCAGCCCCGACATGAAGAACTCGGACAGGCGGTTGTTCAGGACGCCCTTGCCTTCGACCGCGGCGCGCAGGGGCGTGGCGGCGCCGGTGCCCGAAGCCTCGTCCTTGAAGTACTGGATCAGGGTGCCGGGTTCGGGGCCTTCGTAGAGGATCTTGGCCTGGCCTTCATAGATCTTCTTGCGGCGTGCCATGCATGCTCCTGCCGGCGCGGCACGGGGCGGCGCGCGCTTCGGTCCCGGCATATAGGCCAAGGCCCCCTGCCCCGCAAGCACGGGGGCAAGAGCGGGCGCGGGGTGGTCAGAACGGGGCGGGGCGGTCGAGCGCGGCGATCACGTCGAGTGTCACCGCCAGCGTGTCGGGCGGCAGGCCCAGGCGGTGCGCCAAGGCACCGAGCCGGTCGAGACCGGCGCGGTCGTAGGTTCCGGCTTGGAACACGGCGCGCGCGGCCAGTGCCAGCGCCGTCTCGGCCATGGCGCGCGGCAGAAACCCCTGCACGTCTGCGATGACCTGCCCCGGCCCGCGCGTGGCGAGCCCCTTCAGCACGATGCGCGCCAGCGCGCGAATGTCCTCGGGGCCGAAGCCGTCGAAGACCGGGGCTTCCTGCGCCACAGCCAGGGCGCGGCGCATCGCCGGGGCGCTCGCCATGCCCTGCGGCGCGACGGCGATCAGCATCACGGTGAGGACCGCGCGCGCGCCCTCGGCCGCGGCGCGGCCGAACGGCGGCGCCGGTGCCGGGCATTCCGCCCGCGCGGACGGTCGTTCGTCGCCGATGATCACCCGATCGCCCATGCGGACCCCATCTCGCCAGGCCCATCGGTGGCAAGGGAAACGGGCGGCAATTGGGCGCGCGCGTGGCGGGGGAACGACGGGGGTGTGCGGCCTTGCGGCGATGGCGGGCCGTTGGCATATAGAGGCCCAACCCTTGCTTGACGGGAGAGCCGCCGTGACCACCTTCGACGACCGCGAAAAGGCCTTCGAGGCCAAGTTCGCCCATGACGCCGAAATGCAGTTCAAGGCCGAAGCGCGCGCCAACAAGCTGCTCGGGCTCTGGGCCGCCGACCTGATGGGCATGACGGGCGAGTCGGCCGAGACCTATGCGAAGGAGGTCGTGATGGCCGATTTCGAGGAAGCCGGGCACGAGGACGTGGTGCGCAAGGTCAAGGCCGACCTCGGCGACAAGGCCAGCGCCGACGAGATTCGCGCCAAGCTCGCCTCGTTCCTGCCGGTCGCCAAGGCGCAGCTGATGTCGGAGCTGTAGCGGCCCCCGCCTTCGCCCGCCCGACTGCGGCCGCCGCGCCGCGGGTTCCCTGCCGACGCACCGGAGGCCCTGATGACCGACGCGCTTTCCCGCATGCTGGCGACACGCGACTGGATCCTGCTCGACGGGGCCACGGGCACCAACCTGTTCAACATGGGGCTGGGGTCTGGCGACCCGCCCGAGTTCTGGAACACCGAACACCCCGACCGTATCCGCGCGCTGTACCGGGGTGCGGTCGAGGCCGGTTCGGACCTGTTCCTGACCAACAGCTTCGGCGGCAACGCGAGCCGGCTGCGCCTGCACAATGCACAAGGTCGGGTGCGCGAACTGAACCGGGTGGCGGCGGAACTGGGGCGCGAGGTGGCTGATGCCGCCGGCCGGCCGGTGATCGTCGCGGGGTCGGTCGGGCCGACCGGCGACATCTTCGAGCCGATGGGCACGCTGACCCATGCCGCCGCGGTCGAGATGTTCCACGAACAGGCCGAGGGGCTGAAGGAGGGCGGCGCCGATGTCCTCTGGGTCGAGACGATCAGCGCGCCCGAGGAATACAAGGCCGCGGCCGAGGCGGCACGCCTGACCGGCATGCCCTGGTGCGGCACGATGAGCTTCGACACCGCGGGGCGCACGATGATGGGCCTGACCTCGGCCGCGAGGTTGGAGAGGGTGAAAAACGTGCCGACCCCGCCGGTCGCCTTCGGCGCAAACTGCGGGGTCGGCGCCTCGGACCTGATGCGCACCGTGCTGGGTTTTGCCGCACAGGGCACCGAACGGCCCATCACCGCCAAGGGCAATCCCGGCATTCCGAAGTACCGCCGCGGCCATATCCACTATG
>DAOLBY010000206.1:0-5326 GCA_035324325.1 Paracoccaceae bacterium | reverse complement strand
CCCGCCGATGCCCTTGGCCAGGCTGCCGACAAGGCCGGCGATCTTGTTCGCGGCCTTGGCGACCTTGTCGGCGATGCCCTTGGCCTTCTTGCCGGCCGCCGAGCCCGGGCTGCTGCCGCCCGATCCACCCGGCGCCGCCGGGGGTTTCGGCGCGGGTGCCGCGCCGCCGCCACCCGGTGCAGGGGCCGCGCCGCCGCCGCCACCCGGTGCGGGTGCCGCGCCGCCGCCTCCGCCGGGGGCCTTGCCGCCGCCCGACGAACCGCCGCCGCCTCCGCCCGGTGCCGTTCCTCCGCCCGGTGCCGTTCCGCCACCGCCCGGCTGGGTGCCACCGCCCGGCTGGGTGCCGCCGCCCGGGGCCTTGCCGGCGTTGTCGTCGCCGCGGTCGGCATCGACATCGCCCACGTCCTTCATGGCGTTCTCGATGTACTTGTCGATGACGGTCAGGATGCCCTTGGCCTTCTTCCAGTCCTCGGCCTTGACGGTATCGTCCATCATCTTCAGAAGCTTGGCGCCCTGCGGCTGGAGCTCCTCGGGTCCGGTCTCGACCAGCGTTTCCAGCACCGGGCGCTTTTCGTCCCACTGCGCCTTGACGTCGTCGGCGCCTTCCTTGCCCTTCTCCGCCTTGCCCTTCTTGATCGCCTCCTTGGCGACCTTCTCGATCTCGTCGAGCGTCTCCTTGGCCTTGTCGACGATCTTGTCCCAGGCGAAGCGGCGCGCACCTTCCAGCTGCTCCAGAAGCTCGCCGGCCTTCTCCTTCAGCGACTCGTTGGCCTTGACGATCGTGGCCTCGATCTCGGAGGCGCGTTCGAGCAGCTTGTCGACAAGCTCCTTCTCCTTCTCTTCGGCGCCTTTCTCGCTGCTGCTGCCGCCCGCGCCGCCGCCTGCCTCGGCACCGCCGCCGGCGGCCACGTCGTCCTGATCCTCGTCGTCGTCGGCGTCGAACTCGCCCAGTTCCTCGCCGCCGGGCAGCATGATCTTCGCCTTGAACTTGGCGAAGCCCATGTTCCGCAGCATGACGCGGATCTTCTTCGTCAGCGTCTTCGGCACCTTCTCGGATTCGCACTGGAAGGTCAGCTCGCCCGAGCTCAGGCTCAGCTGCCCGAAGGCACCCTTGGTGGTGCCGGCTTCCTTCTTGGCCTTCTTGGCCAGCATCTCGGCATTCTTGCGCTTGTGCGCGGCCAGGAGGACGGGCTTGTCCTTGTCGCCCGTCTGGTAGACCCCGAAATTGAGCGGTCCGGCCTTGAGCTTGCGCATGACGTCCTCGAGCGGCATGAACAGCTCTTCGCCGTCCTCGTCCTCGTCGCCCTTGCCTTTGCCCTTGGATTTCAACGCCATAACTTGTCTCCCGTAATCAGGTGGTGCCCCGTCGGGGGGTCACGAGCAAAATGAATGCGTGCGCAAAAACGCGCCCGATGCGAAATGGCTAACACGAAATGCCCCGCCACGATACAGGAATGTGCCCCGGCGTCAGGCCTGCGGGCGACGGGGGGTCAGTCGCGGAAGAAGCGGCTGTCCTTGATCTGGTCCCAGGCCCAGACGACCTCCTGGAGGCGTTCCTCGTCGCGCCGGTCCCCGCCGTTCAGATCAGGGTGAAGATCCTTCACCAGGCTCTTGTATTGCTTTCGAATCTCGGTTCGCGTCCAGGTGTCGCGGGCGTCGAGGATTTCCAGCGCCTTGCGCTCGGAGGCAGGCAGCTTGCGGGTGGGCTGCGCGCCGGCCGGGCCGGGGTTGCGGGTGGCGCGCTCGCCCAGCAGGCCCAGGGGATCGTCGACCCCCAGCCGCGCCCAGGCCCGGCCCTCGTCCGGGCGCTGCCCGAAGGGCTGCGTGGCCCGGCCCCAGACGCGGTCCTTCTCCATGAAGGCCGCGAACTCGGCATCGGTGGTGCCCTGGAAGAAGTTCCACTTCAGGTTGTAGTCGCGGGCATGGTCCCGGCAGAACCACCAGTATTCGTCAAGCCGCTCGGGCGAGCGCGGCGCGCGGTGCTCGCCCGCCTTGCCGCAGCCGGCAAAGTCGCAGGGACGGTCGCGCACCGGGCCGGGGGCGGCGCCGGCGCGTCCCGACTTGCGCCGCTTCTTGTCGGCGGACACGCGCATGTCGAAATCGAAGGGCGGTCGGTCGGACATGGTTCCCTTTCCGAGTCGGACGCGGGAGTTTACGGGATGGAACGGTGGATTGAAGGGGGCGCGGTCAAGATGACGGTGGAAAGCGAGATCCGGGCGCGGCTGCAGGCGGCCTTTGCGCCCGACCGGCTGGAGGTGGTGAACGACAGCCACCGCCATGCGGGGCACGCGGGCGACGACGGGTCGGGCGAAAGCCATTTCCGCATCCTGGTGCGCGCCCCGGCCCTCGCCGCGATGGGGCGGGTCGAGCGGCACCGTGCGGTGCATGCGGCCCTCGGCGACCTGACGGCGCGGGTGCATGCGCTGGCGCTCGACCTCGGATAACGGTCGCAACCCCTCCGCTCCCTTTCCCGATGGCCAAAATATCCCCGGGGGTCCGGGGGCAGGCGGCCCCCGGCGCCGGCCGGGGGCGTCACGGCCTGTCCGGGGGCGTCGCCGCCGGCCGGGTGCGCCCGGCGCGGCAGCGGTCCGAGCAATGGCGCACCTCATCCCAGACGCGCGCCCATTTCCGGCGCCAGGCGAAGGGCCGGCCGCAGGTGGGGCAGGTCTTCTGCGGCAGGTCCTGCTTCCTGACGCCGCGGGGCATCAGAGATCGAGGCTCAGCTGCGCCGCCGGGGCGCGGGGGCGCGGCGCGCCTGGTGCCTCGCCGTCGCGGACGAAGCGCCCGGCAGGATCCCTGCGGCTGGCGTGGCGTTCCACCACGCGGGCGGCGGCGGTGGCAAATCCCGCACCCTGGCGCAGGCCCCAGACGGTGTCGCGCGCCGCCCGTGCGGCTGCTGCCGGGTCCACCAACGGGGCCGGCCAGGCCAGCCGCCCCGCCCCTGGCCAGCGCCAGGGTTGGTGCAGCACGGCATCGGGCACCGCGGCCAGTTCCGGGCACCAGCGGCGGGTGAAGGTGCCGGCCGGGTCCTGGTCCTGCCCCTGCTTCACGGGGTTGTAGATGCGGATCGTGTTGATCCCCGTGGTGCCCGACTGCATCTGCACCTGCGGCCAGTGGATGCCGGGTTCGTAATCGGTGAAGCGGCGCGCCAGCACCGGACCGAAGGCGCGCCAGTCGAGCCAGAGGTGGTAGGCCGCAAACGAGATCAGCATCGCCCGCATGCGGAAGTTCAGCCAGCCCGTGGCGGTCAGGTAGCGCATGCAGGCGTCAACGAAGGGGATGCCGGTCTCGCCCGCCTCCCAGGCCGCGAGGCGCGCGGCGTCGGGTGTGCGCGGGCGCAAGCCCTCGGTCGCCGGGTGCAGGCAGCGCGTCTCGATCGCCGGCTCGTCCTCGAGTTTCTGCATGAAGTGGTCGCGCCAGGCGAGGCGCGACCGGAACGAGGCCATCGCGCCGCCCCAGCCGCCGCCGGGCCGCTCCGCGGCGCGCGCGGCCGCGGCCTGCGCGGCCTCGCGCCCTGACAGCGTCCCCAGCGCCAGATGCGGCGACAGGCGCGAACAGGCCCGTTCCCCCGTCACGGGCGAGGACATGGCGGGGCGGTAGGTCTGGCCGCGGCTGGCCAGGAAGCTGTCCATCAGCGCCAGACCCTGTGCGCGGCCCCCCGCCTGCCGGTGCGGGCAGCGGTCGGGCGCCAGTCGCAGCGCCTGCGGGTCCGGGACGGGCCCGGGCTCGGCCCCCGGCACCGGCGTGACCTGCGCGGGCGGGGGCAGGCAGGGCAGGGCGGTGAAGGCGTCGCGCCGGGTGGCCCAGCCGTCGCGCCCCTTCAGCCGCCGCACGACGCCCGACTGCGGCAGTTCCTCCCAGGCGATTCCGGCCCCCCGCGCCCAGGCGGCCACGCGGCGGTCGCGATCATAGGTCCAGAGGTTTCCGGTCTCCTCATGGCTCACCAGGCGGTCGATGCGGTGGCGGCGCGCCAGCGCGTCCAGCACCGTCACCGCCTTGCCCCTGCGCACCACCAGCGGCAGCCCGATGCCGGCCAGCGCCCCGCGCAGGTCGGCCAGGCATTCGGCGGTGAAGGCCCACTGCCGGGCCGAGGTGTCAGGCAGGCGCCAGTAGTCGGGTTCGACAACATACACCGGCAGGACGGGGCCGAGGCCCGCCGCCCGCAGCAGTGCCGGATGGTCGTGGATGCGCAGGTCGCGCTTGAACCAGAGAAGAACATTCATCGAACATGCAGGTAGCACGGCGCTGCGATTCGTAAAGCGGGGCGGAGGGTCTCAGGCCCGCGCGGGGCGGGCGGCGGCGGCGACCCACAGCCCCGCCAGCGCCACCGACAGCACCACGTTCCAGCCCGCCATCGACAGGCCGGCAAGGGCCCAGGGCACCTCGTCGCAGCGCACTGGGGCGGCCACCTGCACCGTGGGGTCGAGAAGCGCCTCGACCGACAGTCCGGCGATGGAGCCTGCCGAGCAGGAGGCCAACCCCTCCCACCAGCCCTGTTCGACGCCCACATGGAAGCCGCCGATCCCGGCCGTCGCCAGTGCGGCCACCGCGCCGAGCAGCGGCAGCAGCCGCCCCGGCAGCGCCAGAGCCGCCAGGCCGATCACCACTGCCGCCAGATGCGGCCAGCGCTGCCACAGGCACAGCGTGCAGGGCGCCAGCCCGCCCAGGTGCTGGAAGGCCAGCGCGCCCAGAAGCAGCGCCGCCGAACCGCCTGCGGCGGCCATCACGATCAGGTTCCGCGTCACATCAGCCTCAGGACCGCAAAGCCGCCGACCAGCAGCAGGACGAACACCGTGAACATGAGGCCGAGCCGGCGTTCGATGAAATCACGGATCGGTGCGCCGAACTTCCACAGCAGTGCCGCAACGAGGAAGAACCGCAGCCCCCGCGCCGCGACCGAAGCCACGACGAACACCGGCAGCGACAGGCCGGTCGAGCCCGACAGGATGGTGACGACCTTGTAGGGAAAAGGCGTCACGCCCGCGATCAGCACGGCCCAGGCGCCCCAGTCGTTGTAGGTTCGCGCGAAGGTCTCGAAATTGCCGGTCTTGCCGTAGAACTCGAGCACCGGCAGGCCGACGCTGTCGTAGAGGACCGCGCCGATCCAGTAGCCGAACAGCCCGCCCAGGACCGAGGCCACCGTGGCCACCCCCGCGATGACGAAGGCGCGGCGGGGGGCGGCGATGATCATGGGGATCATCAGCACGTCGGGCGGGATGGGAAAGACCGAGCTTTCGATGAAGGCGACCGCCGCCAGCCACCACAGCGCGCTGGGATGCGATGCCAGAGCCATGGTCCAGTCGTAGAGGCGGCGGATCATGGCAGG
>DAOLBY010000007.1:14590-44534 GCA_035324325.1 Paracoccaceae bacterium | reverse complement strand
CCGGCGCCGGCAGCGGCGGCGGCGGTGCCGGCGGAACCAGATCGCGGTCGATGGCAGAGAGGGTCGGGCGGGTCATGGGCAACTCTTCAACCGGAACGTGTGCGCAACATTCTTGTCCTTTCGCCGGAAAGGGCAAGCCCATTCCGTGAGGTCAATTTCCGGCGCCGCCGGCCGGGATGAACGGGGGTTGCGCGGCGCGTGGCGCCGACCGATGCTGCCGGCCATCCGGGCAGAGGGAGTGTGGCAGGCATGGGCGCGGGACAGGGCATCATCATCACCGGCGCGGGCAGCGGGATCGGCCGCGCCTGTGCCCGCGCCTTCCTCGGTGCCGGCTGGCGCGTCGGGCTGGTCGGCCGCCGCGCCGCGGCGCTGGAGGAAACGGCAGCGGGCGATCCCGGTGCGCTGGTCCTGCCGGCCGACGTGACCGACCCCGCGGCCGTCGATGCCGCCTTCGATACCGCCTTGTCCGCCTGGGGCCGGATCGACGCGCTGTTCAACAATGCGGGCGGCGGCCTCGGCGCCCGGCCGATCGACGAGGTTTCCTGGGAGGACTGGCGCGCCGTGATGGCGGTGAACCTGGACGGCATGTTCCTCTGCGCCCGTGCCGCCTTCGGCCGGATGCGCCGGCAGGCACCGCAGGGCGGACGGATCATCAACAACGGCTCGATCTCGGCCCATGCGCCGCGTCCGGGGTCGGTGGCCTATACGGTGTCGAAACACGCGGTCACCGGGCTGACCCGGACGCTGAGCCTCGACGGCCGGCCCTTCGACATCGCCTGCGGCCAGATCGACATCGGCAATGCCGCGACCGACCTGACCGCGCGCATGGCACAGGGCGTGCCCCAGGCCGACGGTTCGGTGCGCCCCGAGCCGGTGATGGACGTGGCCCATGTGGCGCAGGCGGTTCTGCACATGGCCGCGCTGCCGCCGGAGGCGAACATCCAGTTCATGACGGTGATGGCGACGAAGATGCCCTTCGTCGGGCGGGGGTGAGGGGGGTCAGCCCCGCGCCACGACCTTCCTGCACCAGGCGAGAACCGCGGCCTCCTCGGCCTGCAGGACGTTGGCCATCCCCTCGGCGAAATCGGCAAAGGCCTGCGCGTTGCGCGGCCCCACGCTGGTCAGGACCGGCAGACCCATGGCCAGTGCCCGCCCGATGGCGGGGCGGAAGCCGCGACCCTCGGCCTCTTCCTTGCCGAACTTGTTCACGATCAGGAGGCGCGGCGCGCTCTCGCCCTCCGTCGCCAGAACCGCCTCGACCAGCCCTGCCGCCGCGGCGAGGCCGGCGGCATAGAGCCGGCAGCCGCGCGCGCCCGGGCCGCGATCCTCGGAAATGCGTACCCGGTCGTCGCAGCGCAGCACCAGAAGGTCCATGTGGCAGGGGCGCGAGGGGTCGTATTCGGTGTTCTCCTGCACCACGCCGGCCAGCGACACGCCCTCGGACCGCAGCGCGCGGGCCACCGCGGCCATCAGCCGGTCGCCCGCCCCCTGCGACCCTGCCATCTCGATCACCCCCAGCATGGCACCCCCCAGCCGCTTCCGCGCCCCTGATAGCCGGTGCCCCGAACGGGCGAAAGCCCCGGCCCCTTGCCCTGCGCCCCGGTGCCGCCGATAACCGCAGGCATGACCGCACCGATGCCCCCTCTGCCCATCCTGCCGGACCCCGCGCATCCGCGGCTGACCCGTCCGGTGACCGGACGCGACCAGACCGGAGCCGAAACCGAGATCCGCGTGGTCGAGGAGCGCCCGTTGACCATCTGGCTGAACCGGCGCGAGATCGTCACCGCCATGACGATCGGCGACTACCCGGAATATCTGGCGCTCGGCTTCCTCGCGAACCAGCGGATGCTGCGGCCCGGGGACCAGGTCACGGGGGTCGATTTCGACGACGAGACCGAAACGGTGGTCGTGCGCACCGCCACCGAGACCGACCACGAGGCGAAACTGGCCCGCAGGACCCGCACGAGCGGTTGCGCCGTGGGCACGGTGTTCGGCGACATGATGGAGGGACTCGAGGGCCTGACCCTGCCGCCGACCCTTGTGCGCACCTCCGACCTCTACGCGCTGGCACAGCGCATCAACACCCTGCCCTCGCTGTATCTGGAGGCAGGTGCGATCCACGGCACGGTGCTGTGCCGGGGCGCCGAGGTGATGGTCTACATGGAGGACGTGGGTCGCCACAATGCGGTCGACAAGATCGCGGGCTTCATGCGCCACCACGGCGTCGGCGGGGCCGACAAGATGCTCTACACCACCGGGCGGCTGACCTCGGAAATGGTCATCAAATGCGCCAGCATGGGCATCCCGGTGCTGGCCAGCCGGTCCGGGTTCACCGCCTGGGGGGTCGAGATCGCCCGCCAGGTCGGGCTGACGCTGATCGGACGGATGCGCGGGCGCCGCTTCACCTGCCTGTCGGGCGAAGAGCGCCTGCTGCGCGATGCCGACTGGACCGCCGGCGGCGACGAGGATGCCCGCCACCGCCGCAAGGGGACCGCCCCCGAGGACTGACGCAGCGCCCCGTGGCGGGCGGCGCAGGGGGGCGCTGCCCCCTCGCCCCTGCGGGGCTCACCCCCGGGATACTTGGGCCATCAGGAAAGAGGCGCCCTTTCCTGATGGCCCAAGTATCCCGGGGGGAGGGCGAAGCCCGGGGGGCAGCGCCCCCTTGCATCCGCCGTGCGGGGCGCTAGGCTTGTCGATACCTCGGGGGGCCCGTCGTGCCGGGCTGAGATGCGGAATGCCATCCGCGGACCCGTTGAACCTGAACCGGTTAGGACCGGCGGAGGGAAGGTGTCTGCGGCTCCGGCCCGCGCATCCCGTCCTTCGCCCGTCGCAGATGGAGGACAAGATGAGACAAACCTTCCTTGCTGCGGGGCTGTCGATGATCGCTGCGGGCGCCGCGGCCCAGACACCCGTGGTCACCGTGCTGACCTACGACAGCTTCGTGTCGGACTGGGGCCCCGGCCCCGCGATCGAGGCCGCCTTCGAGGCGCGCTGCGGCTGCGACCTGCGGATGATCGGCGCGGGCGACGGCGCCGCCCTGCTGGCGCGGGTCCAGCTGGAAGGGCCGCGCGCCGGCGCCGATGTGGTGCTGGGGCTCGACACCAACCTGACCGCGGCGGCGGCGGCGACGGGGCTGTTCGCGCCGCACGGGGTGGCGGGCGGGTTCGACCTGCCCGTGACCTGGGACGACCCCATGTTCCTGCCCTATGACTGGGGATGGTTCGCCTTTGTCCATGACCTGACGCGGCTGCCGGATCCGCCGCGGTCCTTCGCGGACCTCGCCGCGTCCGACCTGCGCATCGTGATCCAGGACCCGCGCTCCTCGACCCCGGGCCTCGGCCTTCTGCTGTGGGTCGACGCGGTCGCGGGCGCCGGCGCGGCCAACCTGTGGCGCGCGCTGTCGGACAACATCCTGACGGTCACGCCCGGCTGGTCCGAAGCCTATGGCCTGTTCCTGGAGGGCGAGGCCGACATGGTGCTGAGCTATACCACCAGCCCTGCCTACCACCTGATTGCCGAGAATGACGCGACCAAGGCGGCGGCCCCCTTCGACGAGGGGCATTACCTGCAGGTGGAGGTGGCGGGTCTGCTGGCTGCCGCGCCGCAGCCCGACCTCGGGCGCGCGTTCCTCGAGTTCCTGGTGTCCGATGAGGCCCAGGCAATCCTGCCCACGACGAACTGGATGTATCCCGCGCGCATCCCTTCGGCGGGCCTGCCCGAAGGTTTCGGCGCGTTGCACCGGCCGGCGGTGTCGCATCTGTTCGCACCCGGGGAGGCAGCGGCGCGGCGGACCGCGGCGGTCGAGACATGGCGGGCCGCGCTGTCGCGCTGAGCCCGGCGGCGGGGCTGGCGGCACTGGTGCTGCTGGCCCTGTTCGCCCCGGTCGCGGCCCTGCTGGCGGCGCCCGGCGGCGCGGGCCTGTCGGCCGGCGACTGGGCGGCAGTGCGGTTCACGCTCCTGCAGGCCGTGCTTTCGGCGGCGCTGTCCTGCCTGCTGGCGGTGCCGCTGGCCCGGGCGCTGGCGCGGCGGCGGTTTCCCGGGCGGCGGCTTCTGGTGCTGGCGCTGGGGGCGCCCTTCATCCTGCCGGCCATCGTCGCGGTGATGGGGCTGGTCGCGGTGTTCGGGCGGGCAGGCTGGGTGAACTTCGGGCTCGGGTCGCTCGGTCTGCCGCCCCTGTCGATCTACGGCCTGCAGGGCGTGGTGCTGGCGCATGTGTTCTTCAACCTGCCGCTCGCGACCCGCATCCTGCTGTTCGGCTGGGACACGGTGCCGGCCGAACGGCTGCGGCTGGCCGCCAGCCTGGGTTTCGCCCCCGCCGATACCTTCCGCCATATCGAGGCGCCGATGCTGCGCGCCGTGCTGCCCGGCGCCTTTGTCGCGGTCTTTGCGATCTGCCTGACGAGTTTCGCGGTTGCCCTGACCCTTGGCGGCGGGCCGCGGGCGACGACGGTGGAACTGGCCATCTACCAGGCGCTGCGGTTCGACTTCGACCTTGCGGGCGCGGCGCGGCTGGCGCTGGTACAGGCGGCGCTGGCGGGGGCAGCGCTGGCGCTGGCGGCGCGGGTGGTGAAGGCGCCCGGCTGGGGCGGCGGCCTGGACCGACCCTGGCCCGCAGGCGCCCCCGGCGGCTGGAGACGGGCGGGGGATGCGGCCGTCATCGCGTCGGCGGCGGCCTTCCTGATGCTGCCCATTGCGGCGGTGGCGACGCGCGGGGCGCCGGGGCTGGCGGCGCTGCCGGCCGAGGTCTGGGCCGCCGCCGGCCGTTCCCTCGCCGTGGCGCTGGCGGCAACCCTCGCCACGCTGGCGCTGGCGCTGCCGCTCGCGCTGGCGGCGGCACGGGGGGGGCGGCTGTCGCTGGCGGCGGGGACGCTGCCGCTGGCGGTCTCGGGCCTTGTCCTGGGCACGGGGCTGTTCCTGATGCTCCGGCCCTTCGTGCGGCCCGCCGACTTCGCCCTGCCGGTGACGGTCATGGTCAATGCGCTGCTGGCGCTGCCCTTCGCCGTTCGGGTGCTGTTGCCCGGGGCGCAGGCGCTGGCGGGGCAGGACCGGCTGTGCGCCACGCTCGGGCTGCAGGGATGGGATCGCGCGCGGCTGGTCACGCTGCCGCGGCTGGCACGGCCTCTGGGGTTCGCCGCCGGCATCGCCGCGGCGCTGGCGATGGGCGATCTGGGTGTCATCGCGCTGTTTGCCGACGAGGGGGGGGCGACGCTGCCGCTGGCCGTCAGCCGGCTGATGGGCGCCTACCGGATGGAGGCGGCGGCGGGCGCGGCGCTGCTTCTGGTCGCGCTGTCCTTCGCGCTGTTTGCGGTCTTTGACGGGGTGGGGCGCCGTGCTGGAACTTGACCGACTGACCCTGGCGCGCGGCGCCTTTTCCCTGACCGCCGACTGGTCGCTGCCGGCGGGCACGCGGGTGGCCGTGATCGGGCCTTCGGGCGGGGGCAAGTCCACCCTGCTCGACGCGCTGGCGGGGTTCCTCGCGCCGCTGTCGGGCCGCATCCGGTGGCAGGGGCAGGACATCACCACCCTGCCCCCGGGCGGGCGGCCGCTGTCCATCCTGTTCCAGGACGGCAACCTGTTTCCGCACCTGACGGTGGCGCAGAACGCGGGCCTTGGCCTGTCGCCCGGGCTGCGGCTGACCGCGGAGGACCGCGCGCGGGTGGACGTGGTGCTGCGCGACGTGGGGCTGGAGGGGCTGCAGGGCCGCCGCCCCGCCGATCTGTCGGGCGGCCAGCAGGGCCGCGCGGCGCTGGCGCGGGCGCTCTTGCGCGCCCGGCCGATCCTGCTCTTGGACGAGCCCTTCGCGGCGCTCGGACCGGCGCTGCGGGCGCAGATGCTCGACCTGACGGCGCGCATGGCGGCGGGGCAGACGGTGCTGCTGGTCACCCACGACCCGGCCGAGGCGCGGCGCTTTGCCGATCTGGCGGTGCTGGTGGCCGATGGGGTGGCTGCGGCCCCCGTACCGGTCGGGCCGCTGCTCGACGACCCGCCCCCCGCACTCGCGGCCTACCTCGGCCTTTGACCTTTCATCTTGGTTCAAATATCCCCGCCGGAGGCTCCAACCCCGCCCGGGGTGCGGCCCGAACCCCTGAGGCGCCATGTCCTTCAATACCTTCGGCCACCTGTTCCGCGTCACCACCTGGGGCGAAAGCCACGGGCCGGCGCTCGGCGCCACGGTGGACGGCACGCCCCCCGGCATTCCGCTGACCGAGGCCGATATCCAGCCCTGGCTCGACCGGCGCCGCCCGGGGCAGAACCGCTACACCACCCAGCGGCAGGAGGCGGACGCCGTGCGCATCCTGTCGGGCACCTTTGAGGAGGTGACGACCGGCACGCCGATCCAGCTGATGATCGCGAACACCGACCAGCGGTCGAAGGACTACGGGAACATCGCCCAGAGCTTCCGGCCCGGCCATGCCGACCTGACCTATCACCAGAAATACGGGGTGCGCGACCATCGCGGCGGCGGGCGGTCCAGCGCGCGGGAAACCGCGGCGCGGGTGGCGGCGGGGGGCGTGGCGCGGGCCGTGCTCGCGCGCCTGGTGCCGGGGCTGCGGATCACCGGCTTCATGGTGCAGATGGGGTCGAAGTCCATCGACCGGGCGCGGTTCGACGCGGAGGAGATCGAGCGCAACCCGTTCTGGTGCCCCGATGCCGAGACCGCAGCCGCCTGGGCCGAGGATCTCGACCGCCTGCGCAAGGCGGGCAATTCCATCGGCGCGGTGATCGAGGTGGTGGCCCGGGGCGTGCCGGCGGGTCTGGGTGCGCCGGTCTACGGCAAGCTCGACGCCGATCTGGCGGCGGCAATGATGTCCATCAACGCGGTCAAGGGGGTCGAGATCGGCGCCGGGATGGCGGCAGCGGCCCTGACCGGGGTGGAGAACGCCGACGAGATGCGGGTGGGGCCGGACGGACTCGTGTTCGGGTCGAACCACGCCGGCGGCATTCTGGGCGGCATTTCGACCGGGCAGGAGGTGGTGGTGCGCTTTGCCGTCAAACCCACCTCCTCGATCCTGACGCCGCGGGCATCCGTGAACACGGCGGGCGAGGCGGTCGGGGGGGGGACGAAAGGCCGTCACGACCCCTGCGTGGGCATCCGCGCCGTGCCCGTGGGCGAGGCGATGATGGCCTGCGTGCTGCTCGACCACCTTCTGCGCGACCGCGGCCAGACCGGCGGGGTGCGCGGGCCGATCGGCTGAAGCGGGGGAGGGCGCCCCGCGGGGTTCACCCCCGGACCCCCAGGGTATGCCGGCCAGGATGAACGGGAGCCCTCAGACCCCGAAACCCGCGTAGGGCAGGAAGCGGACCGGCATACCGGGGGCGATCTCGGCGGCCTCGTGGGGCAGTTCGACAAGGCCCGTGGCCCAGGACAGGCCGGTGATGCGGCCGGAACCTTCGGAGGCGAAGACCTCGGCCGCGCCGTCTGGCGTCAGCCGGGCACGCAGGTATTCGCGGCGGCCGTCCTTCTTGCGCTTGGCAAAGGCGGCGGGGACGGTGAAGCCCATGGGGTCGGGCCAGGGTGCCCCCGACAGCGCGGCAATCGCGGGGCGCGCGAACACGAGCGCGCAGACGAAGGCCGCGACCGGGTTGCCGGGCAGACCCATCACCGGTACCCCCTGCCAGAACCCCAGCGCCAGCGGCCGACCCGGTTTCATCGCGATGCGCCAGGCGGTCATCTGACCGCGGTCGCGCAGAAGCCGCGACATGTGATCCTCGTCGCCGGCCGAGGCGCCGCCCGAGGTCAGGATCAGGTCGGCCCGGGCGGCGCCACGGTCGAGCCGGCGGGCGATCTCGGCCGGGCGGTCGGGCGCCGTGCCAAGATCGACCGGCAGGGCACCCCAGCGGGCCAGCAGGTCGAGAAGCATCGGGCGGTTGGCGTCGGGCACCGCCGCGCCTTCGGCCGTGGCGGGGTCTGCCAGTTCGTCGCCGGTGGACAGGACGGCCACGCGCAGCGGCGCATGCACGGCAACCTGCCCCACCCCGGCAGCAGCCAGGAGCGCGAGGTCGGGCGCGCGCAGGCGGTGGCCTTCGGGCAGAAGCGTCGCGCCGGCGGCGAAATCCTCGCCCGCGCGTCGGGTGTTGGCGCCCGGCTTGACCGCACCTTCGAAGGCGAGCGTGGTGGCGTCGGTCGCGCAATCCTCTTCCAGCACCACCGCATCGACACCATGGGGCAGGACGGCACCGGTCAGGATGCGCAGCGCCTTCCCGGGCGGCACGGCCCCGGGAAAGGGCTGGCCCGCGGCGGCGCGGCCGGGCAGGAGGGGCAGGCGGCGCGTGCCGGGGCCGGGGCCCACCGAGGTGGCGGCGAGGCCGTAGCCATCGACCGCCGAATTGGCGCGGGGCGGGTGCGACAGGCGGGCGGCAACGGGGTCGGACAGGATGCGCCCGCCGGCCTGCGCGGCGGGGACGGTTTCCGTTGCCGTCACCGGCGCGAGCGCCGCGCGCAGGAGGTCGAGCGCGGCATCGACCGGCACCCAGTCCACCCCCTGCGGCAGCGCGAAACAGTCGTTGCGCAGGCGCGGCGGGGTCAGTGGTGCAGGAGCCGACAGTTCGGCGCAGGCGGCGCGCAGCGCGGCGCGATGGCCGACGCCGAGGATCCAGCCCTCCTCCGGGTCCGGGTTGTCCAGCGCCATCAGCGACGCCAGCCGCCGGGTCTGGCCCATCCGCCACAGCGTTGCGGCCAGCAGGCGCACCTGCGCCTCGTCCGGCACCTCGGCCGTCGCGGCGACCCGGGCCGCCACCTCGTCCGACAGCATCGAGGGATAGACCTCGGCCAGCACGACGGAAGCGCCGCGATGGTCCTGCCAGGGCCAGACCGCCAGTTTCCGCCCGAACCGCCGGCGCAGACGGGACAGGACCGGCAGCCCGGTCAGGGCCTGCGCCCCCACTGCGCCGGCGCCGGCGGTCTGGAACACCGACTTCGGCGCCAGACCCTCGGCCCGCGCCGCGGCCTCGCAGGCGCGGTGGTCGGCAAAACCCGGCAGCACCGCGGGTTTCGTGCGTGGAAGATCGGATACCTCTGCCGCGGCGCTGTTGCCCCAGAAGGGGCCTCGCCCGGGGAAGGCGCGGTTCATCCGGGCCGCCACCTCGCGCCAGTTCGACGTGTTGCCGGGTCCGTCCGCGATGGTGTTGGACAGCCAGTCCCAGACGGCCAGCGCATCGTTCTCCAGCACCGTGCTGCGGCCGGCGAAATAGCGCGGGAATCCGAAGGCGAAGTCGCAGCCGATCAGCACGGGCCGCGCCGCCGCCGCCTCGTCCGCGAGTTCGTTCAGCCGCGCCTCGGCCTCGGCCCGGGTCGGGATGTTCTCGGACCGCACGCCATCGGCATCGGCGATCCCGAGCCAGATGGAATCCTTGCCCAGCCGCGCGCCGCGGGCGGCGGACCAGTCGAGGATGGCAACGCGGGCGGGTTTCACAGACCTGTCTCCATCAGGATGAAATCGGCGATGCCGGCCACGTCGTCCAGATGGAATCGCGGCACCGCAACTTGCGGTGCACCATCCGTCGCGACTGCCCGCACGGTCGGGTTGCCGGGCGTGAGCAGGGGGCGCCCGGTGGCGATGCGATGCGCCTCGACCTTCGGGTGCGGGGCGCGCTTGTAGCCCTCGATGAGCACGAGGTCACAGCGGTCGAGCATGGCGAGCAATTGCTCCAGCGGCGGCTCCATCGCCCCGCGCAGTTCGGTCATCAGCGCCCAGCGGTTGGGCGAGGACAGGATCACCTGCCCCGCGCCGGCCTGGCGGTGGCGGAAGGGGTCGCGGCCGGGGGGGTCAACCTCGCTGTCATGATGGGCGTGCTTGACGGTGGACACGCGCAACCCGCGGCCGGAGATCTCGGCCACCAGACGCTCGGTCAGCGTGGTCTTGCCCGAGTTCTTCCAGCCGGTGACGCCGTAGACCTTCATGCGTGCGCCGCCAGGGCTTCGGCCGCGGCCAGGTCGGCGGGCGTGTTGACGTTGAAGAACGGGTCGAAGGGGGCAGAGGAGAACAGGGCCGTGCCGGCGCCGTGCCCATCCGTCCAGCGCACGATCTTGCGCAGGCCGCCCTCCAGCGCCGCGCGCAGGTCGTCGCGCAGGCTTGTCGGCCAGAGGCCGAAGGTGGGGTGGCGTTGCACCGTGCCGCTCTCGTCCGGGCTGGAGGCGAGCGCAAGACCCGAGGGGCCCGCGGCCTGCACCAGACGGTCGACAAGATCGGCCGGGAAGAAGGGCGTGTCGGCCGCGACGGTCACGATGGCGTGCAGGCCAAGGCCCGCCGCCCAGTCCAGCCCTGCGAGCACGCCGGCCAGGGGGCCGGGATGGTCGGGCAGGCCGTCGGGCAGCACCGGCAGCCCCAGATCCGCCAGCCGCGCGGGATCGCCATTGGCATTGATCGCCAGCGGCGCGCATTGCGCCGACAGCCGGGCGATCACGCGGTCGATCAGCCGGGCGCCGGCCAGCGGCAACAACCCCTTGTCGCCCCCGCCCATCCGCGTGGCCCGCCCCCCGGCCAGGATCACCCCCGGCAGCCTTGCCCGCGCTTTCGTCACGTTGTCCCCCGCACTCGGCGCCAACGTTAGCGGGCGCCCCGGTCCGCCGCCACCCCGAACCCGTCCTGCAGCCCTTCCGGCAGGGGGCGCGACCGTGCTAGACCCGCGGCCAGCACGGGGGAGCAGAATGCAAGACGATCCCATCCTGACACCAGACCTGCCGGGGGCCGAGAGCTTCGGCAATGCCGCCGCGGCGGTGGAACGGCTTCAGGCGCTGTACCACGGGGGGACACAGTTCCTGCAGGCGCATTTCCGCAATGCGGTGGCGGGCGACCGGCCAAGCGCACGGGTGCGTGCCGTCTATCCCGAGGTGAGGCTGTCGGTTTCCAGCTTCGACAAGGCCGACTCGCGCCTCAGCTTCGGGCATGTGGCCCATCCGGGCACCTATTCCACCACGATCACCCGGCCCGACCTGTTCGCCGACTACCTGACCCAACAGCTTGACCTTCTGATGCGCAACCACAGGGTGTCCGTGATCGTCGGCCCCTCGGACACGCCGATCCCCGTGCATTTCGCGGTGGCTGGGCAGACCGGCCTCGCCGTTCCGCAGGAAGGGGTGCTGGAGTTCAGCCTGCGCGACGTGTTCGACGTGCCGGATCTGGCCACGACGAACGACGACATCGTGAACGGGCAGCGCCAGACCCACCCGGACGGGTCCTATCCGCTGGCGCCCTTCACCGCGCAACGGGTCGACTATTCCCTCGCGCGCCTGTCGCATTACACCGCGACCGATGCCGAGCATTTCCAGAACCATGTCCTGTTCACGAACTACCAGTTCTATGTGGACGAGTTCGAGACCTATGCCCGCGCCGCGCTGGCCGATCCGGCCTCGGGCTACACGGCCTTCGTGGGACCGGGCAACACGCGCATCACCGGCCCCGAGGCCGACCTGCCCCAGCCGTCGCGCGCACCGCAGATGCCGGCCTACCACCTGGTGCGGCCGCGTGGTCAGGGCATCACGCTGGTCAACATCGGCGTCGGCCCGTCGAACGCCAAGACGGCAACCGACCACATCGCCGTGCTGCGTCCGCATGCCTGGCTCATGGTCGGGCATTGCGCGGGGCTGCGCAACTCGCAGTCGCTGGGCGATTTCGTCCTGGCCCATGCCTACCTGCGCGAGGATCACGTGCTGGACGACGACCTGCCGATCTGGGTGCCGATCCCGGCGCTGGCAGAGATCCAGATCGCCCTTCAGGAGGCCGTGGCCGACATCACGCGGCTGGACGGATACGAACTGAAGCGCATCATGCGGACGGGGACAGTTGCCACGATCGACAATCGCAACTGGGAGCTGCGCGACCAGTCGGGGCCGGTGCGGCGGCTGTCGCAGTCGCGCGCCGTCGCGCTCGACATGGAAAGCGCCACGATCGCCGCCAACGGCTTCCGGTTCCGTGTGCCCTACGGCACGCTTCTGTGCGTGTCCGACAAGCCGCTGCACGGCGAGTTGAAGCTGCCGGGCATGGCGTCCGACTTCTACCGCACGCAGGTGTCCCGCCATCTCCAGATCGGGGTGCGCGCGATGGAGCGGCTGCGTGACATGCCGCTCGAGCGGATCCACAGCCGAAAGCTGCGCAGCTTCGACGAAACGGCCTTTCTGTAGGGAAAAAGCCGCTGAATCCCACCGGAACGGTCAATTCGGGCTTGATCGGGGCCGCGAAAACCTGTGTAGCAACGCAATTCGCCCGTTTTCCGGGAGCGGGCCGCGGGGTAGCGGCCCGGAGGGACCGGCGGCGCAACCGACAGGGACAAGGAAACCGCAAATGACGACGAAACCGATGACCAAGGCGCAACTGGTGGCCGAGATGGCCGAGACGATGGGCTCGGACAAGAAGACGGCCTCGGCCGCGCTGGATGCGCTGGCGTCGGTGGTGGCGCGCGCGGTCGCGGGCGGCGGCGCCGTGGCGCTTCCCGGTCTCGGCAAGATGGTCTGCCGCGCCCGGCCCGAACGCCAGGTGCGCAACCCGGCGACCGGCGAGACGGTGACCAAGCCTGCCGACAAGCAGGTGAAGTTTGCCATCTCGAAGGCGCTGAAGGACAGTGTGAACGGCTGACGGCCGTTCCCGCGCCGTGACGGTGCTGATAGGGTCGCCTGCGGGCGACCCTTCTTCATTGGAGGCCAGAGTGGCGCAGGCAGCAGGCATCGGTGGGTTCTTCTTCCGCGCGCAGGATCCCGATGCGCTGGCCGCATGGTATCTGGCGCAACTGGGGGTTGGGGCATCGGACGGTCCGGTCTGGATGCAGGCGGCTGGACCGACGGTCTTTACCCCGTTCCGGCAGGACAGCGACTACTTCCCGGCCGACCGGGCGTTCATGCTGAACTTCCGGGTGGACGATCTGGACGGACTGCTCGGGGCGCTGCGGGCGGCGGGGATCGGCGTGGAGACCCGCGCCGACTGGGACGGCGACGGAAGCTACGGTCGCTTCGCCCGCATCCATGACCCCGAAGGCAACCCCATCGAACTCTGGGAGCCGCCCGCGACGTGACCCCGTCCCGGCTGGACCTGACCGCGATCCTGATGGGGATTGCCTTTGTGGTGATGTGGTCCTCGGCCTTCACCTCCGCCCGGATGATCGTGGCCGACGCCCCGCCCCTGACGGCGCTGGCGCTGCGGTTCCTGATCTCGGGGCTGATCGGGGTGGGGCTGGCGGCCGCGGCGGGACAGTCGGCCCGGCTGACCGCGGCGCAATGGCGCGGGGCCGTCATCTTCGGGCTGTGCCAGAACGCGCTCTACCTGGGGCTCTACTTCGTCGCCATGCAGCGGATCGAGGCGGGGCTTGCCTCGATCCTGGCCTCCACCATGCCGCTGATCGTGGCGGTGGCGGGGTGGGGCCTTTACGGCGAGAGGCTGCGCCCCCTGGCCTGGGTCGGGCTGGCGGCGGGGTTCGCCGGTGTCGCGCTGATCATGGGCGGGCGCTTCGGCGGGGCGGGGGGGGATGCCTTCGGGCTGGCGCTGTGCATCGCCGGGGTCTCGGCACTGGCCTTCGCCACGCTGGCGGTGCGGGGCGCGACGTCAGGCGGCAACCTGCTGATGGTCGTGGGGTTGCAGATGCTGGTGGGGTCGGCCGCGCTGGCGGCGGCCGCGGCCCTCACCGAGACGCTGTGGTGGAACCCGACGCCGAGGCTGTTTGCGGCCTTCGCCTATACGACGCTGGTGCCGGGCCTGCTTGCCACCTGGGTCTGGTTCCGGCTGGTCAGTCGCATCGGGGCGGTGCGCGCTGCGGCCTTCCACTTCCTCAACCCGTTCTTCGGTGTCCTGATCGCCTGGGCCCTTCTGGGCGAGGCGCTGAGCTGGGTCGACGTCCTCGGCGTGGCGGTGGTCGCAGCCGGGATCCTTGCCGTGCAGCTCGCCCGCAACCGGACCTGAGGGCGGGCCGCGGGACGATCACGCAGCCGTGTTGCAACCTGCGCAGCGCCTGTCGCGTAAACGGGGGCAGGAACATGGCAGGATCGCGGATGGACCTTCTCTTTGCCTATGGCGCGGGGCTTCTGACCCTGATCAACCCCTGCGTCCTGCCGGTGCTGCCGATCGTGCTGGCCTCGGCGCTGCAGGCGCACCGGCTCGGCCCGGTGGCGCTGGCCGCGGGCATGGGACTGGCTTTCGTGACGCTGGGTCTCGGCGTTGCCGCCGCGGGCCGGGCGGCCGGTCTGACCGAGGACATGGTGGTGCGGGCGGCGGCCGTACTGATGCTCGGCTTCGGCCTTGTCCTGCTGTGGCCCAGGGCCACCGCCGGTTTCGCGCTGGCGACCGGCGGCATGGCCGCACGGGCGGATGCCGGCCTCGACCGGATCGACCGGCGCGGCCTGGCGGGACAGGCCGCCACCGGCGCGCTGCTGGCCGCGGTCTGGAGCCCTTGTGTCGGCCCGACGCTGGGCGCGGCGATCGGCCTCGCCTCGTCCGGGCAGGGGCTGGCGCAGGCTGGCGCGATCATGACGGTCTTTGCGGCAGGTGTGGCCACGCTGATCCTGGCGCTCGGCTACGGCGCGCGGGCCGCGCTGGCCCGCCGTCGCGTGGCGCTGATGGCGCTGGCCCGTCGATCGCGGCCCCTGCTCGGCGCGGCCTTCGTCGCCGTCGCCCTCCTCATCCTCACCGGCGCGCAGCACCGGATCGAGGCTGCAATTCTCGACCTGATGCCGATCTGGCTTCAGGACCTGTCCGTATCGCTCTGACATCCGAATGGAGACCCCCATGCATCGCCGCGACTTCCTGATCCTGACCGCCGCCGTCACGCTGGCCCCCGCCCTGCCCGCCCGCGCGGCCGAGACCTACGACCCCGACCGGCTGGACGCCCTGCGCGCCGGGGGGAAGACGGTTTTCCTCGACTTCAAGGCCGACTGGTGTTCCACCTGCCGCGCGCAGGAACGGGTGATCAATGCCTTGCGCAAGGAGAACCCCGCCTACGACCGCGCCATGGCCTTCGTGAACGTGGACTGGGATCGCTGGAAGGACGGGATGCTGGTGGCCGAACTCAACATCCCGCGCCGTTCAACCCTGGTCGTGCTCAAGGGTGAGGCCGAGATCGGACGCATTGTCGCCGGGACCGGCCGGGCCGAGATCGCGGCGCTCCTCGACAAGGGGCTGGCCGCGGCAGGGGCGTGAGGCGCCGCCCTACCCGCGGCGGATCAGCCAGACCCGATCCGCCGCCCGTTCCTCCATCGACAGAACCTCGTGCCCCGCCTCGCGGCAGAAATGGGGCACGTCGATCAGCGCGGCGGGGTCGGTCGCGACCAGCCGCAGCACCTGCCCCGGCGCCAGCGCCCGCATCCGCTTGCGGGCCCGCAGGACGGGCAGCGGGCACAGCAGGCCCGTGGCATCCACCTCGTCGTCCCAGGTCATGCCTTCGCTCATCCCCCGTTGGCGCGCAGGAAATCGACCAGCGCGGCCCGGTCGGCAGGATCGGGCAGGCGCTGTTCGGGCATCCGGCTGCCGGGGGTATAGGCCTCGGGGCCCTGTTCGAACAAGGCGGCGACGGTGGTTTCCGTCCAGACGATGTCGAGCCTGCGCAGCGCCTCCGAATAGGCATAGTCCGGTGCGGTGCCGATCCGGCGGCCGAAGACGCCGTGCAGCGTCGGGCCGGCGCGGCCGCCGTCGTCGGGGTCGAGCGTGTGGCACACGGCGCAGGCCCGCCAGACCTGCGCGCCCCGGCTGCCGTCATCGGCGATGGCGGCACCGGCGCCCTCGCCCAGGGGTTCGCCGGCCAGCGTCCAGCGCCGGATCAGCCCGTCGTTGCCGCCCGTCAGCAGCGTTTCGCCGGCGAAGGCAACGGCCCAGACCGCGCCCTGCCCGGACTCGATGCGCGTGCGCAGGGTGAAGTCGGCCGCGTCCACGATCCAGACCTCGCCCGAGACCGAGGAGGCGGCGAGCACTCCCGGCCCCATCGCCAGCGCGACCACCGGCAGCGGGCGGTCGGAGAGGCTGCGTTCGGCCAGCACCCCGCCGGGTGCGATCCGGCGCAGCGCGCCATCCGCCCCGGCCACGATCACCGCTTCCGCTTCGGCCACCAGCGCGGCGGGGGGTGAGACAAGGTCGACCGATGCGGTGAGCCGGCCGTCCAGGTTCCAGAACCGCAGCCGCAGATCGGTTCCGACCGAGGCGAGGCCGCCACCATGGGCCACGAGACCCGTAGCCTGCCCCTGATGCGCGTCCCATGCGGTTCCATCGGGCAGCACGATCCGCCCGTCCCAACCGGCCGAGGCAACGCCGCCCGCAACCTCGGCCATGGCCGCCACGGGCGCGTCATGCGCGCGCCGCCCGGCAACCGGCTCCGGCCCCGTGCCCCAGGTCACGACCTGCCCGTCCTGTCCGCCGCTGGCAAAGCCACCGTCCGACAGCGGCAGCACGGCCGTCACCGCGCCAGTATGGCCGCGCACCACAAGGGCAGGGCGCGTGCCGTCCCAGCGGATCGCCCGCGTGTCGAAGGACCCCGAAATCCCCGTCCCGCTGGCCACGGCCAGCGCCCGCACCGGCCCGCCATGGCCGCGCATGTCCTGCGCCGCCGCCGGCAGGGCCAGCGCAAAGGCCAGCACTGCCCCCCACCCCCATGGCCGCCGCAAGGCGTGGAGTGGCGTTGCCACGGTCATCGGCTTGGGCACTCGGTCCGCAACCCGCTGCCTCCTCCCCCTTCGTGAGGGAGGGAAGGGGAGCGGGGACAACGGCAGGATCATCACCAGGAGGTCAGAACTGCACCAGATTGCGGCCGGGCGAGGTGATGCGCGACCCTTCGGTCGTGAAGGCGTCGGGCGCCGAGGTCTGGAAGCGGTCGTTCAGAACGTAGTGGGCGCCGAAGGCCACGGCCACGGCCACCACCACCGATGCGAGGAAAGCCTTCATTGTGACAACTCCCTTGTCATTCCGCCGCCACCCGCGGCGCGTTGAGATTCTGCCAGAGCGCCTCGGCCATCCGGCGGTAAATCCTGCCCAGCGTCCCTTCGGGGTCGCGGGTCGTCACGGGGCGGCCGGCGTCGGACGCCGCCCGCAATTCCATCGTCAGGGGCACGGCGCCCAGATAGGGCACACCCAGGCGCGCGGCCTCGGCCTCGGCCCCGCCCTCGCCGAAGATCGCGTGACGCCCCCCGCAGTCGGGGCAGAGGAAATGCGCCATGTTCTCGACCATGCCCAGGATGGGCACGTCGATCTTGCGGAACATCGCCACACCGCGTCTCGCGTCGATCAGCGCGAGGTCCTGCGGGGTGGACACGATCACCGCGCCCGAGGGCCGGGCGCCCTGGGCGATGGCCAGTTGCGCGTCCCCGGTGCCGGGAGGCATGTCCACCAGCAGCGCGTCGAGGCGCCCCCAGTCGACCTCGGCCAG
The DNA here is from genome assembly GCA_035324325.1 of Paracoccaceae bacterium. GTDB lineage: Bacteria > Pseudomonadota > Alphaproteobacteria > Rhodobacterales > Rhodobacteraceae > DAOLBY01. The sequence goes on along the minus strand of DAOLBY010000007.1, from coordinate 27,203 downwards.
CATCTGGGTGATTGCGGATGTGACCATCGGCCCACGCCAGACCATCGCGGTTTCCGGGTCCACCATCAGCCCCATCGACATCGCCTTCAGGCCCTGCGCCTCGACCGGCAGCAAACGGCGGTCGGCGCCCATGCGGGGCCTTGCGGTCAGGCCCAGAAGCGTGGGCAGCGACGGGCCATGCACATCGGCATCGAGAACACCGACCGAAAGGCCCATGGCGCGCAGCCCGAGCGCGAGGTTGACGCAGGTGGTGGACTTGCCCACCCCGCCCTTGGCCGATGAGACAAGGATCACATGCCGCACCCCGGGCAGGACCGGCAGCTTTTCCGGTGCGGGTGCAGCGGCGCGCAGCGCCGGCGGGGCCGGGCGGTCGGCCGTCAGCGCCACCGTGGCGCGCGGGTCGATCGCGCGCAGCGCGGCCTCGGCCGCATCGCGCACCGTCGCCATGGCCGCAGCCTCCTGCGGCGCGATGGCGATGGCGGCCGACAAGCGCCCGCCGGCCATCACCGGGCCCGACAGCCGGCCGGACGCGCCGAGCGCGCTGCCGTCCGGCAGGGCGATGCCCGCCAGAGCTGCCTTGGCCTGATGGATGCGATCGGCGTCGGTCATGCCCTGGCCCGGTTGAAACGGCCCCGCCCGGGCAGCGGGCGGGGCCGGTTGATCGTTGTCGCGGCCGAGCGGCGCCACCTATTCGGCGGGGTGGGCCGATCCGTGCGCGGCGCCCTTGCCCTGCACCTCTTCCACCCACAGGGGGTGATGTTCCTTGGCCCAGTTCAGATCCACCTCGCCCGAGCCCATCGCGTCGAAGGCGCCCTCCATCCCCACCGACCCGATGTAGATATGGGCCAGGATGATGGCGGTCAGCAGCGCCGAGACGATGCCGTGGATCAGCTGGTAGAACTGCCAGTCCGCCTGTCCGATGGTTCCCGGGAACAGCAGGAAGTAGCCCGTCACCGACAGCGCGATGCCGCCCAGCGTCACCAGCCAGAAGATCAGCTTCTGCCCGGCGTTGAACTTGCCTGCCGGCGGGTGGACGCCCTTCTTCAGCAGCCCGCCACCCTGCGCGATCCAGGTCATGTCATGCGCGCGCGGGATGTTGCGCCCGACCCACAGCACGAAGGACAGTGCCAGCCCGATCATGAAGGCCCAGCCGACATAGTTGTGCGCGATCTTGCCATAGGCCGACAGCGTTCCGAAGCCGCCCTCGCCCACCAGCGGCAGCACGAGCGTCCGGCCGAGGACAAGGTTCAGGCCGGTCAGCGCCAGCACGATGAACGACCCCGCCATCAGCCAGTGCGCGAACCGCTCGATGCCCGCAAAGCGCGTGATCGACCGGCCCGAGGGGCCGGCGTCGATGCGGATGCGGCCGCGGACGACGTAGAACAGCGCCAGAAGGACGAGGACGCCGGCAATCGACCATGTGGTCAGCGATTTGACCGTGGTGTTGTGCGTGGCGGCCCAGCCCTTGTTGTCGGGCTTGATCAGGCCCGCGGCCCCGGCGTCGGGGATGGAGATGCGGCCGGCGACCTCCTGCCCGGGGCGGAGCGCGTTGAACAGCGCATCCTCCGTCACCGAGTTGGCCGTCGGGTTGACCTGCTGTGCCTGCACCATGGCGGGCGCGGCAAGCGTGAGGGCCAGCGCGAAAGCCAGCGCCGATAGGACGTGTTTCATCGCGCTTCCCCTTACACCGTGATCGTGTCGCCGTAGGCCGTGCGCCAGCCCCAGGCGCCCGAGCCGTAGCCGCGCGTGACCACGCGCTCCTTGTAGATCTCGGCGATGATGTCGCCGTCACCCGCAAGCAGCGCCTTGGTCGAGCACATCTCGGCACAGAGCGGCAGCTTGCCCTCGGCCAGGCGGTTGGCGCCGTACTTCTGGTACTCGGCGGCCGACAGGTCGGCCTCGGGCCCGCCGGCGCAATAGGTGCACTTGTCCATCTTGCCGCGGGTGCCGAAGTTTGCCGTCTGCGGATACTGCGGCGCGCCGAAGGGGCAGGCGTAGAAGCAGTAGCCGCAGCCGATGCAGGTGTCCTTGGAATGCAGCACGACGCCGTCGGCCGTGGTGTAGAAGCACGACACCGGGCAGACCGACGCGCAGGGCGCGTCGGTGCAGTGCATGCAGGCCATCGAGACCGAACGTTCCCCGGGCAGGCCGTCATTGAGCGTGACGACGCGGCGGCGGTTGATGCCCCAGGGCACCTCGTGCTCGTTCTTGCAGGCGGTGACGCAGGCGTTGCATTCGATGCAGCGGTCCGCGTCGCAGAGAAACTTCATGCGAGCCATTGTTGCGGTCCTCCCTTACGCCGCCGCGATCTGGCAGAGCGTGACCTTGCCTTCGTGCATGCCCGTCACCGGGTCATAGCCGTAGGACGTGATCACGTTGACGCTTTCGCCCAGGACGATGGGGTCGGTGCCCTCGGGGTATTTGCCCCGCTGGTCGTCCCCCTCGAACCATCCGGCGAAGTGGAAGGGCATGAATGCCACCCCCGCCGCCACCCGTTCGGTGACCAGTGCCTTCACCCGGGCCTTCGACCCCTGTTCCGGCCCTGTCACCCAGACCCAGCCGCCGTCCGCGATGCCGCGGGACGAGGCGTCGGCCGGGTTGATTTCCACGAACATGTCCTGCTGCAGTTCCGCCAGCCAGGGGTTCGAGCGGGTTTCCTCGCCGCCCCCCTCGTATTCGACCAGGCGACCCGAGGTCAGGACGATCGGGAACTTCTCGTGCAGTTTGTCGGCCACGGCCTTGTCCTGCATCGTCTTGCCGATGTTGGGCATGCGAAGCTGCCGGCCGTCGTCGCGCGTCGGATATTCCGCCACGAGGTCGGGGCGCGGCGAATAGATCGGTTCGCGGTGGACCGGGATCGGGTCGGGCAGGTTCCAGGCGACCGCCCGGGCCTTGCCGTTGCCGAAGGGCACGCAGCCGTGCATCAGCGCCACCCTCTGGATGCCGCCCGACAGGTCGATCGACCAGGACACCGCCGCCATGCGTTCGGGGTCATTGCCGCCGATGCGCTGGATCACCGCCAGCTCGTCGGCCGTGAGGTCGGCGTCCCAGCCCAGCGTCTGCAGGACGCCATAGGTGAACTCGGGATAGCCATCCTCGATCTCGGACCCCTTCGGCCAGGAGCCTTCGGCCAGAAGCGTCACCCCCTCGCGCTCCAGCCCGAAACGCGGACGGAAGGCACCGCCGCCCTTAATCGGCTCGAGGTTGGTGTTGTAGAGGATATGCGTGCCCGGGTGGCGCAGTTCCGGCGTCCCCCAGCAGGGCCAGGGCAGGCCGTAGAAGTCGCCCTGAACCTCGGCCGGCGCGGTCGAGAGCGAGCGCAGCGTCACCAGGTCGAACTGGTCCTGGTTGGCCATGTGCGCCTTCAGACGCTCGGGCGACTGGCCGGTATAGCCGCAGGACCACATGCCCCGGTTGAACTCGCGGGTGATCGATTCGGCCGTCGGCTCCATGCCGAACTTGCCCTGCACCATCTCGTAGTTCTTGAACATCTCGTCCCCGAACCCGAGCCGGGCCGAGAGCCGGTAGATCACCGCATAGTCGTTGTCGGATTCGAAGATCGGCTCGACCACCTTCTCGCCCCACTGGACCGAGCGGTTCGAGGCCGTGCGCGACCCGTCGCATTCGAACTGGGTCGAGATCGGCAGCAGATAGGTGTTGTCGGTCCGGTCATGCAGCGCGGCAAAGGTGGTGGGATGCGGGTCGGCCACCACGAGAAGGTCGAGCGCGTTCATCCCCTTCTGCGCGTCCTTCATCCGCGGGACGGTGTTGCCGCCATGCCCGAAGACGATCATCGCCTTGATGTTGTCGCGCTGGTCCACTTCCTCGGCGTCGATCATCGTGGCGTCGAACCAGCGGGTCGACGGGATGCCCGACACAGCCATGTTCTCTTCCGCCGTGCGCGGGTCGCGCCCGCCCTTGGCCGGCACCGCGTCGAAGCGGCCGACGAAATAGTCGTAGGGCACGTCCCAGACCCGCGACCAGTGGCGCCAGGCCCCGGCCGCGAGCCCGTAGTAGCCGGGCAGGTTGCCGATATCCAGGCCGAAGTCCGTTGCCCCCTGCACGTTGCAGTGGCCGCGGAAGATGTTGGCCCCCGTGCCCTCGGCGCCGACGTTGCCGGTGGCCAGCAGCAGGTCGCAATAGGCCCGCACGTTGGCCGTGCCCACCGTGTGCTGCGTGCCGCCCATGCACCAGATGAAGGTCGAGGGCTTCACCGTGGCAAAGGTTTCGGCCACGCGCCGCATCTGCGCCTCGGGGACGCCGGTAATGCGCTCGACCACGTCGGGCGGATACTTGGCCACCTCGGCCTGCACCTGGTCCATCCCGTAGACGCGTTGCGCGATGAACTCCTTGTCCTCCCAGCCGTTCTCGAAGATGTGCCACATCAGGCCCCAGATCACCGCGATGTCGGTGCCCGAACGGAAGCGCACATAGTCGGTCGCATGGGCCGCGGTGCGGGTGAAGCGCGGGTCGAAGACGATGACGTTGGCGCGCTGCGTCTCCTTGCCCTGCAGGATGTGCTGGAGCGAGACCGGGTGCGCCTCGGCCGCGTTCGACCCCATGAAGATCACGGTCTTGGAGTTGCGGATGTCGTTGTAGCTGTTGGTCTGGGCGCCGTAGCCCCAGGTGTTGGCCACGCCCGCGACGGTGGTCGAATGGCAGATGCGCGCCTGGTGGTCGACGTTGTTGGTGCCCCAGAAGGCCGCGAACTTGCGGAACAGGTAGGCGCCTTCGTTCGAGAACTTGGCGGAGCCGAGCAGATAGACCGAGTCGGCGCCCGAGGTCTCGCGGATCGCCAGCATCCGCTCGCCGATCTCGTCGATCGCCTGGTCCCAGGTGATGCGCTGCCACTGGCCGCCCACCTTCTTCATCGGATACTTGAGCCGGCGGTCGCCGTGCACCAGCTCGCGCACCGACGCCCCCTTGGCGCAATGCGTGCCGCGGTTGATCGGGCTCTCCCAGGCGGGCTCCTGGCCCACCCAGACGCCGTTCTGCACCTCGGCCTTCACCGTGCATCCGACCGAGCAGTGGGTGCAGATGTTCTTGCGGATCTCGACCGGCTGGCCATGCACCATCGGCCCGGCCTCGGCGCGGCGGACGGTGCCGGCGCCGATGCCCGCCAGCGCCGCCAGGCCGCCGACGGCAAGGCCCGACGACCGCAGGAAGCTGCGGCGGTCAACGGGTTTCGCGGCAAGGTTCGCGGCCATGGCCGACAGCCCGCCGCGCGCCGCATCCAGGGATTTGCGTTTGACGAGCATGGATCATTCCCCCTTGTAGTAGCGGTTCGTCTCGTAGAACCGCTTGACGTGGTCGGTTTCCTGATAGCGGGCCTTGGTGCGTTCGGCCGGTGCCTCCTGCGCCAGCGCCGGTGCGGCCCCGCCGGCCAGAGCGGCCGCGCCCGAGGCCGCGGCCACGCCGAAGAAGGCGCGGCGCCCCAGGCCGGTGCCCTTGCGTTTTGCGTCGTCCGCCATGTCGTCCTCCCCTGTGCGGTCCGCTGCCGCGGCCCCCGTGTTCCTGTTCATGCGAAAGCCCTGGTTGCGGGGCTCGCGTCCCCTGCTGCGGCGCGCGCAAGGGCAAAGGCCCGCGCCTCGATCTCGATCAGTTGCCGACCGATGCCGGCCACGGCCCGGTAGAAGGACGAACTCGGCGCGCGGCCGAGGTCGTCGAAGAAATGGCCCGCCCAGGGCTCGAGGTGGCGCGCGAAGAACCCCGCCTCTCCCGCCCCGCCGCAACCGAGGCCCGAGGCCTCGAATGCTCCGCCCGCAAGCCCGGCCATCACCTCGCAGAGGCTGGCGACATGGTCCTCGGGCTCATGCCGCCCGGCCTGCCGTTCGACCCCCATGGCCGCAAGGTCGCGCCGCAGGTCGGCCAGCGGGCGTTCGTTCAGGAAGCCGGTCAGGTAGAAGGACGCATAGGGCAGCAACTCGCCGCGCCCGACGCCGATGAACAGGGCGAAGAACTCGTCCGCGGCAGCCTTGGGATTGGTGGTCGCGGCAGCCGCCGCAAGCCCTTCATATGCCCGGCCGAGCGGCGTGTCGTCGCCCGAAAGTCCGGCAAGTCCGGCCAGCAGAGTCTGGTCCGGCGCGGTCACCAGCAGGCGCGCCAACAGGCCCCAGTGCTGGGCCCTCAGCGCATTTTCAGGATCGGCTGGCGCGGCATATGCCGGGCTGGCTTGATCGGACATTCCACTCCCTCGCGGCGCTTCCCGGGCCGCTTCCGCAAAAGGATACGTCTTTTGCCGCGGATTGCAAAAGCAAATCGCGTGAAGCGGTCCGAAACACTGACCAGTTTCTCGGTTTCCCGGCGCCTCAGGTGGGAACGGCCCCGCCATGGCGCCGGGGCACGGGCGGTTCCTCGGCCATCGATTCCGCGGCGTCGGGCGCCGCAGGCGGTGGCGGTCCGGCCCCCGGATTGCCTTGCGCCGCCCCGTCGGCAGGATCATCCGCCATTTCCCCGGGTGCGGGTGCCTTGCCCTCGGCAGTCTCGGCGGCGGGCGGGTCGGCCGGGGGCGGGCCGCGCAGGATGCGTTCGGCCATGCGGCGCGCATCCTCGGCGGTGATGCTGCCGCCGCTGCCCGGCGCGCCACCCGGGGCGTTGTAGTCCCAGAAGTAGTCGCGCGCCGGATCCTCATAGCTGGCGATGGCCGGGTTTGCCGCCCAGGCCCTGCGCAACGCCGCGTTGCGCAGGGCGCGCGGCACACCCTGCTGCATGAACCCGCGGATGTCGGTGCCCGGTCCGATATCCTCGATCCTGGGCAGCAGCGCGATCAGGTCGGGGTCGGGCGCTTCGGGAGCCGAGGCGGTCGGAGGTTCGGCCGGCAGGGCCGCTGCCTCCGGCCCATCCACCGGCGTCACTTCCTCGGCCCGCTTTCGCGCCGACCAGCGCGACAGGAAGCCTTCCGGATCGTCGCCGCCCTGCCCGCTCATCGCCGGCCCCAGCCTTCGCCCGGCGGCAGGATGCGGGGCGCCCGCGGCGGTTCCACCGCGCCCGGCGCGGGGGTGCGCTGGCGCTTGTGGAACGGCACGTCCTCGTGGTGGCGAGCGATGAAATCCGCTACTGCCGCCTGCACTCCGGCGGGCATCGCCAGGGCCTCGACCACACGCCCGGGGTCGCCGGCCAGCGCCTCGCCCTCATAGGGGTCGGGCGTGACCATGCGCACCGCATCGCCCTCCATCGACACCCAGACCGAGGGCCGGGCCGAACCGAGGTTGGTCCGGTAGTGCCCCGTCTCGCCGTGGTGCAGGACCAGCGCGTAGGTGCCCAGCCAGACGGTCCGAACACCCGCCTCCTCGTGCATCAGGGTGCCGGCGGGCAGGTCCGGGCCGGCGTCCATCGCTGCATGGGGACGCAGCGCGCGGGTCGCCCAGCGCGACGATGGCGGCCAGGACCGCCCGACGATGCCGATGCGCAGCACCTCGCGCGGCATCTCAGGCGTGCCCTTCCGGCCCGCGCGCCAGCGGCAGGCCCGTGATCAGGTTCTGCGGCTTCATCCGCACCGTGTTGTCCGCCCCCATTCCCAGCATCAGCCAGACCGGATGCCCCTGCACCTCTGGCCGCAGCGCCGCCGGTTCCAACCACATCTCGAACAGCCCGACCAGCACGTCCCGGGGCGCATCGCCCCGCCACAGCGCATCGCCGATCCGCGTGCCCACCTGATCGAGACCCACATACCAGCGCAGGTCAACCCCCTCGGCCCGTGTCGCCGGTGTGACCTGCACCTCCAGCCCCGTCAGATGTCGGACAAAGGCCGCCAGCGCCCGCGCCAGCCCGTCGCGCGCCCGGGCATCGGCGCCGTAGGGCAGCACCATCGTATGCGCGTCCGACCGGCTCCAGTAGGTCCAGGCGTTGCCCTCGCCCAGCACGTCGAGCGCCGAGACGCCGCCCGCCAGCATCGCCCCCAGCGGGTTCACATGGCGCTCCGCCTCCAGCTCGGCCACCAGTTCGTCGTCGGCCAGCAGCAGTGCGCCGTTGTCCAGATGCCCGCGCTGGATGCGGAACATCATCTCGGCCGCGCGCAGGGTGAACACGTCGTCGCAACCGTCGAGCGCGTTGCGCAGGATCAACTGCACCAGCTGGTCGTAGAACACCACCGGCAACCGGGTGCCCGCGCGCACCAGCGACAGGTATCCGCCCTCGACCGACCCCTTCGCCAGCAGTGCATCGCGCAGCGCGATCAGGAAACCCCAGTTCTCGCGCGCGTCGGCGTCGGCCATGGCGGCGATCTGGCCAGGGGTGACGCTGTCGCGGGGAGCCTTCAACAGGCGCGCATGCAGCGCACGTTCGGCAAAGCAGGCCTCGGGTGGCGGCACGACCTCGGGGCGCGCGAGCCAGGCCAGGATCAGTTCCTCCGTCACCGCCATCCAGCCCTCGCCGTCCAGCCGGGTCAGGTGATGGCCCGAGGCGACCCAGAACTCGTTCATCCCTGACCCCCGGCAATGTTGCGCAGGTCGATGGCGCCGGTTTCGTCCTCGTCGGTCTCGAAGAACTCGAAGGCCCGGCCGTGGCCCCGAAGATAGTCGGCCGAATAGGCCGTCTGGTCGCGGGGCCTCAGCGTGCGGAACCGCTCCACGATCCCGCCTGCGTCCTCGGCCCGGTGAAGCGCCATCAGCATGCCGGGCGGGTGAGGACGGCACAGATCCTCGGCCAGCGCGATCTCTTCCTCGGCCGCCGGGCGGGCCGTCGCCTCGTCCGGGGCGCCGAGATGCACCACGAGCTGCAGGGCCAGCAGGTCGACTGCGGCGCGGCGTTCCTCGGCCCGCGCCTCGGCCACGGTCACGAGGGTGGAGAAGCCCCAGCCCGACAGGCCGAGAAAGCCCGACCGGAAGGCGATCTGCGTCTTGCGGTCGAGCGCGGAAACCGGGCGCCCGGCAAACAGGAAGGTGCCCGGAACCGCCCATTCGCCCGGCTCGGCGGCCCGCGGGAACACCACCGTGTCCGACGGGTCGAGCCTTATGGTGCGCGGCAGCTTCGTCACAGGATCGGACCTCCCGCCCCGCGCCAGGGCATGTCGCGCAGTGCGGCGTGCAGCGCGACGCGCGACGGGCCGTTCACCCATGCGCCAGCATCGTCATACTGGCCGTGACGGTCCAGCCGCTCGGAGGCCCGGCGCGCCACCCAGCCCCAGCCCTCGTGCCGCCAGCGGTCGAAGGCCAGCATCAGATGCGCCGCGAAGGATTCGACCACCGCCGGCGGATCCTCGAATCCCTCTTCCTTCAGGCTGATCGAATGCGGGACCGTGCCGGGATGGTCCAGATGGTCGCGATCCGCGATCAGTTCGACCGCCACGACCAGCCAGTCGGGCACCGCATCCTCTGCCACCCCACCGGGAGCGACAATCCGAATCCCGCCCAGCCGCGAGGTGTCGAGCGTGACCTCTCCCTGCGGCGACAGCCGGACCGCACGTTCGGGCGGGCAATGGGCGGCCAGCGCCTCGGCCAGCGCGACGTGCCCTGCAAGCACCGCACGGCGGGCGGCAGACAGCGGTTCATCGGGTTCCAGCACCACTGCGAAGTCCAGCCGCCCGGGCGCCTCGCCCGGCCGCTGCGACCAGACCAGCGTGCCCGCCCCGTCGGTCGCGCGGGCAACTGCTGCTTCGGCGATGTCGCCGCCCGCAACGTGATGTGCGGCATAGGGTGGCGGCAGGGTCAGGGCGCGGGGGGCGGTCATCGGCTCTCCTTGCAAGGGCCATGGATGTGGCACATGGTTCGCGCCCAGCCAAGCGGCAAGTGCCGCGCGCCAGAGGACGCTTGATGAGCCAGACCGACCGCATTGTCCTGACCTGCACCTGCGAGGGGACGATGGCGCCCGATGTCGCTGCGATGGCAAGGGCCGCCTGCGGCGATGGCTCGGCCCCGGTGCATCAGCTTTGCCGGGCGCAGGCCGACCGCTACCGCGAGGCGCTGGCGACCGGCCGTCCGATCACCGTCGCCTGCACACAGGAAGCGCCCCTGTTTTGCGAAATGGCCGAGGCGGCGGGCGCGACGCAGCCGATCGCCTTCGCCAACATCCGCGAAACCGCGGGCTGGACCGAACAGGCGGCGGACAGCGCCCCCAAGATGGCGGCGCTGCTGGCCATGGCCGCCGAGGCGCCGGGCGAGTTCTCCTTCGTGACGATGGAGAGTCGGGGCGTGGTGCTGATCCTCGGTCGCGACGAGACGGCGGTCGAGGCCGGGCACCGGCTTGCCGACAGCCTGAACGTGACCGTCCTGCTGGCGCCGGGGGCCGAGGTGACGCCGCCGGGCGAGACGGTGTTTCCGGTGATGCAGGGCCGGGTTCGGACGGCGCGCGGGCATCTGGGCGCCTTCGATCTGACCATCGACGCCACAGCCGCCGCCCTGCCGTCGTCCCGCCGGGTGCTGGCTTTCGGGCCGGGCAGGGACGGCGCCACCAGCCAGGCCGACCTGGTGGTTGACCTGACCGGTGCGCCGCCCCTGTTCCCCGCGCCCGATCAGCGGCCGGGCTACCTGCGGGCCGACCCGCGCGACTCCGTGGCGGTGGAACGCGCGCTGCGGCAGGCGGCAGGGCTGGTCGGCACCTTCGACAAGCCGCGCTTCATCGACTTCCGCGCCGACCTCTGCGCCCATACGCGCAACCGCATCACCGGTTGCACGCGCTGCCTGAACCTCTGCCCGACTGGCGCCATTGCCCCGGCGGGCGACAGCGTCGCGATCGACCCCTTCGTCTGCGCCGGCTGCGGACAATGTGCGGCCGCCTGCCCGACGGGCGCCGCCGCCTATGTCCTGCCCGCCACGGAAGCGCTGGCCCGAAGGCTGCGTGCCGGCCTGCGCGCCTATCACGCCGCCGGAGCGCGGCGCGCACCCGTGGTGCTGTTCCACGACGCCGACCACGGCCGCCCGCTGGTCGAGGCCGCGGGCCGCTTCGGTCGCGGGCTTCCGGCGCAGGTGATCCCCGTGGCGGTGAACGAGGTCACGCAGATCGGCCCGGGCGCCATCGCCGCCGCCCATGCCTGGGGGGCCGCCGCCGTTCTGGTTCTGGCACGGTCGCGCCCGGCGCATGACCCTGCGGGGCTGGTCGCCACGTTGTCCCTGATGGCGGGGGTGGCCCAGGCCGCGGGCCTTCCGGTGCCGGAACTGATCGACACCGACGACCCCGACATGCTGGAGGCCGCGCTCCATGCCTTGCCGCCCGAGGCCCCGCGCGCAGGCGTCTCCTCCTTCCTGCCGCCGGCCGACGAGCGCGGGCTACTGGTGACGGCGGTGGCCGAGATGCTGCGCACCGCGCCCCTGCCCCCCGCGGCCGCCCTGCCCGTTCCGGCGGACGCGCCCTTCGGCACCATCGTCGTCGATACCGCGGCCTGCACCCTTTGCCACGCCTGCACCGGCGCCTGCCCGGCGGGCGCGCTGTCCGACACGCCCGACCGGCCCGAACTGCGCTTCACCGAATCGGCCTGCGTGCAATGCGGCATCTGCTCCGCCACCTGCCCGGAGAAGGCGATCACGCTGGTCCCGCAGATCGACACTGCCGCCTGGGACGCTCCCCGCCGGCTTCTGCACTCCGAGGAACCCTTCGCCTGCACCGACTGCGGCAAGCTGTTCGGCACGAAATCGGGCATCGCCCGCATCCAGTCGCGCCTGTCCGCGCACTGGATGTTCACCGGGGACGAGGCCGAGAAACGCCTCGCGCTGCTGACGAAATGCGAGGATTGCCGCGTCCGCGCCGTGGTGGCCGACGGGTTCGATCCGCATGGCGAGGGTCAGCGCCGCGTGCGCACTGCCGACGATTTCCGCTGACGCCGGAGGGCCGTGCGCCAGAGGATCCAGAGGTCGAGCCCGACGGTCCGCCGCCGCGCGTGGATCAGGTCGAGCCGCGCCTTCCGGGGCACGCAGCGGCGCGCATAGGCGGCGTCCGTCTCGGCCGGGGTGCGGCAGCGGGACAGGATGCGTTCCTCGTGCCGGTGAAAGACCAGCGTGGCCAGACCGGTGATCCCGGGGCGAGACCGCAGGACCCGGGCGTAGAGGCCGGGGAAGCGCTCGACATAGGTCCGCAAGGGCGGGCGGGGGCCGACCAGGCTCATCTCGCCGCGGATGACGTTCCACAATTGCGGCACCTCGTCCAGCCGCGTGCGGCGCAGGAACCGGCCCGCCGGCGTGACCAGCGCCGCCTTGTGCCCGCCCGTCACGCCCCCATCGCCTGCGGACGGGGCCATCGTGCGCAGCTTCCACAGCCGGAAGGGGCGGCCCGGGGCCATCATCCGCTCTGCCGCATGGAACACCGGCCCGGGCTGCGTCAGCCGCAGCCACAGGACCAGAACCGCGAAGGGCAACGCCAGGGCTGCGCCAAGCGCCAGTGCCAGCGTCAGGTCCAGCGCGCGACGGGCCGGTGTCATGCCGCCAGCGCCCGCCATTCGGCGACCATGCGCGCGGGGTCCGAGGCTTGAGGGGGCAGAGGGATCAGCGCGGACAGCGCTTCGGTGTCCAGCGTCACGGCCGGCAACAGCGCCGGCTTTGGCCCCCAGGCCCAGGGCAGGCCCGCAGCCTCCAGCAGATCCGCCATGCCGGCGGGGCGCGGCGCGGCAGAGAGGTTGAGCGCCGCGCGGCCCCCGCCCCCCGCGGGGCGCCCGTCCAGCACCGCCAGCACCCTGGCCGCCCTCGCC
>DAOLBY010000007.1:12031-14580 GCA_035324325.1 Paracoccaceae bacterium | reverse complement strand
GGGCGGGGCGGGGGGGGGTTGGCCCGTGGCGGCCCCCCCTCGACCCGCGGGGCGCGGGTGCCCAGGCCCGCCAGCACCGTGGCCAGCGTCGCCGGCCCGATCCAGGACCGGACGGGCCCTCGCGGCCGCCCCTCCGCGCGGTCGAGCAGCACCGGCTGCCCGGGCATGGCCGCGCCGATCAGCCCGTCCGCACCGACCACATTGCCGATGCGCAGCAGCGTGACGGGAACGCCCCGGACATCATGCGCCGCCATCTCCATCGCCCGTTTGGCCTCGCCGTAGGCCGATACCGGAGCGGCGGACGCGGATTCGGCCAACCCCTCGCCCGGCCCGTAGACCGCGGCGGACGAGGCCAGGAACACCCAGCGCGCGCCCTGCGCCTGCGCGGCGCGCAACGTGGCCCGAGCCAGCGCCGCGTCCTGCCCCGCCGCCGACCTGCCCCCTGCCAGCAGAAGCACGACACCGGACGCCACACCGGCCGGCGCGGGATCGGCCAGGATATCCCAGGCCACGAACCCGGCACGCGGCGCCCGCGCTTGCCAGATCGCCGCGTCCGGCCCCCAGACCTGACGCAATGCGATGCCGATCCGCCCGGTGGCGCCCAGCACCAGCAGGGGCGCCACCTCAGTCGCCCCCCTCCAGGCGCAGGCGCAGGGCGCGCAGCACCGGCAGCACTGCGCGCACGCGTTCCTGCCCGAGATCGGCCACCAGGCCACCGATCAGCGGCGCAACCGCCTGCACGGCGGCGTCGCGCGCAGCCCGGCCTGCCGGACTGATCGCCACGAACTTGCGGCGCGCATCGTCCCAGTCGGGGCGGATGTGGATATGGCCGGCCCATTCCAGACGGTTCAGCGTGTTGGTCATGGCCCCCCGCGTCACATGGAAACTGCGCGCCAGCTGCGCCGGCGTGCGTTCCTCGTTGATGCGGGCCAGATGGTTAAGAACCCCGAAATGCGACAGTTCCATCCCGCGCGGCAGGACCTTCGAGATGCGGTTGCGCGCCAGCTGGTCGGCCATGAACAGCTCGCCGAACAGGGCCACCGCGAGGTCGTCGCCGCCCTCGCCCATTCACGGCCCCCCGAAGGCGCGGTCGTGGGTCAGCGAGGGCACCCGGGCGCGGGCCCTGGCGACCTGCGCAAGCTCGAGATCGACGAAGGTCACGCCCGGTTCGGTGCCGGCATCGGCCAGAATCTCGCCCCAGGGCGCCACGGCCAGGGCATGGCCATGCGTGCGCCGGCCTCGGCCCTTTCCGGCCTCTTCGGGGTGCTGGCCCGTCTGCGCCGGCGCGAGCACGAAACAACCGGTCTCGATCGCCCGGGCGCGCAGCAGCCCCTCCCAATGCGCGGCCCGGGTGATGTGGTTGAATGCGGGGGGAACGGTCAGGATCTCGGCCCCCGCCTGCGCAAGCCGGCGGTAGAGATGCGGAAAGCGAAGGTCGTAGCAGACCGTCATGCCGATGCGCGCGAAGGGCGTGTCAGCCAGCACCGCACGATCGCCGGGGCGATAGGCTGCCGATTCGCGGTAGCGCTCGGTCTCGGAAACGTCCACGTCGAACATGTGGATCTTGTCATAGCGTGCGGCGATGGCGCCGTCCGGTCCGATCAGGAACGACCTGTTGGCGAACCGTCCGTCGGCGTCCCCGGTCTTCAGCCCCAAGGAGCCGATCAGCAGCCGGCGCCCCGACCGCGCCGCCGCGTCGCGCAGTGCAGCGAGGGTGGGGTCGTCGTGCTCTTCGCGCAGAACCCGGTTCTGGTGTTCGCGGCTCGACGACAGGATGTTGGTGCATTCGGGGGTCAGGATCAGGTCCGCCCCCCCCGCTGCCGCCCGGTCCACCGCCGCCAGGGTCATCGGCAGGTTTGCCGCCGGGTCGTCCCCGACTGTCAACTGGACCAGCGCCGCCCGCATCACCCGGCCAGCAGCGGCCCGAGCCGCCCGTCGCGCTCGAGCATCAGGACGCAGCGCCGCGCCCCCGCGTTCTCCCGCCGATGAAGATCTGCGGCACGGTGCGCCGCCCGCCCGAACGGCCGACCATCGCGGCCCGCAGCGCGGGGTCGCGGCTCACGTCGATCTCGGCAAAGGCCGCTCCCTTGGCAGACAGCAGCCGCTTGGCGGCGTGGCAATAGCCGCAGAGGGGGGTGGTGTAGATCTCGATGTCGGTCATGCGCGGGCCTGCCTGCGGCGTCGCGCGGGACTATAGGCCTTTACGGCGCCTTCGCAACGCGCGCCAGAACGGCCACCCCGACCCAGGCGGCGCCGCCTGCCAGGCAGGCCAGCGCTGCCGCCGCCAGCGTCGCGCCGGATGTCATGACATCATCGACCAGAAGAACGGGCCGGTCGGCCACCCGGGCCGCGCGGTATGGGTGCAGACGCATCGCGCCCTCGACATTGGCGAAGCGGCTGTCGCGGCCACGGCCGTCCTGCGTGGGCGTGGCACGGGTGCGCTGCAAGAGGTCGGGGCAGTGGTCGAGCCCCAGCGCCTGCGCCGCCCCCGCCGACAGCAGCGCCGACTGGTTGTAGCGCCGCCGGAACAGCCGCCACCAGTGCAGCGG
>DAOLBY010000007.1:4899-12021 GCA_035324325.1 Paracoccaceae bacterium | reverse complement strand
CGGCGCCCCTGGTCGTGCACGGGCGCGACCAGCATCCCGGGCACGACCAGGGGCGCCGCCGCCCGGGCGACCCAGGCGCCCGCCGGACGCGCGAGGTCGAGCCGGTCGCCGTGTTTCAGCGCCAGCACGAGCCTGCGGGCATTCGCATCATAGAGCATCGCCGCCCGCCCGCGCGACCAGGGCCGCGCTATGGTCAGGCAGTCGTCGCAATGCACGGGCTGGCCGGGGTCCTCGCCCGGCAGGGGCAGGCCGCAGAGGTCGCAGACCAGGCCGCCGACAAAGGGTGTGGCGCGCCAGCAGTCGGGGCAAAGCGCAAAGTCGTCCGCCACCGGCGCGTCGCAGGTCACGCACTGGGGCGGGTAGACGGCCCGGAGCAGTGCTTGCAATCCCATACCCGTCCCTTCACCTATCGGTGCATGACCGCCCCGCCCCGCCTGACCGACCGCCCCGCCCTGATCCGACAGCGCGCCCGCGCCGAAGCAGGTGGCATGGCCAGGTTCCTGCACGACGACCTGCGTGCCGAGATCAAGGAGAGACTCGGCGAGGTTAACAGGTCGTTTACGGCACCGGCTGTGGTGACGGGGCATCCCGGGCTGTGGTCGGATCTGCTGCCCGGCGCGAAGGTCGTGGCCGACGATCCGGTGCTGGCGCTGGAACCGGGCGCGCATGACCTGGTGATCCACGTGCTGTGCCTGCACTGGGCCGACGACCCGGTGGGTCAGGTGATCCAGTGTGCCCGCGCGCTGCGCCCCGATGGGCTGTTCATCGCCGCGCTGTTCGGGGGCCGCACCCTGCACGAGTTGCGCGCGGCGCTGGCGCAGGCCGAGGCCGAGGCGACCGGAGGTCTGTCGCCGCGCGTGCTGCCCATGGGCGACATCCGCGAGCTGGGTGCCCTGCTCGGCCGGGCGGGGCTGGCGCTTCCCGTCGCCGACGGGATCACGCGCCGCGTTCTCTACCGCGACCCATGGCACCTGATGACCGACCTGCGCGCCATGGGCGAGGGAAACGCGCTGGCCGGGCGGCTGCGGCACCCGACGCGGCGGGCAGTGCTGGCGGGCGCGGCGGCGCGCTATGCCGGGGCGCTGGCAGGGCCGGACGGGCGCATCCCCGCGACGTTCGAGACGATCGTGCTGACCGGGTGGCGCCCGCACTACAGCCAGCAGAAACCCCTGCGCCCCGGCAGCGCCACCGCGCGGCTGGCCGATGCACTGGGCACGTCGGAACGGCCCCTGCCCGACCACGGCGGGCGCGGCTGACCGCCACGGTTGACCCCGGACCGGCAAAGCTTATGTCCCGGCACGGATTTTCGCCACAGGAGGGAACCCGATGCTTGACGCCAGGCCGGTCCTGCCCCATGCCACCGCGATGCAGGCCCCCGCCCGCCCCGCCCGGCAATCCGCAGCACCCGAGCCCGTTCCGGCCGGCAAAGGGCGGCTGGCCCATGCGCCCGCCGACCATCCGGCGGTGCGGCAGGCCAGGGTCGGTATCCTGCTGGCCAACCTGGGGACACCCGACAATTACGACTACTGGTCGATGCGGCGTTACCTGAACGAGTTCCTGTCCGACAAGCGGGTGATCGACTACTCTGCCTGGCTTTGGCAGCCCCTGCTTCAGCTTGTGATCCTGTCCAAGCGGCCCTTCACCAGCGGAGCCAACTACAAGCTGATCTGGAACCACGAGAACGGCGAAAGCCCGCTGATGACCATCACCCGCGACCAGACCGATGCGCTGGCCGCCGCTATGGCGGCGCGCTTCGGCGACCGCGTGATGGTCGATTTCTGCATGCGTTACGGCAACCCCTCGACCGAATCGAAGGTGCGCGCGCTGGTCGAGGCGGGATGCGAGAAGATCCTGTTCTTCCCGCTCTATCCCCATTACGCCGGCGCCACCTCGGCCACCGCGAACGACCAGTTCTTCCGTGCCCTGATGAAGGAAAAGCGCCAGCCTGCGGTGCGCACGGTGCCGGAATATTTCGACCATCCGCTCTACATCGAGGCTTTGGCGCAGTCGGTCGAGCGCGCCTATGCGCGTCTCGACCATCGGCCGGATGTGCTGGTCGCCAGCTACCACGGGATGCCGCAGCGCTATCTGACCTCGGGCGATCCCTACCACTGCCAGTGCGCCAAGACCTCGCGGCTGCTGCGCGAACGGCTAGGGTGGGAGAAGGGCACCATCGACACGACGTTCCAGTCGGTCTTTGGCCCCGAGGAATGGCTGCGGCCCTATACGGTGGAACACGTCGCCGAACTGGCCAAGACAGGCAGGAAGCGCATCGCCGTCATTGCTCCGGCCTTTTCGGCCGATTGCATCGAGACGCTGGAAGAGATCAACGGCGAGATTCGCGAGGCCTTCGAGCACGCCGGCGGCGAGACCTTCACCTATATCCCCTGCCTGAACGACGACGAGGCGCATGTCGCGGCCCTCGCGGCGGTGGCCGAGGCAAACCTCGGCGGCTGGCTGGACTGAATGCCCGTGGCGGTGCCGGGGACCGGCGCGCCATGCCCCGCAATGAAAAAGGCGGCAGGGCAGCCTGCCGCCTTTTCGAATTCAGCGCCCTTGGGCGCTGGAAATCAGCTCGAAGCGGCCGCAGCGATGAGCAGCAGCAGGAGCAGCGGGACGACGATCCCGCCGGCCGACGAGCCGGTAGCAGCCGCCACGACGGGCGTGTCCATCACGGGTTCGGCCAGGCCACCGGCATAGGCGGTGCCAGCGGCGGCGACCAGAACGGCGGCGAGCGCGAGTTTCTTCATAGTGACCTCCAGTTATCGCACGCGGCCGTTGTTTCAGAGGCGGTCGCGCGCACCCAAGTGAATACCTCGTAGAGTTACCTGTAAACACCTTGTCGCGCGGAATGCAATCGGCGTTGCTGCGGGGGCGAGGTGGCGTGGGGCCTGTCGTCAAATCGGCAACACCTGCGACCCTTTGCGGAGCATTCGTTGCGGTCGGCGCTCCGGCCGCAAGGTCAGATCAGAAGCACCTGTGTGCCGACCTTCGACAGGTCGAACAGTTCCACGATATGCTCGTTGTAGAGCCCGACGCAGCCGTTGGACGACCGCCGCCCGATCTTGCGCGTGTCATGCGTGCCGTGAATGCGGTAGTAGGTCCACGAAAGATAGAGCGCGCGCACGCCGAGCGGATTGTCGGGCGACCCACCCGGCACCATGTCGGGCCATTCGGGGTTGCGCTCCTTCATCGACGGGGTGGGGCGCCACGGCGGATTGACCACCTTCTGCACCACCTCGGTCCGGCCGCGCCGCGTCAGATCCTCCGACAGGGGAACCGAACTCGGATAAAGCCGATAGACCGTCTGGTCCTCGGACCAGAAATGCAGCGCGCGCGAGGTCATGTCGACAAGGATCGCCCCGTTTCGCGTGTCCGAGAAATAGCTGCGCCAGTCGAGCATGCGGAAGCTCGACACATTGTTGCGCACGCTGGACGAGGCGCCGGGGACGAACTCGGTCGAGCCGGTCATCGCCAGCGCCGGCGTCGCCAGGGCAAGCCCGGCCCCAGCGGCCGCGGCACCCGAAAGAAGGCTGCGCCGCGATAGGGCGCGGGGGGAATTGGCAGGCATCCGCTCAGATCCTCACATGTTTTTCAGCCGAACATAGTCAAAACGGCCGGAAGCGGCAACACACGCTGCCGTCAGCCGGCAAGATCACGCAGCCTGCATTTGAAACGCCCAAGGGCCTCGGTTAAGAGGCGAGGCGCGGGCGGCGGTGCCCGGGGTGCAAGGGGACGGTGCCGATGCGGATGACGGGAATGCTGTTGGCGGCGGCGCTTGTGCTGGCCGGCTGCGTGGCGACCCCGCGCGTCCAGCTCGGCCCCGACGGCAAGCCCCTGCCGCAGGTCTATCGCATCGCCGGCGAACAGGGCCAGCGCATCCCCTTCCGCATGCTTGATTCGGTCAACGCGCTGCGATCGGCGGGCGGGGCGCCGCCGCTGGCGTTCAACGCGCAGCTGAACGCCGCCGCCGCCACCCATGCACGCGACATGTCGGTGCAGAACCGTCCCTGGCACTTCGGGTCGGACGGGTCGTCGCCCTTCGACCGGGTGCGCAGGGTGGGTTATGGCGGCCAGCTGAAGGGCGAACTGATCTCGGAAACCTTCGAGACGGAACTGGAGACGCTGGCCGCCTGGATGCGCCAGCCCGACACGCGGGCGATCCTGCTGGACCCGACCGCGCGCGAGATGGGGTTTTCCTGGTTCCAGGAATCGAACGGCAAGATCTGGTGGACGCTGGTGACGGGCGGCTGAAACCGGCGGCCCGGCGTCAGGGCCGGATCAGGATCGGCGTGCGGTCGCGCACCATGGCGTAGATGTCCTCCATCTCGCGGTCGGTGACCCAGATGCAGCCCTCGGTCCAGTCGCCGCGGCTGCGCTGGTGGCGCGGCCCCTTGCCGTGGATGAAGATGTCGCCCCCCGGCGGCTTGTCCGCGGCCTTGGCAAAGGCGCGGTCGGCCTCGTTCGGATACGAGATGCCGATCGACAGGTGGAAGCGGCTGTTGGGGTTCCGCCGGTCGATGTAATACAACCCCTCGGGCGTCTTGCCGTCGCCCTCGAACTGCTTGTGCCCTTCGGGCGCGAATCCCAGTCCGATGCGGAAGGTCCGCAGCACCTCGCCGTGGTGGTAGAAGCGCATCCGCCGGTCACCCTTGTCCACCACGATCTGCGTGACCTCGGGGCCGTCGTAGCTGCGGAACTTGGAAGGCGGGCCGCAGGCGGTCAGGGCCAGCATGAGGACGAGCGTGAGGGCGGCACGAAGCATCGGGAAGGACCTGCTCTTTTTTCAAGCCCTCTAGCGCGGCAAAGCCCTTGGCGCGACCCTGATCGGCAGCGCCCCGATCACGGATGCGTCAGCGGCGCGGCAGGGGATGCGGCCGATGACCCGTCGCCGTCCGGGGCAGGCGAATCGGCGGGGGAAGGCGGCAGTGACGGCGCCACGGGAAGGATCGGCGCCGGCAGGCGCTGTTCGATTCCCTCCAGCCGCACCAGAACCTCGTCGCGGAAGGCATCACGCTCCTTGTCGCTGTCGACCGCCGCTGCCTCCTGCAGCGAGTTCACGACAAGACCGACGAACAGGTTCACCGTGGCAAAGGTGGTCATCATGATGAAGGGCACGAAGAAGGCCCAGGCATGGGGGAACTCCTTCATCACCGGTCGCACGATGCCCATGGACCAGCTTTCCAGCGTCATGATCTGGAACAGCGAATAGGCCGACCGGCCCACGGTTCCGAACCATTCGTCGAACATGCCGCCGAACAGGTTCGTGGCCATCACTGCGCCGATGTAGAAGATCATGCCCAAGAGCAGCATGACCGACCCCATCCCGGGCAGCGCCCGCACCAAGCCGTCGACCACCTTGCGCAGCGACGGAGATACCGACACCACGCGGAACACGCGCAGGACGCGCAGCGCCCGCAGCACGGTGATCGGCCCGCCGGCCGGTGCCAGCGCGATCGCCACCACCACGAAGTCGAAGAGGTTCCAGCCCGAGCGGAAAAACCGCGGCCCGAAGGCGAAGAGCTTCAGTGCCAGTTCGACGACAAAGATCGCCAGGCAGATCTGGTCGAGCATCAGGATCAGCGGCCCGATTGCCGCCATGGTCGCCTTGGACGTCTGGAGCCCCAGCAGCGCGGCGTTGAAGATGATGATCCAGATGATCGCGTTCTGGACCCGCGCCGAGTTGACGATTTCGCCGATCTTGTCTCGCATCCCGCGGCCCCGCCCCGGAAATCTGGGGTCAGGCCTTATCCATTAGCGCGAAGCGCGCTGCAAGTTCCACGTGCGGTGACCACCGGAATTGGTCCACGGGCTGCACCCATTCGGGCACATATCCGGCGGCCGACAGGATGCGGGCATCGCGGGCGAAGGTGACCGGATTGCAGGACACCATGGCCACAACCGGCACCCGCGCGGCGGCGATGCGGGCCACCTGCGCCTCGGCCCCGGCGCGGGGCGGATCGAGCACCACGGCGTCGAGGTGGGCCAGTTCGGGCGGCTCCAGCGGGCGGCGAAAGAGGTCGCGCACCTCGGTCGTGACGCGCCTCAGGCCCGCCGCGCCGCGCCAGCCGGCATCGAGCGCGGCAATCATGGCCGCATCGCCCTCGACCGCATGCACCTCGGCCCGGGCGGCCAGCGGCAGGGCGAAGGTGCCGCAGCCGGCGAACAGATCGGCGATGCGGCGGGCGCCGGCCACGGCCCCGGCCACAGCGGCGACCAGCGCAGCCTCGCCGTGGCCCGTCGCCTGGAGGAAGGCGCCGGACGGCAGCGGCACCCGCGCGGGTCCGAGCAACACCACGGGCTGCGCCCGCAGCGCGACCGTCTCGCCCTCCCAGGTCAGCCGGGCCAGCGCGTGATCCTCGGCCAGCCGTGCCAGGGTGGAGCGCAGGGTGGCATCGGCGGGCTTGCCGCCGGACACGGCCAGGTCGAGGCCGGTGGCTGTGGCCGTCAGCGTCATCGCCAGTTCGCCCGTGCGCGATGCCCCGGCCAGCACCACCGCCTGAAGCGCGGGCAGCGCCCTCATCAGGTCGGGGTGCAGCAGATGGCAGCCGGGGACTGCCAGGATGGTCGCCGATCCGCGCATGTGGAACCCGACCAGCACCCCGCCCTTGGTGCGCCGCCCGGCCAGGGTGGCGCGGCGACGGCTGGCGGGGGGCGATGTCAGGATCGGCCGGATCGGGGCCGTCAGCCCCTGCCCGGACAGCGCGCGGGCAATCACCTCGGTCTTCCAGCCGGCCACGAAGCCGTCGGTCGCGTGCATCAGCGCGCAGCCCCCGCAGGACCGGAAATGCGGGCAGGGTGCGGCCACCCGATCGGACGACGGGGTCAGGATGCGCGGAAGGTCGATGCGACCGCCCACGGGCTCGCCCTCGATGACCTCACCGGGCAGCACGCGGGCAATCCGCAGGCCCCCTGCGACGCCGTCGCCGCGCAGGTCCAGCCGCTCGACGGCCAGCGTCACGGCCGCGGCACCGCGGGCGAAAAGGCGTGCCCCTCCGGCCCGAGCAGCGTCGCCTCGCGCGGGATGCCGCCGAGCACGAGATGCTCGAGGCCGCCGCCGCCGATGGTATGGTATATGGCGTCCTTGCGCTTCGTGACGGCATCGATCTCGATCACGTGGCG
>DAOLBY010000007.1:0-4889 GCA_035324325.1 Paracoccaceae bacterium | reverse complement strand
GGGGTCGATCCCGAAGAGATAGATCTGCACCCCCGCCCCGCGCGGCGGGTTCTCGGGCAGGAGGTCGTGCAGCGGGTGGCGGGCGAAGGCCGCGTCGGAATGCAGCTGGATCAGCACGTTGCCATGCCGGGCCAGCGCGAAGTCGGTGCCCGCGCGGTGCAGCACCAGCCCCAGCGCGTCGCGCAGGAAGGCCGAGGTGGCGGCCACGTCGCGGCACAGCAGGTTCACCCCCAGACCCGTCAGGGTTCGACCGAAGGCGGCGGCGTCCGCGGTTTCCAGATCCATTGTCACGCGGCCTCGTCCACGCCGATGAACCCCCCCGACTGCCGCGCCCAGTATCGGGCATAGACCCCGCCGCGGTCCAGCAGGTCGGCATGGCTGCCCTGTTCGACGATGCGGCCGTCCTCCATCACGACGATGCGGTCCATGGACGCGATGGTGGACAGCCGGTGCGCGATGGCGAGCACGGTCTTGCCCTGCATGACCTGCGCCAGACTGTCCTGGATCGCCGCCTCGACCTCGCTGTCCAGCGCCGAAGTCGCCTCGTCCAGAACCAGGATCGGTGCGTCCTTCAGGATGGTGCGCGCCAGCGCGATGCGCTGCCGCTGGCCACCCGACAGTTTCACGCCGCGCTCGCCCAGAAAGGCCTCGTATCCCCTGCGGCCCTGGTGGTCGAGCATCCCCTCGATGAAGCCGTGCGCCTCTGCCGCCCGAGCGGCATCCAGCAGTTCGGCCTCGGTCGCATCGGGGCGGCCGTAGAGGATGTTGTCGCGGGCGGATCGGTTGAACATGGCGGTGTCCTGCGTGACCATGCCGATCTGCCGGCGCAGGGATTCCTGCGTCACCCCGCGCACGTCCTGCCCGTCGATCAGCACGCGGCCGTCTTCGGTGTCGTAGAGCCGCAGGAGAAGGGCGACCAACGTGGACTTGCCCGCGCCCGAGGCGCCGACGATGCCGATGCGTTCGCCCGGCGCGATGGTCAGATCGATCCCCTGCACCCCGCCGCGCCGCCGGCCATAGGCGAAGGACACGCCGTCGAACCGCACCTCGCCCCGCACGCGCGCCAGGTCCACCGCGTCGGGCGCATCTGCCAGGGTGTGCGGCACCGACAGGGTGCGCATCCCGTCCTCGACCTCGCCTATGCTCGTGTAGATCGACATCAGGGTAAAGCTCACCCAGCCCGACATCTGTGCGATCCGCATGGAGATCGCGCCGGCCGCAGCAATGTCGCCCGCCGTGGCGCTTCCCGCCTGCCACAGCACCACCGTGCCGCCGATCAGCAGCACCGGCAGCACCCCCGCCAGCGTCATCAGGGACAGCCGGA
This sequence comes from Paracoccaceae bacterium, assembly GCA_035324325.1. Taxonomy (GTDB): domain Bacteria; phylum Pseudomonadota; class Alphaproteobacteria; order Rhodobacterales; family Rhodobacteraceae; genus DAOLBY01. Next base: position 3,565 of record DAOLBY010000007.1, on the reverse strand, counting down.
AGAAGGTCGAGATCACGCCGAAATCCAGGCTGCGCTCGCGGAACACCTCCATCGCGCGCAGGGCGACCTTGTCCTCGAAAGCGGCATGGGCGAACAGCTTGACCGTCTTGATGTTGGTGATCGTGTCGACGACCTGGCCCGTCACCATCGCCCGGGCGCTGGCCCGTGCGGCCGAATTCACGCGCACCCGCGGCATGAAGAACCGGATCAGCCCGATATAGGCCACCAGCCAGACCGCCAGCGCCAGGGCCACGCGCCAGTCGATCACCAGCAGGAAGATCACCGACCCGATGACCGAGGCCAGCGCGAAGAAGACCGTGTTGATGACCTCGGTCGCCACATCGGTCACGGCGCGGGCGGCCTGCATCTGCTTTTGCGCGATGCGGCCTGCGAAGTCGTTGTCGAAAAAGGTCACCGCCTGCCCCAGTGTCCAGCGGTGCAGCCGCGACAGCACCAGCGGCAGCACGTTCGGCCCCACGATGATCGAGTTCGTGGCCGAGGACACGCCGAAGGCCATGGGCCGCAGGATCAGGTAGAACACGACAAAGGCCACCAGAAGCGCGGCGTGTTCCGCAAAGAACCCCGCCGGACCCGAGGCCAGCGCCGCGTCGATCACCCAGCCGAGGATCAGGGCCGACACGACCTCGGTCGCCCCCGCGATGCCCGACACGATGCCGGCCAGCCACAGCATCGGCCAGGACCCGCGCAGGCACCAGCGCAGGAAGGGCCACAGCTGCTGCGGCGGCGGCCCCTCGGCGGCGGCGAAGGCGTCGATGGCGCCACCCAGGGCGCGCAGGGGCTTCATTCCGCCGCCTCCGCTTCCGCCAGCCCGATGAAGCCGCCCGACTGCCGCGCCCAGAACCGGGCATAGAGGCCGCCGCGCTCGATCAGTTCGCCATGGGTGCCCTCCTCGGCAATGGCGCCGTCGTCCAGCACCACGATGCGGTCCATGGCGGCGATGGTGGACAGCCGGTGCGCGATGGCGATGACGGTCTTGCCCTGCATCACGCCGTAAAGCGTGTCCTGGATCGCCGCCTCGACCTCCGAATCCAGCGCCGATGTCGCCTCGTCCAGAATGAGGATCGGCGCGTCCTTCAGGATCACGCGCGCCAGCGCGATGCGCTGCCGCTGCCCGCCCGACAGCTTCACCCCGCGTTCGCCCACATGCGCGTCATAGCCCGTGCGGCCCTGCGGATCGGTCAGCGTGGCGATGAAGTCATGCGCCTCGGCCCGGCGGGCGGCGGCGATCATCTGGTCTTGGGTCGCATCGGGGCGGCCGTAGAGGATGTTGTCGCGCACCGACCGGTGCAGCAGTGCCGAATCCTGCTGCACCATTCCGATGACGCGGCGCAGGCTGTCCTGCGTGACGCCCGCGATGTCCTGCCCGTCGATCAGGATGCGGCCCTGTTCGGGGTCGTAGAAGCGCAGCATCAGCTTGACGAGGGTTGACTTGCCCGTCCCCGACCGGCCGACAAGCCCGATGCGCTCGCCCGGGCGCACGGTCAGGCTGACGCCGCGCAGACCGCCCTGGCCGCGGCCATAGTGGTGATGCACGTCCTGCAGCTCGATCCGGCCTTCGGTCAGACGCAGGGCGGTGGCTGCGGGGCGGTCCACCAGCCCGATGGGCTGGGTGATCGTCTCCATCCCTTCCTGCACGACGCCGAGCGCCTGAACCAGCGACGAGGTGGCCCACATGATCCAGTAGGTCATGTTGTTGAGCCGAAGGACCAGGGCAACAGTCGCCGCCACGGTGCCCACACTGGCCGCCCCCTGAACCCACAGCGCCACCGCCCAGCCGGTGATCGCCACGATCAGAAGGCCGTTCAGGCAGGTCAGCGCCACATCCATGCGGGTGATGATGCGCATCTCGAACTGGAAGCGCCGGCGCGCCTCCTCGATCGCTTCATGGGCATGGGCAAGCTCGCGGTCGTGGTGCGCGAACAGCTTCACGGAATGGATGTTCGTGTAGGCATCGACCACCCGGCCGGTGACGGCCGAGCGCGCGTCCGAGGATGCCTTGGACGCCGGACCCGCGTGGCGGATCGTCCAGCGCACCAGAAGGCCGTAGAGCACGAACCACACCGCCAGCGGCAGGATCAGCCGCGGGTCGGCATCGCCCAGCATGATCGCCGCGCCGATCACCGTGACCAGGCCGAAGGCGACCGCGTCGAAGGTCTGGAACACGGCATCGCCGGCCGCGGGCGGCGTCTGCATGATGCGGTTGGCGATGCGGCCGGCGAAATCGCCCTCGAACCAGCCGACGGGCTGGCGCAACACATGGGCATGCGCCCGCCAGCGGATCATCGTGCCGAAGTTCGGCAGGATCGTGTTGTGCAGCAGCGCCACGTCCGCCCCGGCCAGGATCGGCCGCAGCACCAGGACGGCCAGCGCCACCAGCGCGACCTCGGTGCCGAAGAGCGAAAGGAAGTCGGCCGGTGGGTGGGTGGTCAGCAGGTCCACGAGCCGCCCGAGATACCAGATCAGCGCCACGTCGCCGGCCGCCACGATCACCGACAGCAGCGCGGTGACGGCGAACACCTTGCGGAACGGGCGCACATAGTCGCGCAGGAACGGCCATAGCCCGCGCGGCGGGGTATCGGTGACGGGATAGGGCTGATAGGGATCGACCAGCCCCTCGAAGTAACGGAACATCGCCACGGCCTTCCGGTTGCTTGGGGCATATAGCCTGCCGAACGGCGAAGGAAAACCGTCAGCCCAGCAACTCGGCGCGAGACAGCCGCAGGCCCGAGGCGAGCCAGCGGTCCTCGATCGTGCGCAGTCTTTCGCCCAGTGCCGCACCCTGAAGGGCTGGCATCAGGTCGGCCGCTGTCACCGGGCAGACGGCCTTTGCACCCCGCGCGACCTCGGAGCCGGCCTCGGGGGCTGGCGGTTGGCCCAGAAGTGCGGCGCGCACGAGCACGCCATCCCAGCCCCGGGCCGCCCCCAGCCGCCAGCCGATGGCCGCGGGCGCCTCATCCCCCAGTGCCGCGCTGCGCAGCGCGGCGAGATCGCGCGCCTCGGCCCGCGACAGGCGCAGCTGCGCCCCGGCATCGTCGCCGCCCAGGGCTGCCAGCCGCCGCAGCCAGTCCGGCGCGGCGCGACCTTCCAGATGCACCAGCGGCGCCAATGCGCGCGGGTCGGCCCCCGGCAGCACCCGCGCGAGCACCCCTGCGGCGGCCATCGCCGCGACGGACGACGCCGGATCGGGCGCCGCCAGAAGCTTGCGCATCTCGGCCCCCACGCGTTCGCGCGACAGCCGGCCAAGACCATCCGCACCGGCAGCGCAGGCGGCAAGGCCGTCGGCGTCGAGATCCCGGCCGAACCAGGCGTTAAAGCGGAAGAACCGCAGGATGCGCAGGTGATCCTCGGCCACCCGCGCCGCCGGGTCGCCCACGAACCGCACACGGCCCGCGCGCAGGTCGCCCAGCCCGCCCAGGGGGTCGATCACCTCGCCCAGCGCGGTGCAATAGAGCGCGTTCATGGTGAAGTCACGCCGCGCCGCGTCCTCGTCCACCCGGGTCGTGAAGGCCACAACGGCGCGGCGCCCGTCGGTCGTCACGTCGCG
>DAOLBY010000205.1:0-5375 GCA_035324325.1 Paracoccaceae bacterium | reverse complement strand
GGCCCGCAGCCGCCCCTGGTTGCGCTTGCGCCGGGCGCTGATGCCTTCCACGGCCCATTTCGCCTCGGCCCGGATCTTGCGGTCGAGCTTGTGGCGCGCCTCGTCCTCCTCGGCCCAGACCGTCTCGCGCCAGTCCTCGAACCCGTCGAACCCCGCCTCGCGCCGCCGCACCTGGCCGCGGTCGATCCAGAGCGTGGCGCGCGACAGGCGGCGCAGGAAGGCGCGGTCGTGGCTGATCAGCACGAAAGCGCCGCGGTGCTCCACCAGCCGGTCCTCGAGCCATTCGATGGCGATGTCGAGGTGGTTGGTGGGCTCGTCCAGCAGCATCAGGTCGGGCGCCTGCGCCATGATGCGCGCCAGCGCCGCGCGGCGGCGCTCGCCGCCCGATGCGGTGGCGACGGGGGTGTCGGGGGCAAAGCCCAGCCCCTCGGCCGCCGCCGCCAGGCGCCATTCCTCGCCCGGGGGCAGGCCGGCGGCGGCGAAATCGCCGAGGGTCGCGTGGGCCGACAGGTCGGGATCCTGCTCCATATAGCCGACCGAGATGCCGGCAGGCAGCGCGCGGGCGCCGCGGTCGGGTTCCACCAGCCCCGCCATGACCCTGAGGAGGGTGGATTTCCCGGACCCGTTGCGGCCGACGAGGGCGATGCGGTCGCCCTCCTGCACGACGAGGTCGAGGCCGTCGAAGACAGGGGCGCCGCCGAAGGTCAGCGAGATGCCGGTCAGTTGCAGAAGGGGTGCGCGCGCCATGGGCGGGCAGCTATGCGCCGCGCGGGCCGGGGTCAAGCCGTGCCGGTCACGCCCCCAGCCCGGCCACGCCGCGCAGCAGCCGCGCCCGCGCCGGCGGGATCGCCGCGATCTCGAGCCCGGTGAAGACATGCAGCGTGCCGAGGTCGCGATCGACGACCGCATGGTCCGAAACCCAGCCGCCCATCATCAGGTAGGTGCGCAGGAGCGGCGGCATCCCGAGGATCGCGCGCCTGGTGTCCGGCTTTCGGCGCCGCAGCTTCTGGGCGAAGCGGAACACGTCGGGCGCCTTGACCCTGGGCCACCAGCGGCGGGGGGCCAGATGCGCGTCCTTCAGCATGGCGAAGGGGTCCAGATAGCCTTCGGCCGCTGTCCCCCTGAAGGAGGAACAGCCGAACAGCATGCCCACCCCCTCGCGGTCGACATAGGCCGTCATCGCACCCCAGGCGACGCGCAGGATGTCGGGGTCGGGCCGGTCCGGACGGACGCAGAAGCGCCCCATCTCGACCATCCGGCCCTCGTAGCGCTCCAGCGCCTTCAGGTCATAGAACTGCGCCGAATAGCTGCGGCTGATCTCGCAGCCGCTGTTCAGCGGCAAGAGGCGGAAGCAGGCGACCAGCGCGCCGGCGTCGCGCATGTCCTCGACCAGGACATGGGTGCAGATCGCGTCGAAGGCGTCGGCGTCGGGCGGCGCAGCCGCGCCCCGGAAGCACTGGGCGCGCAGACCCTGTGCGGCGGCGATGTCGGCAGGGGTGGTGGCGGTGCGGGCGCGGTAACGGCCGCGGAGCAGAGACAGCACGGTGCGGCGTCCTTTTGCCGGGGCGGCGCGAGGGGCCGCCGGGGAAAGATATGCGCACGCGTCCGTTATCACGCAACCCGTGACGGCCGCGCGACAGGCACGCCCCCTTGGCGGGGACCGCCTGCCCGCCTACTTTCCGCAGACAACGGCTCAGGGAGGCGGGGATGGACGGCGCGGGTCAGGGCGACGGCGGCAAGGTGGCGAAGTCCGATGAGGAATGGCGGGCGCAACTGTCCGACCTCGCCTTCAAGGTGACGCGCCGGCACGGCACCGAACGGGCCTTCACGCACGACGACTTTCCCAAGACCGCCGGCATGTTCCACTGCATCTGCTGCGGCGCGCCCCTGTTCGACCAGGCCCACAAGTTCGACAGCGGCACCGGCTGGCCGAGTTTCTGGAAGCCGGCCGAGGGTGCCCCGGTCGCCACGCAGGAGGACCGCAGCTGGTTCATGCGGCGGACCGAGGTGCATTGCGACCGCTGCGCCGCGCATCTCGGCCATGTGTTTCCCGACGGCCCCGCGCCCACCGGGCTGCGTTACTGCATCAACGGCGTGGCGCTGGATTTCCGGCCCAAGGGCTGAGACCGGATCAGTCGAGCAATTGGCCGGCGCTGATGCGTCCGAAGCTCTGGAACAGCGAGCGGATGAAGCTCATTCCGCGGACGTTGGTTTCCGTCACGCGGCGCGACAGCGGCACCACCCGGCCCTCGGCCAGGCCGAAGCGCCCGCTGTTGGTGACGGTGCCGCGGTCGCCGAAGGTGATGGCGCCCCCCTGGCGGTCGACCTCGCGCGCCTCGCGCGGGCCGCGCTGTTCGAAGCGGCTTTGCACGTAGAACCAGCCGGTATCGTTGAGGAGGCCCGCGGCCGAGGGCCGCCCGACCGACTGGGCCACGGTCTCGCGCGTGTCCACGCCCACGCTCAGAAGCGACAGGTCTTCTTCGGTCGGTGCATAGCCGTGGTTGCGCACGATGGGCGCGCAAGCCGCCAGCGCCACCGCCAGGCCAACCGTCGCCGCCAACCCGGCGCGCCGCGCCTTGCCTGACCCTGCCCCACCCGCCATCGACAGCCTCTCTGCCCGGCCTCGTTCTTGGGCGCGCCTTCCGGCCGCAGGCTGGCGGCGCCCCTGCAAGCGGCTTACAGAAGGACAGCGGCCGGTTCAAGGAAGTTGCACGGATCCGGCCCGGACCACCCCGCCCGACCGCCCCGATGGAGGCCCCGATGCCCGACCGCGACGCCCCCGACCCCGCCGATGCGCCCCTGCCCTGGGCCACGCCGCTGCCCGCCCATGGCGCGAAGGCCCGGCGCGAGCGGGGCTTCGACCTGTCGCCCGACGCCGGCGCCCGCGCCCGCATCGCGGCGGATCTGGGGCTGATCGACCTGCCCGCGCTGCGCTTCACCGGCCGCATCCTGCCGCAGGGGCGCGACGACCTTGTGCTGGAGGGGCGGCTGACCGCGCAGGCGGTGCAGCCCTGTTCGGTGACGCTGACGCCGGTGCCGGCCTCGGTCGACGAGGCGGTGCGCCGCCTCTACCTGGCCGAGATGCCCGACCCCGCGGGCGACGAGGTGGAGATCCCCGAGGACACGGATGCCGAACCGCTCGGCCCCACCATCGACCCGGCGGCTGTCGCGGTCGAGGCGCTGGCGCTGGCGCTGCCGCTCTATCCGCGCGCGCCGGGGGCCGATCTGGCACCGCTCGCGGCCGCGCCGCCGGGGGCCGCGCGGCTGGACGATGCCGCGCCGCGTCCCTTTGCGGGACTTGCCGCCCTGCGCGACCGGCTGAAGAAGGGCGAGGGCGAAGCCGGATAGCGCGGCGGCGCCCTGCCCGATACCCCCTTGCGCCCGAACGGAAACCCAGTATGTTCCCCGCCTCGCTTGAGGTTTGGCGCAAGGCGGTCCCCCACCCGGGCTCGCGGGCCCATTTCCTCTGGAAATCCAGGGGCTTGCTGCCCGCACGAAACACACAGGTCAAGACCATGGCTGTCCCGCAGAACCGAGTCACCCGTTCCCGCCGCAACATGCGCCGCGCCCATGACGCGCTCGTGGCGTCGAACCCCGCCGAATGCGCCAACTGCGGCGAGCTGAAGCGCCCGCACCACGTCTGTGGCGCCTGCGGCCACTACGACTCGCGCGAAGTCGTGGCCACGTCGCGCGAAGTCGACATCGACGAGGACGCGGCGTAAGCCGCGCGCTGCCATCCCCGGGCCATGGCCGATACCAGCGAACAGCCGGCGACCGAGGCCGCGGCAGGGGGGGGCGGACGCATCGTGCTGTCGGTTGACGCCATGGGCGGCGACCGCGGCCCGGCGGCGGTGGTCGCGGGCCTGCTGAAGGCGCTCGACGCACATTCCGAGATCGACGTGATCCTGCATGGCGACGAGGCCGTGCTGCGCCCGCTGGTCGGGCGCCGCAAGGCCCTGCACGGCCGCGTCACCATCCGCCATGCGCCCCGCATCGTGACCATGCAGGACAAGCCGAGCCAGGTGATGCGGCACGGCGAGGGCACCTCGATGTGGTCCTGCATCGATGCAGTGCGGTCCGGCGAGGCCGCGGTCGCGGTGTCCTGCGGCAACACCGGCGCGCTGATGGCGCTGTCGATGATCAAGCTGCGCAAGCTGCCCGGCGTCAACCGCCCCGCCATCGCCTGCCTCTGGCCCAGCCGCAACCCCGGCGGGTTCAACGTGATGCTGGACGTGGGCGCCGACGTGAAGGCCGACGCCGAGGATCTGGTGCAATACGCGGCCATGGGCGCATCCTACGCGCGCAACGGCCTGAACCTGAAGCTGCCGCGCGTGGGCCTGCTGAATGTCGGCACCGAGGAACACAAGGGCCGGCCCGAGATGAAGCTGGCGCATGACCGCCTGGCGGCGGCGGCCGGCGCGCTCGGCTATGATTTCGTGGGGTTCGTCGAGGGCGGCGACATCCCCGGCAGCCGCGCCGACGTGATCGTGACCGACGGCTTCACCGGCAACGTGGCGCTCAAGACCGGCGAGGGGACGGCCAAGCTGGTCGCCGATTTCCTGCGCGAGGCGTTCAACGCAACCTTCCTGTCGCGCATCGCGGCGCTGCTGGCGATGACCTCGCTCGGCCGGCTGCGCAAGCGCATCGACCCGCGCCGCGTCAACGGCGGCGTGTTCCTGGGGCTGAACGGGACGGTCGTGAAATCGCACGGGTCGGCCGATGCCACGGGCATCGCGGCGGCCATCGATCTTGCATCGCGGCTGGCGCAGACCGGCTTCACGGCCCGGCTGGCGGCACGGGTTGCCAGTGCCGGCCGCGCGGGGCAGGATGCGCCGGGGGCTGCGACGGGGCCGGATGCGGCGCCCGCAACGGGGGACGGGACAGGCGGATGACGCTGCGCGCCGTGGTCAGGGGCGTCGGGCACTACCTGCCCGATCGCGTGGTGGAGAACGCCTGGTTTGCCGACCGCGTCGACACCTCCGACGACTGGATCCGCTCGCGGTCCGGGATCGAGCGGCGGCATTTCGCAGCCGAGGGCCAGACCACGTCCGACCTGGCCGCGCGGGCAGCCGAGGCGGCGCTGGCCGACGCCGGGCTGTCGGCGGGCGAGATCGACGCGCTGATCCTCGCCACCTCGACGCCCGACCTGACCTTTCCATCCGCCGCCTCGATGGTGCAGGCGCGCATCGGCATGACGGGCGGCTTTGCCTACGATGTGCAGGCGGTCTGCGCCGGCTTCGTCTTTGCGCTGGCCAATGCCGATGCGCTGATCCGTGCCGGCCTGGCGCGGCGGGGGCTGGTGATCGGGGGGGGGACGTTCAGCCGCCTGATGGACTGGGGCGACCGCCCCCCCCGCGTCCTGTTCCGCGACGGGG
>DAOLBY010000204.1:0-5438 GCA_035324325.1 Paracoccaceae bacterium | reverse complement strand
TGGCCCTCATTTTCCGCCCCCGATCCGCGGCTCGGTGCCTGCGCGCAGCCGCTCAATGTTCCCCCGGTGGCGCCAGAACACCAGCGCCGCCATCCCCGCAGCCACCGCGGCAAGCGCCCCCTGCCCCAGGACCAGCGCCACCAGCGGCGCCGACACAGCCGCCACCAGCGCCGAAAGCGAGGATATGCGGCTGATGGCTGCCGTGGCCAGCCAGACGGCACAGGCCGAAAGCCCCACGGGCCAGGCCAGCGCCAGCAGCGTGCCGAGGAAGGTCGCCACCCCCTTGCCGCCCTGGAACCGCAGCCAGACCGGGAAACAGTGCCCGAGGAACGCCGCTCCCCCCGCGGCCAGTGCCGCCTCTTCCCCCGCCAGACCGCCCTTGGCCGCATCGAGCGCCAGCGTCGCCGCCGCCGCCCCCTTGTGGCCGGTGCGCAGCACGTTCGTCGCGCCGATATTGCCCGACCCGATCTGACGCAGGTCGCCCAGCCCCAGCGCCCGCGTGATCACGATGCCGAAGGGGATCGCCCCCGCCAGATAGCCGAGCGCCGCCCAGACCAGCACCGACATCCCTCACCCTCCGTGAACGGGCACGCCGCCCACCAGCGTCATCGCCACCCTCCCCTGCATTCGCGCACCGTCGAAGGGCGTGTTCTTCGACTTTGAGAGCAGCGCGAAACGGTCCAGCACGAAGGGCGCGTCGGGGTCGAACAGCACGAGATCGGCCGGCGCCCCCGGCACCAGAGTCCCGCCGGACAGGCCCAGCCGCCGCGCGGGGTTCAGCGACAGCGCGGCGAAGAGCTGCGGCAGCGTCAACGCGCCGGCATGAACCAGCCGGAGCGCCGCCGGAAGGAGCGTCTGCAACCCTACGGCCCCCGGCGCGGCCTCCTCGAAAGGCAGGCGCTTGTCCTCTTCGTCGGCCGGGGTGTGAAAGGACCCGATGACCTCCACCGCGCCCGTTGCCACCGCCTCGACCAGCGCAAGGCGGTCATCCTCGGACCGCAGCGGGGGCGTCAGGCGGAAAAAGGTGCGGTAGTCGCCCACGTCGAACTCGTTCAGTGTCAGATGGTGGACGGACACGCCCGCTGTCACGTCCATCCCCGAGGCGCGGGCACGGGCCAGCGCCGGCAGGGCCGCGGCCGTGGTGATCTGGTCGGCGTGGTAGCGCGCGCCGGTCATGCCCACGAGCGCCAGGTCACGGTCCAGCGCGATGGCCTCGGCCAGCGCGGGCACCTGCGGCAGGCCCTTCAGCGCGGCGAACTTGCCTGCGGTCGCGGCCGCCCCGCGGCTGAGCCAGGGGTCCTGCGGATGGCCCACGACCAGCGCATCGAGGGACCGGGCATAGGCCAGCGTGCGCGCCATGACCCGGCTGTCCTCGACCGTGTGGAACCCGTCGGAAAACGCAACGGCACCGGCATCGCGCAGGAACCCGATCTCGGTCATCTCGCGTCCCGCGCGTCCCTTGGTCAGGGCGGCCATGTGGCGGATGCGGACGGGCGCGGCCTGCGCGGCGCGGCGGGTCACGAACTCGAGCATCTCGGGTGTGTCGATGGCGGGGTCGGTATCGGCGCGGGCGACGATGGTGGTCACGCCACCCGCCGCCGCCGCCAGCCCGGCAGAGCGGAAGCTTTCGCGGTGCCGCTCGCCCGGTTCGCCGATCTTGACACCCCAGTCCACGATCCCCGGGGCCAGGCACAGGCCGCGCCCGTCGATCACCCGGGCGCCCCTGGGCAGCGCCCCGTCGCGCGCCGCGATGACGCCACCGTCCAGCGTCAGCGTTCCCTCGACCTCGGTCCCCGTTGCGGGGTCGATCAGGCGGGCGCCCTCGACATGCAGCGCCGCCGTCATGCCGTTCTCCCTGCGCGGTCGAACAGGTCAGGCTCGGTCTCGGCCAGGGCGCGCCGGCCGCGTTCGGCCCGCAGGTTGCGCGCCAGAAGGTCCATGCAGGCCATGCGCACCGCCACCCCCATCTCGACCTGGTCCTGGATGACGGAACGGTTGATGTCGTCGGCCAGCGTCCCGTCGATCTCGACGCCCCGGTTCATCGGGCCGGGGTGCATGACGATGGCATCGGGCTTGGCCAGTCGAAGCTTGTCGGCATCAAGCCCGTAGCGGTGGTAGTATTCCCGCAGGGACGGCACGAAGCCGCCGTCCATCCGTTCCTTCTGAAGCCGCAGCATCATCACCACATCGGCATCCGCCAGCCCCTCGGCCATGTCATGCGTGACCTCGCAGCCCCAGTCCGCCGCGCCGGCGGGCATCAGCGTGGGCGGGGCCACCAGGCGGATGCGGTTCTCCATCTTTCCCAGCAGCCAGATGTTCGATCGGGCGACCCGCGAATGCGCGATGTCGCCGCAGATCGCCACCGTCAGGCGCTGGATCCGCCCCTTGGCTCGGCGGATGGTGAGGGCATCGAGCAACGCCTGGGTCGGGTGTTCGTGCCGTCCGTCGCCGGCGTTCAGCACGGCGCAGTCGCCGAGCTTCTGCGCCAGCAGGCTGACCGCACCCGAAGCCCCGTGCCTCACGACCAGAAGGTCGGGGTGCATGGCATTCAGCGTCATTGCCGTGTCGATCAGCGTCTCGCCCTTCTTCACGCTCGACTGGGAGACCCCCATCGTCATGACATCGGCCCCGAGCCGCTTGCCGGCCAGTTCGAAACTTGCCTGGGTGCGGGTCGAGGCCTCGAAGAACAGGTTGATCTGCGTCATCCCCGACAACACGTCGGCCTGCTTCACCGTGCGGCGGTTCAGCGCGACATAGCGCTCGGCCAGGTCGAGTACCGCGCGGATCTCCTCGGGGGCGAGTTGTTCGATCCCGAGAAGGTGGCGGGCGCGGAAGGTCATGGGCAGCGTCCCCCGGGGCAGCGGTGCCCCGCTTATAGGAAGCCCGAGGGGCGGGGTGCAAGCGGTCCGCGGGGCTTTGCCCCGACCTGGCGGCGGGCTAGCGTGGCGAACATGGGAATCGGCTTCGATCTGACGCATCCGCTGGGCTGGCAGGCCGCGCTGGCCGCGCTCGAATGGCAGCGCGACATGGGCGTCAGCGAGGTTGTCGCCGAGGCGCCGGCTTCCGCCTTCGATTTGCCCGACGAACCGCCATGGAAGGCGGGCGCCGCAGCCCGCGCCCCGGCCCGGGCGGCCACCACCCCGCCGTCCGGGCCGGTCGCGCCCCCCGACCCTGTCGACGCCGCCCGCACCGCCGCCGCCGGGGCCGGCACGCTGGAGGAACTGCGGGCCGCGCTGGCCGCCTTTCCGCATTGCGAATTGCGGCAGGGCGCGCGCAATACGGTCTTTGCCGACGGGGTTGCCGGCGCACGCACCCTGATCCTGGGCGAGGCGCCGGGACGCGAGGAAGATCTGGAAGGCCGCCCCTTCGTGGGCGAGGCCGGCCGTCTGCTGGACCGCATGTTTGCCGCCATCGGCCTGTCGCGCAAGGCGCCGGACCGCGATGCCGCGCTCTACATCACCAATGTCTGCCCCTGGCGCCCGCCCGGCAACCGCGCGCCCACGCCCGCCGAGATCGCGCTGTTCCGCCCCTTCGTGGAACGGCACATCGCACTGGCAGACCCCGCGATCATCGTGGTCATGGGCAACACGCCCCTCCAGGCGCTCATGAACCGCGGTGGCATCCTGTCGGCCCGGGGCACCTGGGTGCAGGTGCTGGACCGGCCGGTGCTGCCGATGGCGCATCCCGCCTACCTCTTGCGCAACCCCGCTGCCAAGCGCGAGGCCTGGGCAGACCTTCTGTCGCTGCAAGCCCGTCTGAGGACTGCACCATGATCGTCGATCCCGCCATCCTTTGGCTGTTCGTGCCGGCGGCACTGGCGCTGAACCTGACGCCGGGTGCGGACATGATGTTCTGCCTCGGCCAGGGGCTGCGCGCCGGGCCATGGGCGGCGCTTGCGGCCGATGCCGGCATCGCGGCGGGTTGCCTGCTGCACGTCGCGGCAGCCGGCCTCGGCCTCGGGGCGCTGGTCGCTGCCGCGCCCTGGGCCTTCGAGGCGATCCGCTGGGCGGGAGTGCTCTACCTCCTGTGGCTGGGTGCGCGGATGCTGCGCGGGGGCACGGCCGGAGCAGGCACGGGCGCCCCGCTGACACCCGTTCGCGCCTTACTGCAGGGACTCGCCGTCAACCTCCTGAACCCCAAGGTCATCCTGTTCGTGCTGGCCTTCCTGCCGCAGTTCGTCGACCCTGCCGCGCCGATCCTGCCGCAGTTCCTCATCCTCGGCGGGGTGATCGCGCTCGGTGGCCTTGTCGTGAACGGCGCGGTCGGGGTGATGGCGGCGGGCCTTGGCGCTCGGCTGGCGGGCGGGGGCGCGGTGCAGGTCTGGCTGGGCCGGGCGGTTGCGGCGATCTTTGCCGGGCTTGCCCTGCGCCTGGCACTGATGCAGCGGGGCTGAGGATGAGCCGGATCGACGACAGCCGCGACTTCATCCCGATGCGCATCGCCGTCCTGACCGTCAGCGACACCCGCAGCGCGGCCGAGGACAGGTCCGGCGACACACTGGTCGAGCGGCTGGTCGCGGCGGGCCATGACCTCGTCGCGCGCGGGATCGTGCGCGGCGAGCGCGCCGAGATCGCCGCCCGCCCGCGCGCCTGGATCGCCGACCCGGGGGTGGATGCCGTCCTGACCACCGGCGGCACGGGCCTGACGGGCCGCGACGTGACGGTCGAGGCGCACCGCGATGTCTACGAGAAGGAGATCGAGGCCTTCGGCACGGTGTTCACCATCGTCTCGATGCAGAAGATCGGCACCAGCGCGGTTCAGAGCCGCGCCTGTGGCGGCGTGGCGGGGGGAACCTACCTGTTTGCGCTGCCTGGCAGTCCCGGTGCCTGCCGCGACGCCTGGGACGAGATCCTGAAGTGGCAGTTCGACTATCGCCACCGGCCCTGCAACTTCGTCGAGATCCTGCCGCGGCTGGACGAGCATCAGCGGCGCAAGTAGGGCCGGCGGCGCGCCGGGGGGTGCTGCCCCCCGGACCCCCCGGGATATTCGGGCCATCAGGAAAGGGGGCAGGGGTGGTCGGGGGCGACCCTCGGGCCGCCCGGCGGGATCATCCGGACGGCAGGCGCGCCGCGACGGCCTCGGTCGCGCGGGCCACGGCCTCGTCCACGGTCATCGTCGATGTATCGAGGATCAGCGCGTCGGGAGCGGCGCGCATGGGGGCCGTGTCGCGGGCAGCGTCGCGGCGGTCGCGTTCCGCGACCTGGGCCAGCACCTCGACCGCATCGCCGCCGAGTTCCAGCCAGCGGCGGTGCGCGCGAACGGGGGCCGAGGCGGTGACATAAAGCTTCACCTCCGCCTCGGGGCAGACGACGGTGCCGATGTCCCGGCCGTCGAGCACGGCGCCCCCCGGCCGGCGGGCGAAAGCGCGCTGGGAGTCGAAGAGTGCGGCGCGCCCCGCGGGGGTCCCCCCCCCACCGCCCCCCGCCCCGCCCGCCCCC
>DAOLBY010000006.1:7276-45629 GCA_035324325.1 Paracoccaceae bacterium | reverse complement strand
GAAGGAACCGCCATGCAGAAGACTGCCCTCGTCACCGGCGCCGCCCGCGGCATCGGCCTTGCCACCGCCCGCGGGTTTCTTGCCGATGGCTGGCAGGTCGCGATGCTCGACATCGACGCGGACGAACTGTCCCGCGCGGCAGCGGACACGGACGGAATGCACATTGTGGCCGACATCGCCGACCCCGTCCAGGTTGCCGCCGCCGTCGCCGAGGTGCTTGCAGCAACCGGCCGCATCGACGCGCTGGTGAACAATGCCGGCATCGCCGATTTTGGCCCGATCGGAGACCACGACTTCGTCCGCTGGCGTCGGGTCATGGCGGTGAACCTCGACGGAACGTTCCTGATGTCGCAGGCCTGCCTGCCGGCGTTGAAGGCGACACGCGGTGCCATCGTCAACATCGCCTCGATCTCGGGCCTTCGCGCATCGACCCTTCGCACAGCCTATGGCACGTCCAAGCCCGCCGTCATCCACCTGACGAAGCAGCAGGCCGCGGAACTCGGCGAACACGGCATCCGCGCGAACTGCGTCTGCCCCGGTCCTGTGCGCACGAAACTGGCCATGGCCGTGCATTCGACCGCCATCATCGCCGCCTACCACGACGCGATCCCCCTGAACCGCTACGGATCCGAGGAAGAGATCGCCGCCGTCATCCGGTTCCTGTGCTCGGATGCCGCAGCCTATGTCACCGGACAGGTCATCGCCGCCGACGGCGGGTTCGAGGCGACGGGGATCGGCTTGACGGCGCTGCGCGATGGGGCCGCGGAGGGATGACCGCACTTGCGCGGCACGGTCCGCCTTGCCAGCCGGTGTTCCCGGTCGGACGGCAGGATGTCTACTCCCCGAGGCGCGCGCCGGTGCCCGCATCGAACAGGTGCACCCGGTCGCGCGGCGCGGCCAGGTGCATCCGGTCACCCAGCGGGTGGTCCGGGGGCAGGGTGACGATCACGGCCTGGCCGTCGCAGGTGCCGTGGGCCAGACGCTCGGCGCCCATTTCCTCGACAAACCCGACGGCGAACTCCAGCCCGCCATGGGCCGGTTCCAGATCCTCGGGCCGGATGCCAAGCGTGACCGCGCGGTCAGCCACCGCGATACCCTCGGCCACCACCGATCCGCCGATCATCGCCCGCCCGCCCTCGATCCGCGCGTCGAGCAAATTCATCGGCGGCGAACCGATGAAGGCCGCGACGAAGGTGGACGCCGGGCGGCGGTAGATGTCGAGCGGTCGTCCCTCCTGTTCGATCACGCCGCCGTTCAGCACGATCAGCTTGTCGGCCATGGTCATGGCCTCCTGCTGGTCGTGGGTGACGTAGATGCTGGTGGTGCCCAACCGCCGCTGCAACTGCTTGATCTCGGCGCGCATCTGCACCCGCAGCTTGGCGTCGAGGTTCGACAGCGGCTCGTCGAACAGGAAGGCCGCCGGTTCGCGCACGATCGCCCGTCCCATCGCCACGCGCTGTCGCTGGCCGCCCGACAGGGCGCGGGGCTTGCGGTCGAGGAGCGCGCCGATCTGCAGGATCTCGGCCGTCGCCTGTACCCGCCGCGCGATCTCGTCCTTCGGCGTGCCGCGGTTTCGCAGCCCGTAGCTCAGGTTATCGCGCACGCTCATGTGCGGGTAGAGCGCGTAGTTCTGGAACACCATGGCGATGTCGCGGTCGGCGGGGTCAAGCTCGTTCACCCGCCTGTCGCCGATGCGCACCTCGCCGCTGGAAATGGGCTCCAGCCCCGCGACCATCCGCAGAAGCGTGGACTTGCCGCAGCCCGAGGGGCCGACGAGCACTGCGAAGCTGCCGTCCGGAATGTCGACCGACACCTCGCGGACCGCCGTCACGCCCCCGGAATAGATCTTTGACACCCGGTCGATCGCGATGCCCGCCATCTACTTCTCCGTCTCCACGAGGCCCTTGACGAACAGCCTCTGCATGGCCAGCACCACCAGCACCGGCGGCAGCATCGCCATCACTGCGGTTGCCATGATGAAGTTCCACTGCGGGTTCGATTCCGCCTCTTCCGCCATGCGCTTGATGCCCGCGACGATGGTGTAGTAGCCGGAGTCCGTGGTGATCAGCAGCGGCCAGAGGTACTGGTTCCAGCCATAGATGAACAGGATCACGAACAGCGCCGCGATGTTGGTGCGCGACAGCGGGATCAGGATGTCGCGGAAGAACTTCAGGGGCCCTGCCCCGTCGATCCGCGCCGCCTCGGTCAATTCGTCCGGAATGGTCAGGAACACCTGGCGGAACAGGAACGTGGCGGTGGCCGAGGCGATCAGCGGCACGGTCAGCCCGGCATAGCTGTTCAGCATGCCGAGGTCGGCCACGACGGCGAACGTCGGCAGGATGCGCACCTCGACCGGCAGCATCAGGGTGATGAAGATGCACCAGAACGCGGCCTGCCGGAACGGAAACCGGAAGTAGACGATGGCGAAGGCCGAGGTCAGCGAGATGACGATCTTGCCCACCGCGATCAGCACCGCCATCACCAGGCTGTTCCAAAGCATCAGCGCCACCGGCGGCGCGCCCGAGGTCGAAAGCCCCGCGTCGAGCATCGTGCGGTAGCTGTCGAGCGCATTGTCCCCGGGCCAGAGCGGGATCACCCCCGACATGAAGCGCGACGGCGGGTGCGTCGAGGCGACGATGGCGATCCAGACCGGAAACGCCACCAGCGCCACGCCCAGGATCAGCACGACATGGGCAAGGAAGGTCAGGAAGGGGCGGTTCTCGACCATCAGTAGTTCACCCTGCGGTCAATAAAGCGGAACTGCACCACGGTCAGGAAGATCACGATCCCCATCAGGATCACCGACTGCGCGGCAGAGGAACCGAGGTTCAGGCCGATGAAGCCGTCGTTGTAGACCTTGTAGACCAGAATCGATGTCGCCTGCGCAGGCCCGCCTTCCGTCGTGGCATCGACCACCGGGAAGGTGTCGAACATCGCATAGACGATGTTCACGACCAGCAGGAAGAACGTCGTGGGCGCCAGCAGCGGCAGCGTGATCGTGAAGAACCGCTTGACCGGCCCCGCCCCGTCGATTGCCGCCGCCTCGCGCAGGCTGGCGGGGATCGATTGCAACCCGGCCACGAAGAACAGGAAGTTGTAGCTGACCTGCTTCCACGCGGCGGCGATCACGATCAGCGTCATCGCGTTGCCCGCGTTCAGCTGGTGGTTCCAGTTGTAGCCGAGTCCCTTCATCACATAGGACAGGATGCCGACCGTGGGATTGAACATGAACCACCACAGGATGCCCGCGATGGCCGGTGCCACGGCGTAGGGCCAGACGATCAGCGTGGTATAGGTGGTTCCCGCCTTGATGAGCCGGTCGACCGAGACGGCAAGGACCAGCGCCACCCCCATCGACAGCGCCGTGACCGCCACCGAGAACACCAGCGTCACCTTGAACGAGGCCAGATAGAGCGGATCGGCCCAGAGTGCCGAGAAGTTGTCGAAACCGACAAAGGTGGTGCGGAAGCCGAAGGCGTCCTGCCGCAGGAAGCTCTGATAGAGCGCCTGCCCGGCAGGCCAGAGGAAGAACACCGTAGTGACCGCAAGTTGCGGCGCCAGCAACAGCCAGGGCAGAAGCTGGTTGCGGAACAGCGTGCGCTTCATCTGCGGGATCCCGTCGAGAAAATGGACAGGGCCCGCGACCTTGCGCGGACCCTGCCCTGTCTTTCAGGCGATCACTGGTTCGCGGCCGCGAATTCCGCGATCAGCGCATTGCCGCGCGCGACCACGGCGTCCAGCGCCTGCTGCGCGGTCTTGGACCCGCCGAGCAGCGCCTGGAACTCCTCGTCGATCACCGTGCGGATCTGGACGTAATTCCCGAAGCGCAGGCCCTTGGAGTTCGCCGTCGGCGGGTTCAGCGTGATCTGCTGGATCGGCAGTTCGGCGCCGGGGTTGGCTGCGTAGAAGCCGTTGTTCTGCGAGTATTCGTATGCCGCCTGCGTGATCGGCAGGTAGCCTGTGGGTTCCGCCCAGCCCGCCTGGACGTCAGGCCGCGACAGGAAGGAGAAGAACTTGGCGACGCCCGCGTATTCCGCCGCCGGACGGCCCTGAAGCACCCAGAGCGTCGCGCCCCCGATGATCGAGTTCTGCGGCGCACCCTGCACGTCCGAGTAATAGGGCAGCATGCCGTAGCCCACCTCGAAGGCGGTGGCGTTGTTGACCACCGCAGCACGCGCGGCCGACGAGTTCATGTAGATCGCGCATTCCTGGGCATAGAACTTGGGCGGCGCATCGTTGCCCCCGACCGGGCCACCGTACTGGAACAGCCCTTCGTCCTGCCACTTCTTCAGGTTCTCCCAGTGGCGCACGACCAGCGGGTTGTTGTAGCTGAGCTGGCTGTCGATGGCGCCGAAGCCGTTCTCGTTGGTGCCGATCGAGGTGTTGTGCCAGGCCGAGAAGTTCTCGGTCTGCACCCAGCTGATCCAGGCCGAGGTCAGGCCGCAGGGGGCAGCGCCGGAGGACACGATCTGGCGGCTGAACGCCTCGACCTCTTCCCAGGTCTTGGGCGGGGTGTTTCGGTCCAGCCCCGCCTTCTCGAACACGTCCTTGTTGTAGTAGAGGATCGGGGTCGAGGAGTTGAAGGGCATCGACAGCATGTTGCCCGCGGTGTCGGTGTAGTAGCCCACGACCGAGGGCAGGAAGGCGTTGGGGTCGAAGGGCTCACCCTGGTCGGCCATCAGCTGATAGACCGGATAGACCGCGCCTTCGGCCGCCATCATCGTGCCGGTGCCGACCTCGAACACCTGGATGATCGCCGGCTGCTCGCGCGCTCGGAACGCGGCGATGCCTGCGGTCAGCGTTTCCGGGTAGGTGCCCTTGAACGTCGGCACGACCTTGTAGTCCGACTGGCTTGCGTTGAAATCCGCCGCAACCTGCTCCAGCCGCTGGCCCAGTTCGCCGCCCATGGCGTGCCACCACTGAATCTGGGTCTGCGCCGAAACGGCCCCCGCGGACAGCGCGAACGCCGCCACAGACATGAGATATCGGGTCATTCTTGATCCTCCCTTGGTCCGGCATGTCACCCGCCAGTACTGAACCGGTGTAAATGCGGGATGACGGTCGTGCAACACTTTCACGCACCGGGCCGGCGCATTGGGGCGATGCCGACCGGCGAACCTGCAGGGCCGGCGCCCGAAGCGAGCACGGATTGCGGTTTCGGTCCCGGCGATCTTCACGGCTGGGGCGGCGACCCGCAGCGATGCTGGGACACCCGCGCAGGACGGCGCTTGCATCTGTCGCCTGCATCCAAAACCTGCCACAGATGGCGCCGGCTGGCATGGCAAGCGGAGTTCCCGGCATGGCCTCGTCTCTTCTTCGACTCGATCCGCGGGACAATGTCGTGGTCGCCCGGCGCGGTCTTGCGGCGGGGGAGGACGGCACGGCAGAACCGATCTCGGCCGGGCACAAGGTGGCGGCCGAGGCGATCGCGCAGGGGGCGCCGCTGCGGAAGTTCGCGCAGGTCATCGGCTACGCGCGCTGCGACATCCTGCCGGGACAGCATGTCCACACCCACAACCTCGAATTCCGCCCGGTCGAGACCCGCCACACCTTTTCCACGCAGCTCAACCCGGTGGCGCCGGCGTCGGCGCCGGATCACTTCATGGGCTACCGCCGGGCGACGGGCCGGGCGGGCACGCGCAACTACATCGCCGTCCTGACCAGCGTGAACTGTTCGGCCACCGCCGCGCGGCTGATCGCGCAGCATTTCACGCCCGAACGTCTGGCGGCCTATCCCAACGTCGATGGCGTTGCGGCCTTCGTCCACGGAACGGGCTGCGGCATCGGCGGCGACGGCACGGGGTTCGAGATCCTCCAGCGCGTGCTCTGGGGCTATGCGCGCAATCCCAATGTGGGTGGCGTCCTGTTGGCCGGCCTCGGCTGCGAGATGATGCAGATCGACTGGCTGATCGAGGCGCACGGCCTGACGCCGGGGCCCCTGTTCCAGACCATGAACATCCAGGACATGGGGGGGCTCGCCCGGACCGTGGCGGCCGGGATCCGCAGGGTCGAGGAGATGCTGCCCCTCGTCGATGCCGCCCGGCGCGAACCCTGCCCGGCTTCCGAGCTGATGGTGGCGCTGCAATGCGGCGGGTCGGACGGAATGTCGGGCATCACGGCGAACCCCGCGCTCGGCCATGCCTGCGACCTTCTGGTTGCGCAAGGCGGAACCGGCGTCCTGGCCGAGACGCCCGAGATCTATGGTGCCGAGCACCTGCTGACCGCGCGCGCGGTGACACCGGAGGTGGGCCAGCGGCTGCTGTCGCTGATCCGGTGGTGGGAGGACTACACCGCCCGCAATGGCGGCACCATGGACAACAACCCTAGCCCCGGGAACAAGAAGGGCGGCCTGACGACGATCCTGGAGAAGTCGCTGGGCGCGGCGGCCAAGGGCGGGACCTCGCCCCTGGTCGAGGTCTACCGCTACGCCGAACCGATCCGGGCGCGCGGCTTCGTGTTCATGGACAGTCCCGGCTACGACCCGGTGTCGGTGACGGGACAGATCGCGTCGGGCTGCAACCTCGTCACCTTCACCACCGGACGCGGTTCGGCCTTCGGGTCGAAGCCGGCACCGACGGTCAAGGTTGCCACCAACTCCGCGCTTGCCCGATCCATGCCCGACGACATGGACATCGACGCCGGGCGCATCCTCACGGAGGGCGCCAGCGTGCAGGAGATCGGTCGAGAGATCTACCGTTCTTGGTTGCGCGTCGCGTCGGGAGAGGCCACCAAGTCCGAGGCACAGGGCCTGGGCGATTTCGAGTTCGTGCCCTGGCAGGTCGGCGCGGTGATGTAGGGTCAGACCGCGACCAGCGCGCCGCGCGCGCCGATCACCCGGCCGGCCAGCCCGGCCCCCCGCGCAAGGGCCTCCAGCGGCGGGCTCCCACCCAGACGGGCGGCCAGAAAGGCGGCGTTGAAACTGTCGCCCGCTGCCGTGGTGTCGACCACCTCGGCCACGCTCGGGGGGGTGAAGTGCCAGACCTGGCCCTCCAGTTGCGCCGGCATCCCGCCCGCGCCGTTCTTGACCACGACCTCGATCGCCCCGGCCCCGGCATAGCGGCGCAGGGTGGCCATCGGGTCGGCATCCCCGAAGTGTGCGGCCTCGTCGTCGTGCGACGGCAGCGCGATGTCGCAGGCCGATGCCGCCTGCATCACGGCCTCACGCATCGACTGCGTCGAAGGCCAGAGCCTCGGACGCAGGTTCGGATCGAACGCGACGCGCCCCCCCGCGCGGCGGAATGCGTCGAGCGCCACGGTCAGCCGAGCCCGGGCATCATCGGACAGGATCGCCAGCGTGATGCCGGACAGATAGGCCAGATCCGCCCCGGCCAGTGCCCTGGCCAGATGTCCGGGGTCGTCGGCGAGGCAGCGCGCCGCGCTCTGGCCGCGCCAGTAGGAAAAGCTGCGCTCGCCTGCGACCAGTTCGATCAGATACAGGCCCACGGTGCGGCCAGGCAGACGCAGCACATGCGCCGTCCCGATGCCGGCCGTGGCGAAGCATGCCACCATCCGGTCCGACACCGCGTCCTGCCCCACGGCGGTCAGGTAGTCCACCTGCCAGCCTGCGGGGGCGCAGCGGCGCAGGTACCAGGCGGTGTTGAACGTGTCGCCGGCATAGCCCAGGCGGAAGGTGCCCGCATCGGCCAGCGGGGCCAGTTCGACCATGCACTCGCCGATGCAGAGGATGCGCATCCCTCAGTCCTCGTGGGCAAACCAGTCGCTCTGGTCGACGCGGATCCGGTCGTAGATGTCCGAGATCCGCGACAGGTGCTGCCGCATCCTGTCGGCCGCGGCGACCCGGTCGCGGCGCTCGACGGCGTCGAGGATGGCGACGTGATCCTCCCATGCCTGCCGGGAGGCGAAGGCGAGCGACAGCATGCGGACACGGTCCATGTGGGCCTTCATCTCGTGGATCAGATCCCAGGCAAAGCCGACACCGGCGCGGGTGCAGATCTCATGGTGGAAGGCGTCGTCCAGCGCGTGGAAGGCGAGGCGGTCGTCAGCCTGCATGGCGCGGAACTGCTGGTCGATCATGCCGCGCAATGCGTCGATGTCGGTCTCGGACAGGCGATCGGCCGCGGTGCGGATCGTCTCGACCTCGAGCGCGGTGCGCAGGAAGCGCGCGCGCATCACGGCCTCACGCGAGATCAGGGTGACGGTGGTGGCGCGTTGCGGACGGATCGAAAGCAGGCCCAGCTTGGCGAGACGGTAGAAGGCGTCGCGCACCGGCTGGCGGGATACACCCATCTGCGCCGCCACCTCCACCTCGGACAGTTTCGCACCCGGAACGATCTGCAACGAGAGGATGGCATGACGCAGTTCCGCAAAGACCTGATCTGCCGCCGAAGGCCGCCCGACCAGGTCGAGCGGCGACAGCCTCACTGCGGTGTTGTCGGTCAAGGCCACCCCTTCGCCCCTGTCATGTTCCGCGCAAGGATAGCCCCCTGGCGGCCTGTTGACAACTGTATTATTCTAGAATATTAGTTTATCACTCTGGAGAGAGAGGGGGTTCTGGCGCGTGCCACGGCTGGACGAAAATCGGCTGTTCCCGCCCGATCCGGTGACGCGCGGACTGGCGCGCGCGCTGTATGACGCGGTTGCCGGACTGCCCATAGTCAGCCCACACGGCCATACCGATCCGCGCTGGTATGCCGAGGACGCCCCGTTTCCCGATCCTGCGCAGCTGCTCGTCACGCCCGATCACTATGTCTTCCGCATGCTCTGTTCGCAGGGCGTCGGGCTGGCCGACCTCGGCGTTCCGCGGGCCGATGGCGGCCCGACGCAGACCGACGGCCGCCGGATCTGGCGGCTGTTCGCACAGAACTTCCACCTGTTCCGCGGCACGCCGTCGCGGCTGTGGCTGGACCATGCCTTCCAGACCGTCTTCGGCATCGAGGACAGGCTGGATGCCGCCAGCGCGGACCGCATCTACGACCGCATCTCCGATTGCCTGGCACGGCCCGAGTTCCGGCCCCGGGCGCTCTACGAGCGGTTCAACATCGAGGTGATCTCGACCACTGACAGCGCACTCGACGACCTGCGCTGGCACGCGATGATCCGATCGTCGGGCTGGCGGGGCCGGGTCGTGCCCGCCTATCGCCCCGACGCCACGGTCGACCCGGACTTCGCGGGCTTTGCCGCCAACGTCGCGCGGCTGGGCGAGATCACCGGCTGCGACACGCTGACCTGGGCCGGCTATCTGGAGGCACACCGCGCGCGACGGGCCTTCTTCAAGGGCCTCGGCTGCACCTCGACCGACCACGGCCACGCCAGCGCGCGGACCGAGAACCTGTCCGAGACCGAAGCCGCGTCCCTGTTCGCGAAGGCCCTGCGCGGCACCTGCACGCCGGACGAGGCCGACGCGTTTCGCGGCCAGATGCTGACCGAAATGGCGAGGATCAGCCTGGACGACGGGCTGGTGATGCAGGTCCACCCCGGCAGCTTCCGCAACCATTCCGGACCCGTGCTGAACATGTTCGGCCGCGACAAGGGCTTCGACATCCCCATGCGCACCGATTACGTCCGCGCGCTGAAGCCCATGCTCGATGCCGTGGGGATGCGCCCGGACCTGACGGTGATCGTCTTCACGCTGGACGAAAGCGCCTATGCCCGCGAACTGGCGCCGCTTGCCGGGGTCTATCCCGCGCTGCGGCTGGGACCGGCCTGGTGGTTCCACGACAGCCCCGAAGGGATGCGCCGGTTTCGCGAGATGACGACCGAGACGGCCGGGTTCTACAACACTGTCGGCTTCAACGACGACACCCGCGCCTACCTGTCGATCCCCGCGCGCCACGATGTCGCGCGGCGGGTCGACTGTGCCTTCCTCGCCGGTCTGGTCGTGACCGGGCGGCTGGACGAGGACGAGGCCCATGCGCTTGCGCCCGAACTGGCCTGCGGGCTGGCGCGGGCGGCCTACAGACTGTGACAGGACCAACGGGAGGAGACCCACAATGTTCAAGACCATGACCGCCGCACTTCTGGCCTCGGTCGCGCTGTCGGGCGCGGCGCTGGCCTGCGAGATCACCTTCAAGTCGTCCGACACCCACCCCGAGGGCTACCCGACGGTCGCCGCCGTCGAGCACATGGGCGCCCTGATGCAGGAACGCTCGGGCGGGCGGCTCTGCGTCGAGGTGTTCCATTCGGCCCAACTGGGCGAGGAGAAGGACACGATCGAACAGACCCAGTTCGGCGTGATCGACTTCAACCGCGTCTCGATGGGGCCCTTCAACAACCTGATCGAGGAAACCAAGGTCGTCTCGCTGCCCTTCATCTTCCGCGGCACCGACCACATGCACCGCGTGATGGACGGCCCCATCGGCGACGAGATCCTGGCGGCCTTCGAACCGCACGGCTTTGTCGGGCTGGCCTACTACGACGGCGGCAGCCGCAGCTTCTACAACCGCTCGAAACCCATCACCTCGATCGAGGATCTGGCCGGCATGAAGATCCGCGTCATGCAGTCGGATGTCTTCGTCGACATGATGACGGCACTTGGCGCGAATGCCACGCCTATGCCCTTCGGAGAGGTCTATTCCGCCATCCAGACCGGCGTGATCGACGGGGCCGAGAACAACTGGCCGTCCTATGAATCGACCGGGCACTTCGAGGTCGCGGGCTACTACACATTGAACCAGCACCTGATCGTGCCCGAGGTGCTGGTGATGTCCAAGGTCAGCTGGGACAAGCTGAGCGCCGAGGATCAGGCCATCGTCCGCCAGGCCGCCAAGGACTCGATCGGCGTCAACCGCGAGCTCTGGGCCGCGCGCGAGAAGGTGTCGGAAGAGAAGGTCCGCGCCGCCGGCGCGCAGGTGATCGACAACATCGACAAGACGCCCTTCATCGAGGCGATGGTGCCGGTCTACCAGAAGCACGCCAACACGCCGGCGCTCAAGTCGCTGGTCGAGCGCATCCAGGCGACCGAGTAACCGGACGCGCGTCGGGGCCGGGGCATCGCCTCCGGTCCCGCCGAACCCACAGGAACACGACGGGGCGGGCGTGCTGCGGGCCGCCCGGGGGGACAGGGCATGCAGGCGCTGATGCTGCGGGTGGCCGCGGCGATGGACCGGGTGGCGAAGGCCGCGCTGTGGCTGGCGGGGGCGGGACTCGTGCTGATGACCGTCTTCGTCGCGGCGCAGGTGTTCTGGCGCTATGTGCTGAACTCCTCGCTGATGTGGTCGGAACCGGGTGCGGTCATCCTGATGGGATGGTTCATCTTCCTCGGCGCCGCCGTGGGCATCCGCGAAGGGTATCACCTGTCCTTCGACGTGCTGCTCTATGTCCTGCCGCGGCGGGCGAAACTCGTGCTGTTCTCGGTCTCGGATGCCGTGGTGGTGGCCTTCGGCTGCGGCATGGTCTGGTACGGCTGGCAGCTTGCGGCGGCGAATGCCGGGCGCAAGCTGCCCTCGCTTGGCGTCTCGGGCGCCTTCGACTTCGCGCCGCTGGTCATGGGCGGGGTGCTGATGGTGCTGTTCTCGCTGGAACGGCTGGCGCGGCGGGCGGCGGGGCTGCCGACAGCCCGCTTCGGCGACCAGGGCGGCGAGGCCGTGTGATGGAACTCTGGGTCCTGTTCGGCAGCTTCGTCTTCCTGCTGGCCATCGGCACGCCGGTCGCCTTCTGCCTGGGTGTGTCCAGCTTTGCGACCGTTCTCTACCTCGGCCTGCCGCCGGTGGTGGTGTTCCAGCGGCTGAACTCGGGCGTCTCGGTCTTTGCGCTGATGGCCATTCCCTTCTTCATCTTCGCCGGCGAGATCATGGTGCGCGGCGACATCGCGCGGCGCCTGATCGCGGTGGCAAGCGCCGCCATCGGCCATGTCCGGGGCGGGCTGGGCCAGGTGAACATCGCTTCCTCCGTGCTGTTCGGCGGCATCTCGGGGTCGGCGGCGGCCGACGCCTCGGCCATCGGCGGGCTGACCATCCCCGAGATGAAGCGGCGCGGCTATGGCGTGGACTACGGGGTGAACATCACCGTCGTCTCGTCGATCATCGCGCTCTTGATCCCGCCGTCGCACAACATGATCATCTATTCGATCTCGGCTGGCGGCCGGCTGTCGATTGCCGACCTGTTCACCGCGGGCATCCTGCCGGGGCTGGTGCTGGCGCTGTCGCTGATGGTCGCGGCCTGGTTCGTGGCCAGCAAGCGCGGCTATCCGACCGAGGCCTTCCCCGGCTTCGCCATGCTGGGGCGACTTCTGATCAACGCATTCCCGGGTCTTCTGCTGATCCTGATCATCTTCGGGGGGGTGAGGTCGGGCGTGTTCACGGCCAGCGAATCCTCCTGCATCGCGGCGGTCTATGCCATCCTCGTCACCACGCTCGCGTACCGCACCATGGGATGGGCCGAGTTCAGCGGCGCCGTGCAGGCCGCGGTGCGGACCACCGCGATGGTGCTTCTGGTGATCGGCTGCGCGGCGGCCTTCGGCTGGCTTCTGGCCTTCCTGCGGGTACCGGCGGCCATGGTCGCGGCGATGCAGGGACTGACCGACAACCCGATCCTGATCCTTTTGCTGATCAACCTGATCCTCCTGGTCCTCGGCACCTTCATGGACATGTCGCCGCTGATCGTGATCACGACGCCGATCTTCCTGCCCGTGGCGGTGGCCTTCGGCATCGATCCGGTGCACTTCGGGGTGATCCTGGTCCTGAACCTCGGCATCGGGCTCTGCACGCCGCCGGTGGGGGCGGTGCTGTTCGTGGGCTGCGCCGTCGGAAAGATCCCGGTGTGGGAAGCCGTGCGGACGATCTGGCCGTTCTATGGCGCCGCCTTCGCGACGCTGATGCTCGTGACCTACATTCCCGCCCTTTCCCTGTGGCTGCCGGGGGTGTTCCGATGACCGGCTTTCCCATCGTCTCCACCGGCCCCGACAGCACGCGGCAGGTGCTGGCCGACAGCCCGGATCTGATGGTGGTCGCCTTCCGTTTTGCGGCCGAAGGCGCCGAGGGCGCGCTGCACAGCCATCCGCATGTGCAGTCGACCTATTGCGCCGCCGGGCGGTTCCGCTTCACCGTTGCGGGCGACAGCTTCGAGGTCGGCCCCGGCGATGCCTTCGTCGTGCCTTCCGGCATGGTGCATGGCTGTGTCTGTCTGGAGCCGGGGCTGCTGGTCGACAGTTTCACCCCCCGTCGCGACGATTTTCTCTGAAGGGAACCGATGATGCTGCAGCTGGAAACCCGGGCGGCCGTGTCGCCTGCCGAGGCGAAGGGGATGGACACCGCGGCGCTGCGTGCGGCCTTCCTGGGCGCGGGGCTCTTCGCGCAGGGCGAGGTGCGGCTGGTCTACACGCATTACGATCGGATGATCATCGGTGGAGCGGTACCTGCCGGCGCGGCGCTTGTGCTCGACCACGTCAAGGAATGCGGAACCGCCAGCATCCTCGACCGGCGCGAGATGGGCGTGGTGAACGTGGGCGACATCGGCACGGTCGCCGCCGGTGGGCAGGCCTGGGTGCTGGAAAAGGGCGACGTGCTGTATCTGCCGATGGGGTCGGGCCCGGTGACGTTCTCGGGCGCGGGGCGGTTCTACCTCACCTCCTGCCCCGCCCATGCCGCGCATCCCGCGCGCCGCGTGCGGCTGGCCGAGGCGGTCAAGATCACGCTGGGCGCACCGGAGACGGCAAACCACCGCACCATCATGAAATTCATCGACCCCGAGGTCATGCCGTCCTGTCAGCTGGTGCTGGGCTACACGCAGTTCCACGGCGGATCGGTCTGGAATACCATGCCCGCCCATGTCCACGACCGGCGCATGGAGGCCTATTTCTACTTCGACCTGCCCGCCGGGCAGCGGGTGGTCCACCTGATGGGCGAACCGTCCGAGACACGCCACCTGGTCGTGGCAAACGAGGAGGCGGTGATCTCGCCGCCCTGGTCGATCCATTGCGGCGCGGGCACGGCAAGCTACAGCTTCGTCTGGGCCATGGCTGGCGACAACGTGGACTATTCCGATGTCGAGAGGGTGGCGATGGAGGATCTGAGATGACCGCCTTCTCGCTGGCGGGCGACATCGCGCTGGTCACCGGTGCCAATACCGGCATCGGGCAGGCCATCGCGGTGGCCATGTCGCAGGCCGGGGCACATGTGATCGCGGCGGGCCGGTCGGATTGCAGCGAAACCGTCGCCCTGGCCGGGGGTGAAGCGCTGGAGCTGGAACTGTCCGACCCGCTGGCGGCGCGCGACATCTTCGCGGCGCGGCGCGTCGACATCCTGGTGAACAATGCCGGCATCATCCGC
This sequence comes from Paracoccaceae bacterium, assembly GCA_035324325.1. GTDB lineage: Bacteria > Pseudomonadota > Alphaproteobacteria > Rhodobacterales > Rhodobacteraceae > DAOLBY01. The sequence goes on along the minus strand of DAOLBY010000006.1, from coordinate 31,404 downwards.
CGTGCCGATGCGTTGGACTTCTCCGAGGCCGACTGGGACGCGGTGATGGATGTGAACCTGAAGGCCGTATTCTTTACCGCCCAGGCCTTCGCCCGGGCTGCTTTTGCGGCCGGGCGCGGCGGGCGGATCGTCAACATCGCCTCGCTCCTGTCCTTCCAGGGCGGCATCCGCGTTCCCTCCTACACCGCGTCGAAACACGGCGTGACGGGGATCACCAAGCTGCTGGCCAACGAATGGGCGGCAAAGGGGATCAACGTGAACGCGATCGCCCCGGGCTACATCGAGACCAACAACACTCAGGCCCTGCGCGCCGATCCGGATCGGTCGAAGGCCATCCTCGACCGCATCCCGGCGGGCCGCTGGGGCCGGCCGGAGGACATCGGCCAGGCGGCCGTGTTCCTCGCCTCGCCCGCCGCCGCCTACATCCACGGCGCGACCCTGAACGTGGACGGGGGCTGGCTTGCCCGCTGAGCGCCTGACCCGGACACAGGCCCCGGCGCCGGTCGGCATCGTCCACCTGGGGCTCGGTGCCTTCTTCCGGGCCCATGGCGCGATCTATGTGGCCGAGGCAATGGCGACCTCGGGCGGCGACTGGGGCATCCTCGGCGTATCGCTGCAGTCGCGCGAAATGCGCGACCGGCTGGCACCGCAGGGCAGCACCTATCTCGCGGTGGAACTGGCGCCGGACGGCGAAGCCGTCACGCATGTCCAGTCGGTGCAGGGCGTGCTGGTCGCGCGCGACGACCCACGGGTGGTGCTGGCGGCCATGGCCGAACCGGGCGTGCGGATCGTGTCCTTGACCGTGACCGAGAAGGGATATTGCCACGAACCCGCGACCGGCCGGCTGAACCCCGGCCATCCCGACATCCTGCACGATCTGGCCAACCCCCTGCCCCGCTCAGCCCCCGGTTTCCTGGTGAAAGCGCTGGCGCTGCGGCGGGCGGCAGGGATCGCCCCCTTCACCGTCCTGTGCTGCGACAACCTGCCCGAAAACGGCAGGCTGGTGCGTGCGGTCGTGCTGGACCTGGCGCAGCGGCTCGATCCGGCGCTGGCCGACTGGATCGCGGAACAGGGGCGGTTCCCCTGCACCATGGTGGACCGCATCGTGCCCGCCACCAAGCCCGAGGATATCGACCGCGTCGCCGCCCTCACCGGCCGCCACGATGCCGCGCCGGTGCTGCACGAGCCCTTCCGGCAATGGGTGGTCGAGGACGACTTCGTCGGCGGCGCCCGCCCCGACCTTGGCGCTGCGGCTGTGCAGCTGGTGCGCGACGTGACGCCCTTCGAGCACATGAAGCTGCGGATGCTGAACGGCACGCATTCGGCGCTGGCGTATCTGGGCTACCTTGCGGGGCACGAGACGATTGCCGGGACGGTGGCGGACCCGGCCTTCGCCGCCTTCGTCCGAAGGCTGTGGACCAACGAGATCATCCCCACGATCGAACCGCCCCCCGGCGTGGATCTGCAGGCCTATGCCGCGCAGCTGTTCGACCGTTACGCCAACCCGGCCATCCGGCACCGGACCTGGCAGATCGCCATGGACGGCAGCCAGAAACTGCCGCAGCGCATCCTCGGCACCATCGGCGACAACCTTGCGGCCGGGCGGACCTGTCCCGGGCTGCTGCTCGCCGTCGCGGGCTGGACGGTCTATGTGCGCGGGCAGGATCTTGCGGGACAACCGATCGACGTGCGCGACCCCATGGCCGACGCCCTGCGCGCGGCGACCATTGCCCCGGATCCGGTGGCGGCGCTGCTGGGCCTGGGCGCGGTATTTACCGACAGGCTGGCCGCACGGCTGGAAGCCACCCTGCGCGAGGCCCGGGCCGCACTGCTGATCCGAGGCAGCCGGTTGGCGGTGCTCGATCTCCTGGCCGCGGCGGAGACATCCTGATGAAGCAGACCTGGCGCTGGTTCGGACCGAAGGATCTGGTGAGCATCGACGACATGCTTCAGGCCGGGGTGCAGGGCGTCGTCTCGGCCCTGCATCATGTGCCCACGGGCGCCGTCTGGTCCGATGCCGAGATCGCGCGCCGACGGACCGAGATCGGCATGATGAAGGACGGCACGCCCTCGGGTCTGGCCTGGGAAGTGGTCGAAAGCCTGCCGGTTTCGGAGGATATCAAGAAGCAGAAGGGCGACTGGCGCGAGCATGTCGCCAACTGGATCGCCAGCATGGAGAACCTGCACCGCGCCGGGATCGCGGTGATCTGCTACAACTTCATGCCGATCCTCGACTGGACGCGGACCGACCTCGCGTGGCGCCGCCCCAGCGGTGCGACCTGCATGCGCTTTGACCTGACCGATTTCGCGGCCTTCGACATCCATATCCTGCAACGCCGCGATGCCGCGCCGGACTATCCCGCGGCGCTGGCAGAAGCTGCCGCCGAACGCCATGCCGCCATGACCCCTGCACAGCGCGACAGGCTGGCGGCGAACGTGGTCTTCGGCCTGCCGGGTGCTGCGGAACACTTCACGTTGGCCGAGGTGCGCCGCCACCTCGCCGAATACGACGGGATACCGGCAGGGCGGCTGCGCGCCAACCTGATCGACTTCCTGTCCGAGGTCGTGCCGAGGGCCGAGGCTCTGGGGATGCGCCTTTGCTGCCACCCGGACGATCCGCCCTTTCCCCTTCTGGGTCTGCCGCGCATCATGTCGACCGAGGACGACTATGCGCAGGTCATGCGGGCGGTGGACCTGCCCGCCAACGGCATCACGCTCTGCACCGGCAGCCTCGGTGCACGGCCCGACAACGACCCGGTGGGAATGATGCGCCGCTGGGGCCACCGGGTGCATTTCCTGCACCTGCGCAACGTCACGCTGGAGGGCGGCGACACGCGCAATTCCTTCTACGAGGCGATGCACCTCGAAGGCGGCACCGACATGGTCGCCATGATCGCCGCCGTGCTGGCCGAAGAGCGCCGCCGCAAGGCCGTCGGGCGCGGCGACTGGTCCATTCCCTTCCGTCCCGACCACGGGCAGGACATCCTCGATGATCTCGGGCGGAAGGGCCAGCCGGGCTATCCGGCCATCGGGCGGCTGCGCGGGCTGGCCGAACTGCGCGGCATCATGACGGCGCTGGACCACCCGCAGGCGGGCTTTGCGGGCTGAGCTCCGGCGCCAGAGCATCGGCCAGGAAACGCAGGACCGCGGCGCGCATCGCCGGCGTCTCGCGGTGGCCCTCGTCGGGGGTCCGGTGCAGCCGCAGCAGGCCGCCTGACCGCGCATAGGCGGCGCGCAACTGATCCAGCGCCGGGTCGGCGGCGAAGGGCGGGGTCAGCGGGTCGAGGTCGCCCAGACCCACGAACTGCGGCCGCGGAGCGACCAGCCCCGCAATCCGGCCGTTGCCGGCCAGCGGCAAAAGGCCCGGAACCGTCAGGTAAGGGCCGTGCAGGTCATGCGCGCCGGAAGCGATCAGGGCGCGGAAATCGGCCAGGCAGCACAATTGCGCCAGCGCCGCAATGCGGGTGTCGATCGCCGCGAGCCAATAGCCCAGCGTTGCCCCCATCGACAGGCCGTAGAGCCCGATGCGGCCGGGCTTGAACTCGGGCTGCCCCGTCAGCCAGTCCAGCGCTGCGACCGACTCCGACAGCATCCGCCCGGCCAGCGTCCGCCCTTCCCACAGCAGGGCCTTGGACAACGCGCTTTCCGACTGCGCGCTGCGGCTGCCGAAACAGGGCAGGTCGCAGCACAAGGCCGCCAGCCCGAGGGCCGCGAGGTCCGGCGCCAGCGGCCCGGCGGCCGCCGGGCGGCCATCGACCAGTTCCGACGCGCCGATGTCGTAGCGCGCGCCATGGGCATGCAACACCAGCACGACGGGCCAGGGCGGAGGCGTGGACGGCACGCTGAGGAAGGCGCGCGTGATCTGGCCGTCACGAAACCGGAACGCCAGTCGGCGCAGCGCCATGCCGGGAAGGTCCAGGGGCTCGTCGCCGGTCAGCACGATCGCCTCCGCATCGACCACGAAGCAGCGGCGCAGGGCGATCCGCAGGTCGTCGGGCGTCATGGCGCGCATGGCGCAGGCCCGCAGGAGGCGCGCAGCAGAAGCGTGCAGGCCAGTTCGATCCGCCGCGCCGGCAGTTCCGGCCCTGTGCCGAGGTCACGCAACAGGTCCACCGCCGCCGCCCCGATCTCGCGCATCGGCATGGCCACGGCCGACAGCGCAGGGGTGAAGAAGGCGCCCTGCGGCAGGCCGTCCATCCCCATCACCGACACCTGTCCCGGCACCGCAACGCCGGCACGCGCCAGCGCCTGCATCGCCCCGACGGCCAGGCTGTCACCGGCCGCCAGGACCGCGGTGAAATCGCAGCCACCGCGGGCCCCAATCCGGGCCTCGATGGCCTGCGCCGCCAGGTCGGGCAGCCAGTCGGCTTCCTCGACCACCAGGTCGGGATCGTGCGGCCGTCCGGGCCACAGCCGGTCGCGCCAGCCTTCCAGCCGCCGCTCGATGGTGCGCCGGCCGCGGCGCATCAGGAACAGGATGCGCCGGTGCCCCAGCCGCACCAGATGGTCGGTCGCCAGCGCCGCCGCCGCCCGGTTCGATGGCGCGACCGACGAAAGCCGCATCATGGGATCGTCGCCGTTGATCAGGACGACCGGCTTGTCCAACCCCCTCGCCACCGTCAGCAGTTCCTCGTCATCCACCGTCAGAAGCAGCAGCCCCGCGACCGACGGGTCGCGTGCTGCCTCGATCAGCGCGCGGCGCTCGGGGTCGGACGTGGGGATCGCGCGGCTCTCGACGCTGGCGCGCAGCAGGGTTCCGCGTTCTTCCAGCCCCTGCATCACCTCGCGGGTGAACTGGCTGCGCGAGATGTCCTCCATCGCCGCGGCGCTGGCCAGCACGAAGATGCGCCGCCCGGCCAGGCCCGACGGCAGCGCGTAATGCGTGTCGCGCGCCAGCTGGTGGATGCGTTCGGCGAGGTCGGGGCGCACACCCTTGCCGCCCGACAGGGCGCGCGAGACGGTGGCCACCGACACGCCGCAGGCCGCCGCCAGATCCTCGAGCCGCGGGCGCAGCGAGGTCTTTCCACGCTTGGGTGCCGTCGCTGCCTTCATCCGATGCGGACCCCGCCTGCCATGCCGGATCATGCAAATAATTTACGCATTGCGCAAACATTTTGTCAGATGCACCCTGCGACTCGGGATGGTGATGCCGTGGGGGGATCGGTGCGACCTGACTGGCAGGACATTGATGCCAAGCTGGACATGCTTGTGCGCGGCTTGACCGGCCTGCGTCACGACGGACAGTTCGACGAGCCGAACCTGGACGGGACGCCCGGCGACTACATCGGCTTCGAAAGCTGGGAATGGCCTCAGGGTGTGGGGCTTTACGGGCTGGTGCAGATGAACCGTCGCTGCCCTACACCCGAACGGCGCGCGCTGCTGGACGGCTGGTTCGCGCGCCGCCTGGCCGAGGGGCTGCCACTCCTGAACATCAACACCACGGCGCCCATGATGGCGCTGGCCGCGCATTGGGGGCAGACGCGCGACCCGCGCTGGCAGCCGGTGCTGGAGGACTGGGCCGACCGGCTGATGACGCAGGCCCCGCGCACGCCCGAAGGCGGTTTGCAGCATGACGTTTCCGACAGGGTCAACCCGGGCGAATTGTGGGACGACACGCTGTTCATGGCGGGCCTGTTCCTGGCGCGCTATGGGCAGGACAGCGGCCGGCAGGACCTGCTGGACGAGGCGATCCGCCAGTTCCTCGTCCATACCCGCTATCTGTCGGACCCCGAGACCGGGCTGTGGTTCCACGGCTGGACGTTCCGCGGCCGTCACAACTTTGCCCGCGCCCGCTGGGCGCGCGGCAACTGCTGGGTCACGGCATGTCTGGTCGATCTGTTCGAATCCGTCGCCCTGCCCGGATCGGTGCGCGCCTACTTCGAAGGCGTTCTGACAGCGCAGATCGAGGCGTTGCTGCCCCTCCAGACCGCATCGGGCGCCTGGCGCACGCTTCTAGACGATCCGCCGAGCTATGAGGAAACAAGCGCAACGGCCGGGTTCGCCTATGGCCTCCTGAAGGCCGCGCGGCAGGGGATCGTCGGCCCGCAGGACAGCGCCCGCTGGGCCGATGCCGGCTGGCGTGCCGTGGGTTTCGTGCTGGACAACATCGACGCCGCAGGCGTGGTGCAGAACGTCAGCTATGGCACCCGCATGGGGCACGACCTGCAGTTCTACCGGGACATTCCGCTGCAACCCACCGGCTACGGCCAGGCGCTGGCCATGCTCTGCCTGATCGAGGCGCAGGGCGCGCTGACCCGCGAAAGGACCGCGGCATGACGATGGATGTCCGACATGGCGCCGACCCGCGCGATGTGGAATGCGCCAGCACTGCCCGGCTGCGCGCCGACTGGATGGTCGAGGGCGCCTTTTCTCCCGGGCGGCTGCGCCTGACCTATACCCATGTCGACCGCATGATCGTGGGCGGCGCGGTCCCCGCCGGGGCGGCGCTGACCATCGGCGACGGGGCGGAGCTGGGGACAGACCATTTCTTCTCGGCCCGCGAAGGCGGCATCGCCAATCTGGGCGGGCCGGGCGCGATCACCGTGGACGGGCAGCGCTTTGCCATGGCGAACCGTGACCTGCTCTATGTCGGCCGCGGCGCCCGGTCGGTGGCGATGGAGAGCGACGATCCCGGCCACCCGGCGCGGTTCTACCTCAATTCGGTGCCCGCCGGGGCCAACCATCCGCACCGGCAGATCCGTGCCGCCGAGGCAAAGCGCATCACCCTGGGCGAGGCCGCGCGCGCGAATGCCCGCAGCCTGGCGATGTACATCCACCCCGAGGTAGCGCCTTCCTGTCTCTTGCTGATGGGCATCACCGACCCTGCCCCCGGCAGCATCTGGAACACCATGCCACCGCATCTCCACCTGCGCCGGATGGAGGCCTACTGCTACTTCGACCTGTCGCCGGACGACCGCGTGATGCATTTCATGGGCCAGCCGCAGGCGACCCGGCATCTGGTGGTGGCAGATGGCGATATCGTGCTGTCGCCCAGCTGGTCGATCCACATGGGGGCGGGCACCGGGCCCTATGCCTTCGTCTGGGGCATGACCGGCGAGAACCAGGCCTATACCGATTTCGATCCGGTCGCCGTGGCCGACCTGAGGTAATGATGCCCGACTTCCTGTCGCATCCCCTGACCCCCGAGACCCCGCTGGGATACTGGCGGCTCGGCGCCACGGCAGAGGAACGCTTCGACCTGCCCGACCTGCCCATGCAGGGCGAGATGGATCCGTTCTTCTTCCTGACCAAGGACAAGAACTTCATTCCCCACGAATACCCCTGCCGGACTCAGTTCGCCGCCGACCGGCGCGGCAGGCGCCCGCAGGTGGCGGGCGGGTTCGAGGCGACGCGCAACTGGTTGCCCTTCGGCTCGCCCCGGCTGGACCTGTCGGGCTTCTGGTTCCGGCCGACGGTGGTCGCGACCTGGGCCGAATGCGTCATCCGCAGCGCTACGGCCGGTCCGGCCCGGCTCCGGTTGCGCACCTGCGGCGGCGCGGTCCTGTCGGTGAACGGGCAGGAGGCTGGCTGGATGGCCCCCTACCGGCGCAACGCGGACTCCGCGCGGGAGTTCGACATCGCGCTGGAAGCGGGCGACAACAGGGTTTCGGTGTTCTTCGACGACCTGGCCGAACGCGATGCGCGCTACTTCGTCCAGATCGACTGGCTGTCCGGCCCCGCGGCCGAGGCGGGTATCCCGGTGCCCTGCGACACCCGGCTCGCCCGCGAGATCGAGTCCGCTCTGGAGGCCGCTCATTTCGACCGGCCGGCCTATACCTCGGGCATGGTCGCGCTGAACCTGCCGCATCCGATCGCGGCGGATGTTGCCGTCGATGTCCGGGTCGAGGGCGATTTCATGTCGCATCACCCGTCGCGCCTGTCCCGCCCCCTGCCGGCCGGGGCCGGGCGACTCGATCTTGCCGATGTGGCCGACCTGCCGGGCGACTTCCGGCATTTCGTGATGACCTTCACGGCCGGCGGATTCTCGGCAAGCCGGGTCTTCGGGGTCGAGGTCTGCGACCTCGCGGCACAGGGCGCGGCGCCGGCCGACTTGCCCGCGCGGCTTGACGAGGCCCTGACCTGGGTGGCCACCCGGGCGGAACCCGACACGGTGGCGGCGCTGGCGCGGCTGTCGCTGGGGCTGGTCGATGCGACGACCACGGCGATGATCGAGCAGACCCTGCCGATGATCGAGGATTGCTGGGACTGCGCCGATTTCGCGCTGGTGCCGCTGATCTGGTCGCGGATGCGCTATGGCGACCATCTTCCCGAGGCGCTGCGCGGCCGGATCGACCGCGCGATGCTGGGCTACCGCTATTGGCTGGATGAACCCGGCAACGACGTGCAGTGGTATTTCAGCGAGAACCACGCGCTGCTGTTCCATACCTCGGCCTATCTGGCGGGCGCGATCCTGCCCGATGCCACCTTCCGCCGGTCGGGCCGGGCGGGGGCGGAGCAGTCGGCCATCGGGCGCGAACGGGTGCGCAAGTGGCTGGCGCATTTCGCTGCATGGGAAATGGCCGAGTTCAACTCGGCCCCCTATTTCCCGATCGACCTGAAGGGGCTGACCGCGCTCTACGCGCTGGCGCCGGATGCAGACATCCGCGAGGCCGCGGCCAAGGGGATCGGTCGTCTGCTGGAACACGTTGCAAACTCGGCGCATCACGGTGTCCTGACGGCCGCGCAGGGGCGCAGCTACGAACATACGCTGCGGGCCGGGCGCACGCTGGAACTGTCGGCGATCACCCGGATGCTCTGGGGTCTGGGCCAGTTCGGGGGGCGGTTCCATTGCGTTCCGGGTCTGGCGCTGGCACTGCGCGACCATGGGCTGCCGCTGGCACCCGACCTGGCCGCGCGGGCCTCGCTGGCGCGGGGCGAGCAGCTCTGGGCCTTCGCGCAGGGCGAGAACCGCTTTGCCCGCCTCGTCCATGCCAAGACAGCCGACTGGGCCTTGGGCAGCGCCGCGCATTACCGCTGGTTTGACTGGGGCTATCAGGAAACGGTGATCCACCTGCGCCTCGGTCGCGACCCGGATGCACAGGTCTGGATCAACCATCCGGGCGAGGTCATCCATTCCGGCTATGGCCGGCCCAGCTATTGGGGCGGTTCCGCCTCGATCCCGCGCGTCCAGCAATACCGGGGCCTCGCGCTCGTGTGGTTCGACGGCCAGCCCGAACAGCCAGGCTACACCCATGCCTGGTTCCCGACCAGGGCTTTCGACGACTGGACGCTGGAAGGATCGCGCGCCACGGCGCGCAAGGATGGCGGGGCGGTCGCACTGCGCGCTTCGGGCCCGCTGCGGCTGGTGACCGAAGGGCCGAGCGCGGGCTGCGAACTGCGGCTGGACGGTCGTCAGGGGTGGTGGTTGGTGCGTGCGACATCGGCCGCGGATGCCGCACGGTTCACGCGCCTGTCACCCGAACCCGCAGACGATCCCCGCGCCGCAGTCCGTGTGACAGACCCGGATTATGGGCCGGTGATCTTCCATCCCGACGGGAGGATCGAGGCCGGGGGACGGACCTTCGATCCCGACGACTGCACAGTAGAAGGCAGACGCAGGATCATCTGAACAGACTGCCCGGACCATCCGGTCCGGTCCACAACAGGGAGGAGCGAATGATGAAAGCGAAACTGACCGGCGTCACGCTGGGCGCCATGCTGATGGCCACGACCGCGATGGCGGGCGACGTGCGGCTGATGTGGTATTCCGACGGGGTCGAAGGCGAGGTGATGAAGGACATCGTCGCGCGCTTCAACGCCGCAAACCCGGGCATCAACCTGATCCTCGAGGAAGTGGCCTACCGCGTCGTGCAGGAACAGCTGCAAATCCAGCTCGAGGCCGGCGACGGCCCCGACATCGCGCGCGTCACCAACATCAAGGCGCTGGCGCCGCACTGGCTCGACCTGACGCCCTACCTGTCGGATGCCGACTACTGGCGCACCAACTTCGGCGCCCATGCCGACTGGATGCGCGAGGACGGGTCGGAGGCGATCACCGGCTTCATGACCCAGCTGACCCTGACCGGCGGCTTTGCCAATGCGACGCTGTTCGAGCAGGCGGGCGTCGCCCTGCCCGGCGAGGGCGCGACCTGGGACGACTGGGTGACCGCAGCCGACGCGGTGGCCAAGTCGCAGGGTTCGGCCGCGGCCTTCGCGATCGACCGCTCGGGCCATCGCATCTCGGGGCCGAACGTGTCCTATGGCGCGAACTACATCGGGGCCGACGGGCTGCCGGCGCCGGTCGATGCGGGCGTGCGCGCCTTTGCCGAAAAGCTGGTGGGCTGGGTCGAAGGCGGCCAGATGCTCAAGGACACCTGGGTCGCGGCGGCGGGGTCCACCTATCGCGCGGCGGCCGACGACTTCATCAATGCCGACATCCCGTTCTACTATTCGGGATCGTGGCAGATCGCCAACCTGTCCACCAAGATCGGCGACGGCTTCGACTGGGTCGCCACCGGCTCGCCCTGCGGGACCGCGGGCTGTTCCGGCCTGGCCGGCGGCGCCGCGCTGGTCGCGGTGAAATACACCAGGAACGCCGAAGAGGTCGCCAAGGTGATGGAGTTCCTGGCGCAGGAGGACATCGTGCGCGAGTTTTCCGAACGCACGCTGTTCCTGCCGGCCCATGCCGGGGTGGCGGCAAAGGGCGGGCTGAACTGGGACACGCAGGATCCGAACGTCGGCGCGGCCCTTGACAAGTTTGTCGCCGCCTCGGCCGAGATCCTGCCGGGTGCGGCGGCGCTGCCGGCGTGGAAATGGGCCTCGGCCTATTACGGCGCGCTGGTCAACCGCATCAGCCAGGTGATGGCGGGCGAACTGTCGCTGGACGAGGCGATGGCGCGCATCGACAGCGACATCGCCGAACAGGTCGCTGCGGCCAAATAGGCCGATGGACCGGATCATGCAAATGGCGGGGGCTGCCGTGGTGGCCCCCCTCGTCTGGGCAGCCCAGGCGCTGGACCCGGTCCTGCGCCTGTGGCAGCGCTGGACCGGGCTGCGCGGCATGGCGGGGTTCTTCCTTGTCCCGAACATGGCGATCTTCGGGATCTTCGTGCTGATCCCGCTGGTCATGAACATCGCCTATTCGATGACGACGGGGGGCGCGCTGTTCCTCAACGCCCGTGACTACGTCGGCGCGGCGCAGTACCAGCGGCTGCTGGACTGCGGCAACTACCTCGACATCCGCACCTGCAAGGAAGACCAGTTCTGGACCGCGGTGCGCAACACCGGGCTGTTCGTGACCATTCAGGTCACGCTGCTGATCGTGATCGCCACCGTCACCGCGCTGATCCTGAACCGCGAACTGCGCGCGCGCAGCTTCTGGCGGGCGATGTTCTTCTTTCCGGTCCTGCTGTCGCCGGTCGTCGTGGGCCTGATCTGGCGCTGGATCCTGGATCGCAACGGCATCCTGAACGCGGCCCTCCTGGGCGTGGGGATGGATCCGGTGAACTGGCTGCTGGATCGCAACCTCGCCTTCGCCGCGGCGATCGGCGTGACGATCTGGGCGCATCTGGGATTCTATGCGCTGATCCTGCTGGCCGGCTTGCAGGCCATTCCCCGCGATCTCTACGAGGCGGCCGAGATGGACGGCACCCGCCCGGCCCGCGTGTTCTTCCGCATCACCCTGCCGCTCCTCATGCCGAACCTTCTGGTCGTGGTGGTGCTGGCGCTGATCCGCGCCGTGCAGGTCTTTGACGAGGCCTATGTACTGACCGGCGGTGGCCCGGGCACGGCGACGCTGTTCATGACGCAATACATCTACGAGGTCGGCTTTGCCTCGCTCCTGAAGAACCCGGGGCTTGCGGCCGCGGCCTCGATCCTGATGGGGGGGGTGCTCGTGGTCCTGACGCTGATCCAGCTGGGTCTCGGCAAACGCAACGAGAAGCGGGGGAAGCTGAAATGACCGGCGCCATCGCCTTCGTGACCCGCCGCCGGGGGGGCGCCCGCTGGGACTGGACCGATGTGGTGACATTCCTGTGGCTCGGTGCCGGTCTGGTCGTCGTCTTTGGCCCGGCGCTCTGGCTGGTGCTGTCATCCTTCAAGACACCCGCGGGACTGGCCGAGTTTCCCCCGACCATCCTGCCATACGAGGCCAGAACGGCCGAGGTGCAGGGCTACGACCGCCCCCTGCCCCTCTACTCCGTGACCGACGAGAGAGGCAGCCGCACCCTGGCCGAAGTGCGAAGGGTCGGCACCGTGGCGCAGATGGTCGACCCGGAGAACCCCGGCGAGATCGAGCGCGTGAACATCGCCACCCGCAGCCCGGAACGGCAGGTGGCGCTGTCATGGTCGAACTACCTCGACCCCTTCCTGCGTTTCGACTTCATGACCTACGCGCGCAATTCGGTCTTCGTCACCGTGGTCGCCACGCTGATCACGCTCCTGACCAATTCCATGGCCGCCTTCGCGCTGTCGAAATACCAGTTCCGCGGGCGCAACGCGGTGCTCGTGGTGATCGTGGCCACCCTGATGATCCCGCTGTCGGTGATCCTCGTGCCGCTCTACTCCATCATCTCGGCGGCGGGTCTGGCCAACAGCCTTTGGGGGGTGATCCTGCCCACGGTCGCCACGCCGACGGGCGTGTTCCTGCTGCGGCAATACATGCTCACGATTCCCGATGAACTGCTCGAGGCCGCGCGGATGGACCATGCCAGCGAATGGCAGATCTACTGGCGGATCGTCCTGCCTCTGACGGCCCCGGCGCTGGCGGTCCTTGCGATCTTTTCAGTGGTCTGGCGCTGGAACGATTTCCTCTGGCCGCTGATCGTGCTGACCCGGGCCGAGGTCTATACGCTGCAGGTCGGGCTGAACGCCTATGCGGGCGAGCTTAACGTGCAGTGGCACTACCTGCTGGCGATGACCGTGATCACCATGATCCCGGTGGTTCTGGTCTTCGTCTTCCTGCAGCGCTTCATCACCGCCGGCATCGCCGGGACGGGTCTGAAATAGGGGGGCGGCATGGGCAGCATCCGGCTGAACGGCATCACCAAATCCTACGGTTCGGTCGACGTGCTCAAGGGCATCGACCTCGACATCGCCGAGGGCGAACTGGCGGTGTTCGTCGGCCCATCGGGCTGCGGCAAGTCCACGCTGCTGCGCATGATCGCGGGGCTGGACCGTCCGACCTCCGGGCGGATCCTGATCGACGGCAAGGATGTCACCCATGTCGGCGCGGCCGACCGGGGGCTGGCGATGGTGTTCCAGTCCTACGCGCTCTATCCGCACATGACCGTGCGCGCCAACATGGCCTTCGGGCTGGAGAACACGCGCATGCCAAGGGCCGAGATCGACACCCGCATCGCCGAGGCCGCGCGAATGCTGGAGATCGAGCCGCTCCTTGCCCGCCGCCCCGGCCAGTTGTCGGGCGGCCAGCGCCAGCGCGTCGCCATCGGCCGGGCCATCGTGCGCCGGCCGACGGCCTTCCTGCTGGACGAGCCGCTCTCGAACCTCGACGCCGAACTGCGCGTCTCGATGCGCGCCGAACTGTCGGCGCTGCACGGCCGGCTGGGGGCGACGATGATCCATGTCACCCATGACCAGGTCGAGGCGATGACAATGGCCGACCGGATCGTGGTGCTGCGTGCAGGCAAGGTGGAACAGGTGGACCGGCCGCTGGCGCTCTACAACCGTCCCGCCAACCTGTTCGTGGCCGGGTTCATCGGGGCGCCGTCGATGAACCTGTGGCCTGCCACGGCGCGGCAGGGCGCTGTCGTGCTTGAGGCAGGCCCGTCACTGTCTCTCCCCGGCGTGCCCGACGGGCCGCTGACCCTTGGCCTGCGGCCGCAGCACATGCGGCTCGACCCGGAGGGTCCGCTGACCCTGAAGATCGAGATGGTCGAGGCCCTGGGCGCCGAAAGCGTCGTGCATGGGGTGATGCCCGAGGGCACGCGTATCCTCGCGGTGCTGCCCGGGCAGCCCGGTCTGGCGCGGGGCGAAACCATCCGCCTCGGGTTCGACGCGACGCAACTGCACCTGTTCGATGCAGGCGGGCAACGGATGGAACCCCCGAACGCGGACCGGACCCCGGCCTTTCAGGCCGGGGCATAGCGGCCGGTTCCGTCCCGGCCGGCTTTCTGGCCGGCCTCTGGCGGGCCTGCGCCCTGTTCGGCCGGGATCAGGTCGGGATCGAGCACGACCGCAGGGCGATATCGCGCTGCGGCCGGCGGTCCTGCGCCGGCGTCCTGCGACGGCCCGGATGCAGAGGGTACCGCCCGGGACATCCGCCTCGGGTCCGCAGGCATGCCGATCCAGCCACCGGCAGTCCACGACCGGGGGCCGGAGCCGACCTTCCGACCGGCGGTCGCCGCCGGCATGGCAGGGCAATTCGGAACACCCCGCCCGGCAACCGCCAGATGCGCCCGGGGTGCGGCGGGCGGGGGCCCGCCGCTTCCCCTTGTCAGTGGATCCGCGCCTCGGGCGGGCGTTCCCGGCGGCTGGCGGACACGCGGTCGCCAAGGATCAGGCCCTCCGGGCCTGCCGTGACGGCCACCGTCTGCCCGTCCGCGATCTCGCCCGCCAGGATCGCCTCGGCCAGCGGATCCTGCAGCGCGCGCTGGATCACCCGCTTCAACGGCCGCGCCCCGAACACCGGGTCATAGCCTTCCTCGGCCAGCCAGGCCTTGGCACCCGCGTCCAGTTCCAGCGCGATCTTCCGACCCGCCAGCCGCTTCGCAAGCCGGTGCAACTGGATCTCCACGATGCCGCCCATGTCGTCGCGGCCCAGCCGGTCGAAGATCACCGTCTCGTCCAGCCGGTTCAGGAACTCGGGCCGGAAATGCCCGCGCACCGCCTCCATCACCTCGGCCCGCGCCGCGCTTGCGTCCGCACCGTCGGGCAACTGGCTGAGCGCATAGCTCCCGAGGTTCGAAGTCAGCACGATGAGCGTCTGCTTGAAGTCGACCGTGCGGCCCTGCCCGTCGGTCAGGATGCCGTCGTCAAGCACCTGCAACAGCACGTTGAACACGTCGGGGTGGGCCTTCTCGACCTCGTCGAACAGCACCACCTGATAGGGCCGGCGGCGCACCGCCTCGGTCAGCACGCCGCCCTCGTCATAGCCCACATAGCCCGGGGGCGCACCGATCAGCCGGGCGACCGCGTGTTTCTCCATGAACTCCGACATGTCGATGCGCACCATCGCGGCGTCATCGTCGAACAGGTACTCCGCCACGGCCTTGGTCAGTTCGGTCTTGCCGACGCCGGTGGGGCCGAGGAACAGGAAGGAGCCAAGCGGCCGGTTCTCGTCGTTCAGGCCCGCCCGCGCACGGCGCACGGCATTGGCCACAGCCGTCACCGCCTGCCGCTGGCCGATCACGCGCTTGCCAAGCTCGTCCTCCATGCGCAAGAGCTTCTCGCGCTCGCCCTCCAGCATCCGGCTGGTGGGGATGCCCGTCCAGCGTTCCACCACCTCGGCGATCTGCTCGGGCCCCACGGCCTCGACCACCATCGATGCGCCTTCGCGCGTCTCGGCCTCGGCCAGCCGCTTTTCCAGCCCGGGGATGACGCCATAGGACAGCTCGCCCGCCCGCGCGAGGTTCCCCTCGCGCTTGGCCTGGTCCAGTTCGGCCCGCGCGCGGTCCAGATCGCCCTTGAGGTCACGCGCCTTTTCCAGCGCGTCGCGCTCGGCCTGCCAGCGGGCGGTCATCTCGGCCGACCGCTGGCTCAGGTCGGCCAGTTCCTTCCGCAGCTTCTCCAGCCGGTCCTTCGAGGCCGCGTCGTCCTCCTTCTTCAGCGCCTCGGCCTCGATCTGCTTCTGCAGGATCTCGCGGTCGAGCGCGTCCAGTTCCTCGGGCTTCGAATCCACTTCCATCCGCAGGCGCGATGCCGCCTCGTCCACCAGGTCGATGGCCTTGTCGGGCAGGAAGCGGTCGGTGATGTAGCGGTGGCTCAGCGTCGCGGCCGCCACCAGTGCGCTGTCGGAAATCCGCACGCCATGGTGGACCTCGTACTTTTCCTTGATCCCGCGCAGGATCGACACCGTGTCCTCGACCGTCGGCTCGGTCACGAAGATCGGCTGGAACCGCCGGGCCAGCGCCGCGTCCTTCTCGACGTGCTTGCGGTATTCATCCAGCGTGGTGGCGCCGACGCAGTGCAGCTCGCCCCGCGCCAAGGCCGGCTTGATCAGGTTCGCGGCGTCCATCGCGCCCTCGGACTTGCCCGCTCCGACCAGGGTGTGCATCTCGTCGATGAACAGGACGATCTCGCCCGCTGCGGCCTCGATCTCCTTCAGGATGGCCTTCAGCCGCTCCTCGAACTCGCCGCGGTACTTCGCCCCCGCGATCAGCGCCCCCATGTCGAGTGCGAGGAGCTTCTTGTCGCGCAGGCTTTCGGGCACATCGCCGTTGACGATGCGCAGCGCCAGGCCCTCGGCGATGGCGGTCTTGCCCACGCCGGGCTCGCCGATCAGCACGGGGTTGTTCTTGGTGCGCCGGCTCAGCACCTGCATGGCGCGGCGGATTTCCTCGTCGCGGCCGATGATCGGGTCGATCTTGCCCTCGGCCGCTGCCACCGTCAGGTCGCGGGCGTATTTCTTCAGCGCGTCATAGCCTTCCTCGGCACTTGCGCTGTCGGCCGTCCGCCCCTTGCGGATGTCGTTGATCGCGGCATTCAGCTTCTGCGGCGTCACGGCGCCCGCATCCAGCGCGGTCTTGGCCGCGCCAGGCACCATGGCCAGCGCCATCAGGACGCGTTCCACCGGAACGAAGCTGTCACCCGCCTTCTTCGCCAGCTTTTCGGCCTCGTCCAGCACACGCACCAGCCCGGGGTCGGTGAAGGGCTGCGCATCGCCCGACACCTTGGGCAGCTTGCGCAACGCCGCCTCGACGGCCTCGGTCACGCGCGCGGGCTCGCCGCCCGAGCGGCGGATCAGGTTCGATGCGAGCCCCTGCTCGTCATCCATCAGCGCCTTGAGCAGGTGTTCGGGCGCCAGCCGCTGGTGGCTTTCCCGCACTGCGATGGTCTGCGCCGCCTGAAGGAACCCGCGCGACCGCTCCGTGAACTTTTCCAGGTTCATCGGTGTCTCCTCGTTCAAAGCACCGCGCGGGGCGCCCGTCATGGCACGCCCGGCCCGGCCTTGAGGGGGATTTGGGGGGGCGTCCGCGGTTTCGCAAGGCACGCCCGGAGCGCTTCGAAGGTAGGCGAGTGGGAACGGTTCTGCTAGGCTGCCGCCCTGGTTCTGCCGGGCCCTGCCCGGTCTCCAGGGACCGCGGTGTCGGGCGCCGCGGCCATCGGGCCTGCCGCAGGGGGCGCCGGTCGCGCCATTCCCCGATCGGCGGGGCCGGCCCGGACCCGGGCGGGAATGCAAATGGAAGGGGCTGATTTCAGATGGCAACCGATGAAGAACTCGAATTCCTCGACGAGATGATGATCGAACTGGAGGAGTATTTCCTCGATATCCAGGAGACGGCCGAAGCGAACATCAAGAGCGCCGATTTCAAGCTGATGCCGTCGAAGGTCACCGGTCCCTATCGCAAGGACTACGGCCTTGCCGAGGTGCTCTACAAGAAATGCACCAAGGCACACGAGGCGGTCGTCACCGGCGACCACAGCAAGTCCGCCATCGCAACCCTCCAGAAGACGTGGGATGACCTGCACAGCGCCGCCAAGGTCCTCGAGGCCGGCAATGCCAAGTACACCGCCTTCATCGAGCAAGGCGTGGCCGAAAAGGCCGCCGGGGTCGCGGCGGGCTTCCTGCTGCTCGTGAAGTCGCAGCAGAAGCGCGTGGGGGATCTGGACAAGCAGCTGACCGAACTCGAGAAGCAGCTCAAGAAGGCCGAAAAGGACGTGTCCGGCGCCAAGCTTCAGCGCGGCCTGAACGTCGCGATCACCGCGATCGGATTCTTCCTGCCGCCGGTCAAGGGACTGCATGTCGTCTATCTGGCGGTCGGAACCTCCGCCACCCGGCTCACCATCGACGCGCTTCTCGGTCCCGACGGGCCATCGGTCGTGGCGGCAGCCAAGACGGCCGCGACCGACTACGGCGGCGTGACCGACAAGCTTTCAAGTGGGGCAGGCAAGTTCATTTCGGCCGCCAGCGGCATCGACACGCTGCTGAGCGACAGCAAGGAGGTCGGCAAGGCCACCAAGACGGTGGCCCAGATCAAGAAGCTGCTGGCCTCGACGCTTGCCGCCTACAGCAAGCTGGAGAAGGAGATGCCGAAGATGCAGGCCGACCTGATCCGGCTCACGGCTGCGCTCGAAAAGGCCCTGAAGGCCGCAAAGGACGCTACGGGCAAGGTGCAGGAGGCCGAGCTGAAGCGCGTCGACTTCCTCAAGGAGATCACGGTCGAATGAGGCCGCCCCCCTGTTCGGCCGGTCACTCTTTCGGCACCAGCAGCCTCGGCGGCCGGATCTCTTCGGCCGCACGGAAGAGCCCGAAGGTCTGGTTGACGAAGTTCACCACCCCCGACAGCTTCTCGACATAGGACAACAGCTCGGGCGTGCGCTCGGCCTCGGTCACGATCACCGGGCGCTCGGGTCCCTCGGCCTCGAACTGGACGTAGAACAGCGGCTCGCCGCGCTTCAGCACGATGTCCTTTTCGGGCTCGTGCCATTCGAAGGCCCACATCAGGGGCCGTGGCCAGACATGAACCGGGAACCGCCCGCCGAAGATGGTGCCGGGAAGCGGATCCTTGCGGTAATGCGCGAAGGTGCCAAGCTGGGTGATGTAGACCGGCTCGTCGGCGATGAAGCAGTAGGGCAGGTGGAGTTGAACCGTGGGCCGGTCGGGATAGCGCCACTCGCTTTCCTGCACCAGCGTCAGCACCTGGCCCAGCTTGTTCGACCGCACCGGGCTTGCCGCCCCCATCCGGTTCAGAAGCTGCGGCTTGCCCTTGTCGTCGCGCGAAAAGCCGATGTGCAGGTCGAAGGGGCATTTCACCACGAAGTACCGGCCTTCCATCTGGATCACCGCCGGGCAGCGGGCCGCCGACTTGGCATGCGTCCGGTTGGTCTGGCGGAACATCAGCCGCTCGGGCGGTTCGAACAGCACGCTGCCCTTGGTCTCGACCAGGAACCAGCCCACCATCACCGGCCCCGACCGCGGCCCGCCCTCGGGTCTGTCCACAGTGATGTTGATCTGCATGGTGCCCCCCGCTGCCCGAACCGGCGCAGACTCGCGCTGCCGGGGCAGGGATGTCAACCTTGACAAACGGGCCGGCCCGCGCCCATCACGCCGCGACCCGCCAGCGGAGGAGACGATGCCCGACGACCGCCTGATCGTGGCCCTCGACCTGCCGAACGTGGTTGCGGGGCTGGCGCTGGCCGACCGGCTGGGCGATGCGGTATCCTTCTACAAGATCGGCCTCGGGATGCTGACCGGCGGCGGGCTGGCGCTGGCACGGGAACTGAAGCACGAACGCGGCAAGCGCGTGTTCCTCGACCTCAAGCTCTTTGACATCGGTGCCACGGTCGAGGCGGCGGTGGCCGGGCTGGCGGCGCAGGGGCTCGACTTCCTGACGGTGCAGGGCGACCCGCAGGTGGTGCGCGCTGCAGCGCAGGCCCGCGGCGATACGAAGATCCTGGCCGTGACGGTTCTCACCTCGCTCGATCGCGCCGATCTCGACGCCAACCTGATCCGCCCCGGCGATCTGGCCGAGATCGTGCTGGAGCGCGCGGCCCGCGCCTTCGAGGCCGGGGCGGATGGCGTGATCGCCAGTCCGCAGGAGGCAGCCGGCATCCGCGCCCTGCCCCAGGCCGCCGGCAGACTGATCGTCACCCCCGGCGTGCGTCCCGACGGCAGCGCCGCCGGCGACCAGAAGCGCACGGCCACCCCGGCCGAGGCGCTGCGGGCGGGCGCCGACCACATCGTGATCGGCCGCCCGGTCTGGGCCGCCCCCGACCCCCGCGCGGCGGCCCAGGCCATCCTGGCAAGCCTGCCCTGACCCCGCCCCGTTCCTGATGGCCCAAGTATCCCGGGGGGAGGCGAAGCCGGGGGGCAGCGCCCCCCGCAACCTCGCCTCAGCGGTTGTCGTTGATGTCGCGTGTCCAGATCTTCACCTGCCCCTCGCGCTTGCCCATCGCCCTGCGCAGCACCACCCAGGCCGCCAGCGACAGAAGCGCGAAGATCGCCAGGTTCAGTGCCAGCGATCCGCCCAGGACGCCGAGCCAGGTCAGTCCGCCCGTCAGCACCGACCCGATGGCGAAGCCCAGGAAGATGTAGCCGGGAACCACCATCTCCATCGCGCCGATGGCCAGGCCGCCGACCACCCAGACCCACCAGACCTGCCACCACATCAGCTTCGTCCCTTCAGCATCTTGAAGGCATCCGCGAAGGCGTCCAGCGCCTGCGCCGGAACGATGATCATCTGCTTGCCGGCCCCCGATCCCACCTTGGTCAGTGCCTCGACCTGCTTCAGCGCGACCTGATACTGTGCCGCCTCCAGCCCCTTTGCCGCAATCGCCTCGGCAATCACGCCGGTCGCGTAGGCCTCTGCATCGGCCAGGACACGGCGGGCCTTGGCCTCCTGCTCGGCGGCGTAGAGGTCGGCGTCGGCCGCCAGCTCGACCGACCGTTTCTTGCCCTCGGCCTCCATCACCTGCGCGCGTCTTGCGCGTTCGGCGTTCAGCTGCTGCAGCATCGCCGCCCGGGTCTGCTCGTCCAGGTTCACGTCGAGGATCTCGGCCCGCGTGACCTCCACCCCCCAGTCATCGACCATGGCGGTCACCTGCTCGCGCACCCGCTCGATCAGCTGGCTGCGGTTCGACTGCACCTGGTCGAGTTCCAGCTTGCCGATCTCGGACCGCACGATGCCCGCAACCGTGGTGGCGATGGCGCCGTCGATGTCGCGGATGCGGTAGACGGTCTTTTCCGGCTCGGTCACGCGATAGAACACGCTCGTCTCCACCTTCACCAGCACGTTGTCGGCGGTGATGGCATCCTGCGTCGCGTTCGGCAGCTGGCGTTCCAGAACGCTCACCTTGTGCGCGACGGTATCGAGGAAGGGCACGACGAAGTTGATGCCCGGGCCCAGCACCGCCCGCAGCCTGCCAAAGCGCTCGACGACATGCTTCTCGCTCTGCGGCACGATCCGCACGCCGAGGAAGATCGCGATGATGAGGAAGATCGCGATGCCGAAGAACACCGCGTTGCCGCCAAGGAAGTCGTCGAGGGTCATGAATGCGCTCCGCCCTGAAATGGATGCGCCGACCCTGCCGCGTCCTGCCCCCGCGCGCAAGGGAAAGGACGCCGGGACGACACCGTGTCAGGCCGCCGCGGGCCGCAGGCTGGCGGTCACGTAGTTCACGCTCAGGTCGCGGTCGGACAGGCGCCATGACCACCTGACCGGGTTGAACACCATCCCCTTGCGGTCCACCGGCTCCAGTCCCGCCTGCCGCAGCAGGGCGTAAAGCTCGTCCGGGGTAATGAACTTCTTCCAGTCATGTGTGCCCTTCGGCAGCCAGCGCATCACCTGCTCGGCCCCGATGATGGCAAAGAGATAGGACTTCGGGTTGCGGTTCAGGGTCGAGCAGACCATCAGCCCGCCGGGCCGGAGCAGGTCATGGCAGGCACGCAGGTAGGCCGCGGGGTCGGCCACGTGCTCGACCACTTCCATGTTCAGCACAGCGTCGAAGCTCTCGCCCGCCGCCGCCATGTCCTCGGCCGTGGTGTGGCGATAGTCGATCGCAAGGCCCGACTGTTCGGCGTGAAGCCGCGCCACGGGAATGTTGCGCGCCGCAGCATCGGCGCCCACCACATCGGCGCCGAGCCGGGCCATGGGTTCCGCCAGCAGGCCGCCGCCGCAGCCGATGTCGAGGATGCGCAGGCCGGAGAACGGCCGCGGGTCGCGCAGGTCGCGGCCGAACTCGGTGGCGATCTGCGCGGTGATATAGTCCAGCCGGCAGGGGTTCAGCATGTGCAGCGGCTTGAACTTGCCGTCCGGGTTCCACCATTCGGCGGCCATCGCCTCGAACTTCGCCACCTCGGCCGGGTCGATCGTGGTCATGGGCTTCTCCATTCCGAATGTCCGTGGCAGGGCCGCGCGCCTGCGTTATATACGGTGCCGATGGACCACAGATCAGGCCAAAAGCGCGCATCCGAACTGCTGTATCCGCCGGTCGACCCCTTCGACCAGCGCGTTCTCGACGTGGGCGACGGCCACCGCATCTATGTGGAGCAATGCGGCCGCCCCGACGGCGTGCCGGTGATGGTGCTGCACGGCGGCCCGGGGGGCGGCTGCTCGCCCTCGATGCGGCGCTACTTCGACCCCGCGCATTACCGCATCGTCCTGTTCGACCAGCGCGGCTGCGGCCGTTCGCGCCCCCATGCGGCGGTCGAGGCCAACACGACCTGGCATCTGGTGCGCGACATCGAGACCATCCGCGCAGCGCTCGGCCTCGGGCGCGTCATCCTGTTCGGCGGCAGCTGGGGGGCGACGCTGGCCCTCACGCATGCCATCTCCCACCCCGAGACGGTGCGGCACCTCGTGCTGCGTGGCGTGTTCCTGATGACGCAGGCCGAACTCGACTGGTTCTACGGCGGCGGCGCCGGCGCCTTCTTCCCCGACCTGTGGGAACGGTTCCTGTCGCCGATCCCGGCCGACGAACGCGGCGACCTGATGGGCGCCTACGCGCGGCGGCTGTTCTCGGGCAACCTGGCCGAGGAAAGCCGCTTTGCCCGCGCCTGGGCCAACTGGGAAAACGCGCTGGCCTCGATCCACTACGATGGCGCGATCAGCGAGGGCCCGACCGAATACGCCCGCGCCTTCGCCCGGCTGGAGAACCACTACTTCCGCAACGGCGGCTTCCTGGACGGCGACGGCTGGATCCTCGCCAACCGCCGACGGATCGAGCACATCCCCGCCCATATCGTGCAGGGCCGGTATGACATGATCTGCCCCCCCCGCGCCGCACAGCGCCTGGCCGACGGCTGGAAGGCCGCGCGCCTGACGCTGGTGCCGATGGCCGGCCACGCCCTGTCCGAGCCCGGCATCAGCGAGGAACTGGTGCGCGTGATGGACGGGCTCAGGGGCTGAAACGGACCCTTGCAATCCTCCCGCCCCCGCCGTATCTAGCGCGGTGACAGCGGCGCCGGCCTCCACCCCCGGCGCCATCGGCAGGACCGACGGGCCGCTGCGGCCCGTTTTTCGTTTTCGGGGGTCTTCATGACCGACCTCGTCGCCAAGACAGCCATCGACCGCCGCCTGGCCGAGATCGTCGGCCCGGCCATCGAGGGCATGGGGTTCGAACTGGTGCGCGTGCGCCTGATGGGCGGGCAGCGCAAGACGCTGCAGATCATGGCCGACCGTCCGCAGGGCGGGATCGAGGTCGAGGACTGCGCGCGCATCTCGACCATGGTCTCGGCGCTTCTGGATGTCGAGGACCCGCTGGAGGAAGCCTATACGCTCGAGGTCTCCAGCCCCGGGATCGACCGGCCGCTGACCCGGCTCAAGGATTTCGACACCTGGGCCGGCTGGGAGGCGCGGATCGAGACCGCCGAACAGATCGACGGGCGCCGCCGCTTCAAGGGCCGGCTGGCCGGCACCGAGGGCGAAGAGGTACTGATCGAGATCGACGAACAGGGCGAGGAGGTCACGATCGGGCTGCGCTTCGACTGGCTCACGGATGCCAAGCTGGTGCTGACCGACGAGCTGATCGCCGAGATGCTGCGGCAGAAGAAGGCGGCCGAACCCGACCCGACGGCCTTCGACGCCATCGAGACCGACACCGACACCGACCCGGGCGAGGACGACGCGCCCGACGTCACGAAACACTGAACCCGGGGGCGCACCATGGCCATCACGTCCGCAAACCAGCTTGAGCTTCTCCAGACCGCCGAGGCGGTCGCGCGCGAAAAGATGATCGACACCGAACTGGTCATCCAGGCGCTGGAGGACACGCTCGCCCGCGCCGCCAAGTCGCGCTACGGCGCCGAGATGGACATCCGGGTCAAGATCGACCGCAAGACCGGTCGCGCCGCCTTTACCCGCGTGCGCACCGTGGTCGAGGACGAGGCGGTGGAGAACCACCACGCCCAGCTGACCGTGAAGCATGCGAAAGCCTACCTCGCCGATCCGCAGATCGGCGACGAGATCGTGGACGAGGTGCCCCCCGTGGATCTCGGCCGCATCGCCGCGCAGTCGGGCAAGCAGGTGCTTCTGCAGCGCGTCCGCGAGGCCGAGCGCGACCGCCAGTTCGAG
>DAOLBY010000006.1:0-7266 GCA_035324325.1 Paracoccaceae bacterium | reverse complement strand
TTCGAGGAGTTCAAGGACCGCAAGGGCACGATCATCAACGGGACGGTCAAGCGCGAGGAATACGGCAACGTCATCGTCGACATCGGCCGTGGCGAGGGCATCCTGCGCCGTAACGAGAAGATCGGCCGCGAGGCCTACCGCATCGGCGACCGCATCCGCTGCTTCATCAAGGACGTGCGCCGCGAACCGCGCGGGCCGCAGGTGTTCCTGTCGCGCACCGACCCGCAGTTCATGGCCGAGCTGTTCAAGATGGAAGTGCCCGAAATCTACGACGGCATCATCGAGATCAAGGCCGTGGCGCGCGACCCGGGCAGCCGCGCCAAGATCGCCGTGATCAGCTACGACAACTCCATCGACCCCGTGGGCGCCTGCGTCGGCATGCGCGGCAGCCGCGTGCAGGCCGTGGTGAACGAGCTGCAGGGCGAGAAGATCGACATCATTCCCTGGAACGCCGACATCGCCACCTTCCTGGTGAACGCACTGCAGCCGGCCGAGGTGTCGAAGGTCGTGTTCGACGAGGACGTGTCCAAGATCGAGGTCGTGGTGCCCGACGAGCAGCTGTCGCTCGCCATCGGCCGGCGCGGCCAGAACGTGCGGCTTGCCAGCCAGCTGACCGGGCTCGACATCGACATCCTGACCGAAGCGGACGAAAGCGCCCGCCGTCAGGCCGAGTTCGCGGAACGGACCAAGCTGTTCATGGACACGCTCGATATCGAGGAGATGATGGCGCAGCTCCTCGTGGCCGAGGGCTTCACCAATCTCGAGGAGGTCGCCTATGTCGAGATGGACGAGCTTCTGTCCATCGACGGCTTCGACGAAGGCACGGCGGCCGAGTTGCAGACGCGCGCGCAGGAATACCTCGAGGAACAGAGCCGCAAGGCGCTCGAGGCCGCACGCGCCATGGGCGTCGAGGACAGCCTGATCAACTTCGAGGGCCTGACGCCCCAGATGCTGGAGGCTCTGGCCAAGGACGGGATCAAGACGCTCGAGGATTTCGCCACCTGCGCCGACTGGGAACTGGCCGGCGGCTGGACGACCGAGAACGGCGTGCGCAAGAAGGATGCCGGCCTGCTGGAACCCTTCGACGTGAGCCTGGAAGAGGCGCAGACCATGGTGATGACCGCCCGCGTGATGCTGGGCTGGGTGGACCCGACCGAACTGGAACCCGCCGCCGAGGACGCGGCCGATGCCGAGGAGGAGGCCGGGGTCTGATCCCGGCCGACGTGGCGGCATGACCCGGGGCGGGCGCGTGAAAGACCGGGAAGACCCCGAACGCCGCTGCATCGTCACCGGCGAGACCGGGCCCAAGTCCGGACTCGTGCGGTTCGTCGTCGGACCGGAAGGGCAGGTGGTGCCGGATGTGCTGGGCCGCCTGCCGGGTCGGGGTCTTTACGTGACGGCCGACCACACGGCGATCCTGCGGGCAGCGCAGAAGGGCCTGTTCGCCAGGGCGGCGCGCGCTCCGGTGACGGTATCCGAAGGGCTCGCCGATCTGGTCGAGGCCCAGCTCGCCCGCCGGGTGGTTGACCTGATCGCCATGGCGCGCAAGGCGGGCGAGGCGGTCACGGGCTACGAGAAGGTAAAGGACTGGTTGACGAGCGGCCGGGCTGCGGTGCTGGTGCAGGCCGCCGACGGGTCGGAACGGGGTCGCGGGAAACTGCGCCCACCGACGGGCGAAGGGGCGCTGATCGCCTGTCTTTCGGCCCGGGAATTGGGTTTGTCCTTCGCTCGGGATCGTGCGATACACGGCGCGCTCGCGGCTGGCGGACTCACCACGCGTGTTGTAGAGGAAGCGGCGCGGCTCGCCGGGATGCGCAATTCTGCGCAAGGCGGGCAAGGCATCGGCGGGGTTCCCGCCGCAAAGGATACTAGGACCACATGACCGATACGGACGGCAAGAAACCCCTCGGCCTTGGCGGCGGCAGCCCGCGTCCCGGACAGGTGAAGCAGAGCTTCAGCCATGGCCGGACGAAAAGCGTCGTGGTCGAGACCAAGCGCAAGCGCGTGGTGGTGCCGCAGAAGCCGGGCACGCCCGGTGCCCCCGGTGCACCGTCCTCGACCGCGCATCTGGGCGACCCGTCCAAGCGCCCCGCCGGCATCTCGGACGCCGAGATGGAGCGGCGCCTGGCCGCGCTCCGCGCCGCCAAGGCCCGCGAGGCCGAGGATACCGCCCGCCGCGCCGACGAGGAGCGCGCCCGCGACGAGGAGCGCCAGCGCCGCCGCGACGAGATCGAGGCGAAGGAGCGCGAGGAGCGCGACCGCGAGGCCGCCCTGCGCCTGAAGGCCGAGGAGGACGAGCGCGCCAAGGCCGAGGCCGAGGCCCGCTCGCGCAAGGCCGAGGATGCCCGCAAGGCCCCCGAGCCCGCCGCCCCGGCCGCCGAAGAGGCGCCGGCCGCCCGTGCGCCCGCCAGCGCCAAGCCTGGCCTGCCCCCCGCCCGCAGCAAGACCGACCGCGACCGCGAGGCGGAACGCGACCGCGTGTCCAAGGGCAAGGGCGACGAGGGCCGCCGCACCGGCAAGCTCACGCTGTCGGACGCGCTGTCGGGCGATGCCGGCCGCACCCGCAGCCTCGCCGCAATGAAGCGCAAGCAGGAAAAGGCGCGCCAGAAGGCCATGGGCTTCGGCCAGAAGGCCGAGAAGCAGGTGCGCGACGTGCAGCTGCCCGAGGCCATCGTCGTCAGCGAACTGGCGAACCGGATGGCCGAACGGGCCGCGGACGTGGTCAAGGCGCTGATGAAGATGGGCATGATGGTCACGATGAACCAGACCATCGACGCCGACACCGCCGAACTGGTGATCGAGGAATTCGGCCACCGCGCCGTCCGCGTCACCGACGCCGACGTGGAACAGGCCATCGACACCGTGGCCGACAAGGCCGACGACCTGCGCCCGCGCCCGCCGATCGTGACCATCATGGGCCACGTCGACCACGGCAAGACCTCGCTTCTGGACGCGATCCGCAAGACCAACGTGGTCTCGGGCGAGGCCGGTGGCATCACACAGCACATCGGCGCCTATCAGGTGCGGACCGAGGGCGGCAGCCTGCTGACCTTCCTCGACACGCCCGGCCACGCGGCCTTCACCTCGATGCGCGCCCGCGGCGCGCAGGTGACGGATATCGTGGTGCTGGTGGTGGCCGCCGACGACGCGGTGATGCCGCAGACGGTCGAGGCGATCAACCACGCCAAGGCCGCCGGCGTCCCGATGATCGTGGCGATCAACAAGGTCGACAAGCCCTCGGCCAACCCCGACAAGGTGCGCACCGGACTTCTGCAGCACGAAGTCGTGGTCGAGAAGATGTCGGGCGAGGTGCAGGATGTCGAAGTGTCGGCCATCACCGGCAAGGGCCTCGACACGCTTCTGGAAGCCATCGCGCTTCAGGCCGAGATCCTGGAACTCCGCGCCAACCCCGACCGGGCCGCGCAAGGCGCGGTGATCGAGGCCAAGCTCGATGTGGGCCGCGGACCGGTGGCCACCGTGCTGGTTCAGCACGGCACGCTGAAGCGCGGCGACATCTTCGTCGTCGGCGAGCAGTGGGGCAAGGTGCGCGCGCTGATCAACGACAAGGGCGAACGGGTGGACGAGGCGGGGCCTTCGGTTCCGGTCGAGGTTCTGGGCCTGAACGGCACGCCCGAGGCCGGCGACGTGCTGAACGTGGTCGACACCGAGGCCCAGGCGCGCGAGATCGCGACCTACCGCGAGAAGGCCGCGCGCGACAAGCGCGCCGCCGCAGGCGCCGCCACCACGCTGGAACAGCTGATGGCCAAGGCCAAGGCCGACCAGTCGGTCGCCGAACTGCCCGTGCTGGTGAAGGCCGACGTGCAGGGTTCGGCCGAAGCCATCGTGCAGGCGCTCGAGAAGGTCGGCAACGACGAGGTCCGGGTGCGCGTCCTGCATTCCGGCGTCGGCGCCATCACCGACAGCGACGTGGGCCTGGCCGAGGCCTCTCGCGCGCCGGTCATCGGGTTCAACGTCCGCGCCAACGCCAGCGCGCGACAGTCGGCGCAGCAGAAGGGCGTGGAGATCCGGTATTACTCGATCATCTACGACCTGGTCGACGACATCAAGGCCGCCGCCTCGGGCCTTCTGAAGGCGGAAGTGCGCGAGAACTTCATCGGCTATGCGAAGATCCTCGAGGTGTTCCGCATCACCGGCGTCGGCAATGTCGCGGGCTGCCTTGTCACCGAGGGCGTGGCGCGCCGGTCGGCCGGCGTGCGCCTGCTGCGCGACAACGTGGTGATCCACGAAGGCACGCTCAAGACGCTCAAGCGCTTCAAGGACGAGGTCAAGGAAGTGCAGTCGGGCCAGGAATGCGGCATGGCCTTCGAGCGCTATGACGATGTGCGCCCGAACGACGTGATCGAGATCTTCGAGCGAGAGGAGGTCCAGCGCAAGCTGGCCTGAAACCGGCGCAACAGGGCGCCGCGGTGGCCGTCAGGCCGACTGCGGCGCCACCGGCTCCGGCCGTGCGGATGCGGGGGCCACCGGCACCCCCACGAAGACCTGTTCGTCCACGCGGATCATGACCCTGCCGTCGGGCTTGTGCCCGACGACGATGCCCTGGACGGAAACACAGCTTCCGAGCGTGATGGTGCGCAGCATTCAGACAATCCCCAAATCGTCTGTTGCAAGGTTTCTAGACCAGAAACGCTGCTGCGCCACCCACTATTGCGTCGCGGCCGCACATTTTTGCGACACGCCGCCAACGGGCCGTCACAGCCAGTCGCGCAGGATGGGGATGAGGGGCAGATCCGCCGGCGGCATGGGATAGTCGCGAAGGCGTTCGGGCCGCACCCAGGCAAGCCGCTGCCCCTCGCGCGGGCGCGGGCTGCCGCCCCAGCGGCGGCAGGCGAACAGCGGCATCAGCAGGTGGAAGCCTTCGTAGGCGTGGCTGGCAAAGGTCAGCGGCGCGAGACAGGAGGCCCAGGTCTCGATCCCCAGTTCCTCGTGCAGTTCGCGAATCAGCGCATTTTCCGGCGATTCGCCGGGTTCCATCTTGCCGCCCGGGAATTCCCACAACCCGGCCATCGACTTGCCCTCGGGCCGCTGCGCCAGCAGCACGCGGCCATCGGCATCGATCAGGGCGACGGCGGAGACGAGGACGAGCTTCATGGGCAGGTTCCGCAAGCCGCGTGCGCCGGGGGCGCTGCCCCCCCGACCACCGGTTCCTCGGACCGGTGGCGGAACCGATGGCCGACCCCGGGATATTTGGGCCAAGATGAAATCAGGACCGGTAGTCTGCGTTGATGTCGATGTAGCGGTGCGTCAGGTCGCAGGTCCAGACCGTGCGGGCATGGGGGCCGAGGCCGAGGTCAACGCCGATCACGATCTCCTGTCCCTTCATATGGGCGGCGCCGTCCTCTTCGCGGTAGGCGGGGTCGCGCCAGCCGTCCCGGGCGACGATCAGATCGCCGAAACGGATCGTCAGGCGGTCGCGGTCGGCCTCGGCACCGGACTTGCCCACGGCCATCACGATGCGACCCCAGTTCGGATCCTCGCCCGCCACGGCCGTCTTGACGAGGGGCGAATTGGCGATGGCCATGGCGACCTTGTGCGCGTCCTCGGGGCTGGCCGCGCCCGTCACGCGCACCTCGATCAGTTTCGTCGCGCCCTCGCCGTCGCGCACGACCTGGAGCGCGAGGTCAGCCATGACTCCCTTCAAGGCGCGCTCGAAGGCCGCGAGCGGGCCGCGCCCCTTGACCTCGGGGCCCCGACCGGTCGCGCACAGGAGAAGCGCGTCCGAGGTCGAGGTGTCGCTGTCCACGGTGATGGCGTTGAACGTGTCGCCCACATTGCGCGAAAGCATCTTCTGCAACGTCCCCGCCGGGATGGCGGCATCGGTGAAGATGTAGACGAGCATCGTCGCCATGTCGGGCGCGATCATCCCCGACCCCTTGGCGATGCCGGCGATCCGCACCTCGCCCCCCGGGACGGCCACCGTGGCGGCGGCGCCCTTGGGGAAGGTGTCTGTGGTCATGATCGCCTCGGCCGCCCAGGCGATGCCGTCCTCGGCAAGACCTGCGGTCAGATCGCCCATGACGGCGATGATGCGGTCATGCGGCAGGGGTTCGCCGATCACGCCGGTCGAGTTCATGAAGACACGGGTTTCCGGCAGGCCGCAGGCGGCGGCGGCAGTGGCGCAGACGGCGGCCACGGCCTCCTCGCCGGCGCGGCCGGTGAAGGCATTGGAGTTGCCCGAGTTCACGACGATGGCCGCGCCTGCGCCATCGGGCGCTTTCAGCGCCAGCTTGGCCTGCGCATCTCGGATGCAGCCTGCCCGGGTCGAGGACCGCGTGAACACCCCCGCCATCTGCGTGCCCGGCGCCAGACGCACCAGCATCACGTCGCGCCGGCCCTGGTAGCGCACGCCGGCTGCCACCGCGGCGAACTCGGCCCCCGCGATCCGCGGCAGCGCGGGAAAGGCGGTGGGCGCCAGCGGCGACACGGGCTTGGCCTTCGGCGCCCGCATGGTCGTGGCCAGCGCCTTCAGCTTCTTCTTCAGTGACTTCGCCTTGGCCTTCCAGTCGGACTTGCCCATTTCCGCCCCCCGCTGCGGCGTCTACTCGCCAAGGAGCGATAGGTCGCGCAGGGTGGCGGGGTCAATCCCCTCGCCGGGGCGGGTGATCTCGGCCCTAGCGGTCAGGTCGGCGATATGGGCATCGACGGCCTGGCGCTCGATCTCGGCCGACAATTCGTCGCGCATCTGGTCGAGCGTCGGCACCGCCGCGAGCCGGGTCTCGGTCAGGCGGATGATGTGCCAGCCGAACTGGGTCTGGATCGGGCCGCCGACCTGGCCCGGTTCCAGCGCCACCACCGCATCCTCGAAGGGCTTCACCATCTGGCCAAGCCCGAACCATCCCAGATCGCCGCCCCGCGCACCCGACCCGGGGTCGGTCGAATGCTCCCGCGCCAGCACGGCGAAGTCGGCCCCGCCTTCGACCTGCGCCTTGAGGTCGGCGGCCTTTTCCTCGCTGTCCACGAGGATGTGGGCGGCGTGGTATTCGGTGGCCGGCGCCGCATCCTTGAACCGCGCGTCATAGGCGGCCTGCAGGCCGGCGTCGGTCACCGCGCCCGCCATCACCGCCCGCAGCGTCTCTGCCTCCGCCACCAGTGCCACGACAATGCCGATCAGCGCCTGGGCGAGGTGATGACAACAAGGAACGCCACGCCCACCAGCAGGTAAAACAGGCCGATCCGCACCGAATTGCCCCGCGTCAGCAGCCACGACCGCTTCAGCGCGGCAATCGGGTTGCGCTCCCCTTCAAC
>DAOLBY010000203.1:2082-5455 GCA_035324325.1 Paracoccaceae bacterium | reverse complement strand
ATGTTCGCCGACAAGAACATCGTCGAGAACGCCGTCAACTCGGCCGACCACACCACGCTCGTCGCCGCAGTGCAGGCCGCGGGCCTGGTGGAGACGCTGATGGGGCCCGGCCCCTTCACCGTCTTCGCCCCGACCAACGCGGCCTTCGACGCGCTGCCCGCCGGCACCGTCGAGACGCTGCTGAAGCCCGAGAACAAGGACATGCTGGTCAAGGTGCTGACCTGCCACGTCGTCGCCGCGAACGCGATGTCCGACGCCATCGTCAAGATGGTCGAGGACGGCAAGGGGATGCACACGGTCGCCACCGTCGGCGGCTGCGAGTTCACCGCAATGGTCGAGAACGGGATGGTCAAGGTCAAGGACGGCCAGGGCGGCGTCGCCACCGTGACCATCGCCGATGTCGCACAGTCGAACGGCGTGATCCACGTCATCGACCGGGTGCTCCTGCCCGCGATGTGACGTGGAAGGGAGGGCGGGGCCATGCAGCACCCCGCCCCTGTCCGACGGCGGGCCGTCCCCTGCGGGGCGGCCCGTTTCGGTTCCCGCCCCCGCCGCTTGACGGATGGCGGGGCTTGGCTTAGGTCGGGCGGTGTCGCGGGTGTAGCTCAATGGCAGAGCAGAAGCTTCCCAAGCTTACGACGAGGGTTCGATTCCCTTCACCCGCTCCAGCCCGTCCCCGCCGCCGGTACGCCCCGCCTCAGCGGCAGGGGGCCTCGAACGTGCGGCCGCTGCTGTCGCGATAGAGGCACTGGCCGGCCCGCTGCGCAGGACCGATCAGGGTCGAGGCCGCGACGCCCACGGCGGCGCCGATCAGCGCGCCCTGTGTACGGTCGCTGGGCGAGGACACGGCCGCGCCGACGGCAGCGCCGCCGAGCGCTCCCAGGGCCGCGTTCTGGTCGGTGGTGGTGCAGGCCGCGGCAAGGCCGAGCAGTGGCAGGGCCAGGATGAACTTGCGCATGGGTGTCTCCCTCAGGGGTTGATACTCGCATCCTAACGAACTCGGGGCGCCAATGGTTCCCCTCGCCTCGCGGCATTGGTGGAAAGCCGCCGGGCCGCGGCGCGGTTTCGGCAGGATTGCGCAGGCGCTCCCCCTTTTCCACCGGCTTCCCGCGGGTTAAGCGGTCACGTCAGCGCGAGGAGGACAGCATGACCGACGACATCACACGCCGCGGCACCGGCAAGCGCATGAGCGAAAGCGTGTCCTACAACGGCATCGTCTGGGTGGCTGGGCAGGTCGGCACGCCGGGCGACCCTGTGGCCGACCAGACCCGCCAGTGCCTGGCCGAGGTCGACCGCATCCTTGCCGAGGCCGGAACCGACAAGACGCGCATCCTGTCGGCGCAGATCTGGCTGGCCGACATGGCCGACTTCGCCGCGATGAACGGGGTCTGGGATGCCTGGGTGCCGCAGGGTCACACGCCGGCGCGCGCCACGGGCGAAGCGCGGCTCGCCGCGCCGGGCTACCGGGTCGAGATCATCGTGACGGCGGCGCTGCGCTGACCGCCCGCGCGCCCTGGCCGATTACCGGTCGGGGCGCGATTTTCTCTTGTTTTCTGGTCGCTTGTGTGTCCTTATTCATGATTGTTCATTTGGCATAACGGAGTCTTTGAGATGTCGTCCTCCCCCTTCACGGTCGTCCGAAGTGCAGTGCTCGGCCTCGTGATCCTCGGCTATGCGCCCGGCGCCGGTGCGCTGACGGTCACACGCTGCAACATCCTGACCGACGGCGTGTTCTCGCCCGCCATTCTGGTCGAGAATGACGGTCAGACCCAGGTGTTCCGCGTCGGTGACAGCGGCCTGACGCGCCGCATCCTGTTCTCGGAAACCGAGGCGCTCGCCTGGGTGCAGGGTGTGTTCGGCGGCTCGACCGTCGTCCCCACCTTCGTCGACTGTGCCGACAGTGACATGGCGTCGCCAACCCCGATCACGACCCCGACCACCGAACCCGAGGTGTTCGGCGGCTACGGCGGGTACTTCGGCGGCTACGGCGGGTACTTCGGCGGCTATGGTGGCTATGGCGAAGTCTTCGGCGGCTACGGCGGTCAGGTGTTCGACCCGGAGATCCCGGTTTGAGGCCGTGCCTCGCCCCATGACGTGACCCTGCGCGCGCTGATCGCCAACGAGGCCGGGGACGGCCGCGGGCATGTGACCAAGCTCGACCGGATCGGCCGGCTGCTGGCTGCAGAGGGGGTTCAGGTGGGTGCGGCGCTCGCCCGCATGACCCATGCGGCGGAACTGGCCTCGGCCGCCGGCCGCGTCATCGCCGCGCCCCCGCTGCGCTGGAACCCCGCACACCGGAGCGACCCGGACGCCGAGGGCAATGCGACCTTCGGGGACTATCTTGCCGCCATGGGCCTGGCGCGCGGGGATGTCCTGCGCCGGGGCCTTGCGTTCTGGCGGCAGGCCATCGTGCGGTCGGACGCCTCGATCCTCGTGGCCGATTACGCGCCCCTGGCGCAGCGGGCCGCGCTCGGCCTTCGGGACGAAGGCTGGGACATCGCCATCGTCGTCACCGGCACCGGCTATGGCGTGCCGCCCGGCCAGTTGCCGGTCTTTCCGCGCCTGCTGCCCGACTGGGGCCGCTCGGTGCGCGACGAGGCCGAGACGCTGGCCACGCTGAACCGGGTGGCGGCGGAGGGCGGGCTCGACCCGCTGCCCGCCCTGCCCGCGCTCTATGCCTGCGACCTGGCGATGCCGGCAACCTTCGCCTTTCTCGATCCCTACGACGGAATGCGACCCGACGGCGCGCGCCTGTTTCCGCCGGTGCCGGACCTGCCGCCCCTGTCGGACGGGACCGGGGACGAGGTGTTCGTCTATCTGTCCACGGACGAACTGGCCGACGACCGGCTGTTTCAGGCGCTGCGCGACCTCGGCCTGCCGCGACGCGGCTATCTGCCGGGCACGCCGCCGGACCGGCTGGCGGAACTGGCGGCCTCGGGAATGATCGTCGAGGCGGCGCCGCTGCCCTGGGCGGCCATTTCAGCGCGGTCGCGGCTGATCCTGCATGCCGCGCAGCACGGGTCGATCTGCCATGCCGCCATGGCCGGGGTGCCGCAGGTCGGGCTGCCGCAGCACATGGAGCAGGTGTTCCACGGCTTCCGCGCCGCCTGGGCGGGCATCCTGCGCAAGACCGGCCAGCGCCGCGGCGCCGGACCGCTGGCCGACGAGATCCGCAGCGCCTATGCCGATGCAGCCTTCGGTCAGGGCGCGCGCGACTTCGCGCACCACCTGCGCGCGTCCCATCCCCCCGAGGCCGCCCATGCGCAGCGCGACGCGCTGGCCGCGCTGGTGGCCGAGGTGCGGGCACGCGGAGAATAGGGCCGGTCGGGGCCGCGGCCGTCAGGTGCCGCCGCAGTCCCCGGGGTTCGCGGCC
>DAOLBY010000203.1:0-2072 GCA_035324325.1 Paracoccaceae bacterium | reverse complement strand
TGCTGGGTCGCTGGGGCGATGCGGTCGGCATCGCCGGGATAGAGGTCAAGGTCCAGCGCCACATCCAGCGGAAGGCGCGCGATTTCGTTGCGCGTGCGGACATAGGCCGCGTGCAGGCGCAGACGGTTCTTCAGCGTGTCGATCATGCGGTTCATGGTCGGGTCTCCTGTCGTTGCCCCGCGCCTCTCCTCCCCAGGGGGTGCGGTGTGCCGTCAAGATGGGCGCATCGGGCGCCCCGGGCAAGACCGCGGGGCGCGTGACGTCATGCGTCTGGCGCATGGCTACTCCGCCGGATGCACCAGTCCGCGCAACCATTGCAGCGGCCGCGGCCGCGGCGCGGCACGCGGCGCGAACACAGCGGGGTCGAGCGTGACACCCCGCTTGCGCGCGCGCTCCTCGACGCTGGCGCGCAGCGCGCCGTTGGCGCGGGCGAGGTCGAGGAACCGCGCCTCGTCGAGCACCAGGAAGGTGCAATGCGTGATCGCCGTCACCCGCGCCCGCCGCGCCCGTCGCAGCAGAAGCGCCAGTTCGCCGAACATCTCGCCCCGTCCCACGCGCGACACCTGCCCGGCCTGCAGCACCTCGACCGCGCCCGAGGCGATGAAATAGACCGAACGCGCGACCTCCTCGTGCCGCAGGATCACGTCGCCCGGCGCGGCATAGACGGTGCGCAGCCGGGACGCGAGCCGCGCCTGGTCGGCCGGGTCCATGTCGGCAAACAGCGGGAAGCGGCGCACCAGGTCTTCCTTCTGCACTGCGATGTCGAGCCGCGGGCGTTCCGCCAGCGCTGCCCGGCCGGCCGCCATCTCGGCCATCAGCGCCTTGTGCAGTTCCGGCCCGATCAGCCCGTCCTCGGTCAGCGCCTCGTATTCGCGCGCCTCCTGCATCAGCGTGGTGCGGCGGATCAGCCGGCGCTCCAGCCGGTCGGCGTAACCCGGGAACTGCAGCCGCAGCCCCTCGAGCGCCTTGTCAAGCTCGTCGCCGCGCCGTTCCAGAAGCTCGTGCAGCAGGTCGGCCACGCGCCGGCCGTGGATGCGCAGGATGCGCCGGTCGATGAAGCCGTGCAGCACCCGCAGCACCTGCGCCAGCGCCACCAGCTGCTCGAACCGGTCGGCCGTCAGCCGTTCGAGCGGGCCCGAGACGCCGAGCCGGTGGTGCAGCGCCTCGGCCAGCCGGTGCGCGCGCCCCGCCCGGACCGCGCGGCGCGCCGTGGCCCGGTAGCCTGCGCGCCCCTCGGTCCGCGTCACCTCGATCAGCCGGTCGGCATCCGCCAGCAGGCGTTCGGCCAGCCGCGGCGGCATCAGGTCGTCGCGGAAGGCGGTCAGGATGACCTCGCGCTCCTGCCCCGCCAGCGCGACAAGGCCCAGCGTCACGCGGTCCTTTTCCAGGATGTCGCGCGCCTCGTCGGCGCGGTCCACGGCCTGTTCCAGCCGCGCGCCGAACCGCTTGGCCTCGTCGCGCACGATGCCGGGCTGCAGGTCGAGGCTGCGCGTCGTCTCGGCCACCGTCTCGCGCACCGACTGCAGCGCCACCGCCACGACCTGGTCGGCCAGCGCCCGGTCGAGCGGCGACAGCCGGTCGAGGCCCAGCCAGCGGATCAGCGGGCGCAGCGTGGTGCCCTGCACCAGGAGCGTGAACAGCGTGAATCCCACGGCGATCACGCCGACCTGGCGCTTGACCTCGGAGGGGACGCCGAAGCTTTCGGTCACGGCCAGCGCCAGCGCCAGCGTCACCGCCCCGCGCAGGCCGCCCCACAGGATCGCCAGCCGGTAGGGCGGTTCCACCCGAGGCGACAGGCGGGCGACGGCCAGCAGCGGCAGGAGGCCGTAAAGGACGATGGCGCGGGCGACCAGCGCCGCACCTGCGGTCGCCAGAATTAGCCCGAGGTCCGCAAGCCGCAGGTCGGGCACCAGCTTCGGGATCAGGAGCGCGGCCAGCACGAAGATCAGCCCCCCCGCCCAGTAGGCCATCACGTCCCAGATCTCGCGCAGGCGGGCGAGCGAGGGGGGCGACAGCCGCCCCGGCGCCAGCAGGTTCACCGTCATCCCGGCGACCACCACGGCCACCACGCC
>DAOLBY010000202.1:0-5498 GCA_035324325.1 Paracoccaceae bacterium | reverse complement strand
CGTGACGATCACCACCTCCTACGGGCACGGCATGTCGGCCAGCCCGATGCATCTTGCCGCCGCCTATGCCGCCATCGCCAATGGCGGCGTGCTGGTGAAACCCACCCTCCTGCGCCGCGACGGCCCCGTCGACGGCACGCGCGTCATGTCCGAGGCCACGGCGAAGGCTTCGGTCGAGATGCTGCGCAAGGTGGTGACCGAGGGCACGGCGAGCCTCGGCGAGGTCAAGGGCTATGCCGTGGCCGGCAAGACCGGCACCGCGGACAAGCCACGCCGGACGGGGGGCTACTACAAGGACAAGGTCATCAACACCTTCGCCGCCACCTTCCCCGCGCATGACCCCGCCTATGTGCTGGTCGTCACGCTCGACGAGCCGGTCGAGACCTCGGGCACCGAGCCGCGCCGCACCGCGGGCTGGACGGCGGTGCCGGTGGCGGCCGAGATCGTGCGCCGCACCGCGCCGCTTCTGGGCATGCGCCCGCTGGTTGAAGAGCCCGCGCCGGATGGGCTAATGCGCGTGCGCAACTGACGGGTGGCGCAAAGGGGGCGGATGTGGCGGACAGGACGACGGAACGGCGGCTGTCCGACCTGGGGCTGAGGGCCGCGGGCGGGGCCGACCCCGTGCTCGCCGGGATGACCGCCGACAGCCGTAGCCTGGCGCCCGGCTGCCTGTTTGCAGCGCTGCCCGGCAGCCGGGTCCACGGCGCCGACCACGCCGCCGCGGCGCTGGCCCGCGGCGCCGCCGCCATCCTGACCGATGCCGCGGGTGCCGCGCGGATCCGCGCCGCGGGCGGGACGGGCGAGGCCGCCCTCGTCGTGGCCGAGGACGCACGCGAGGCCTTCGCGCGCGCCGCGGCGCTGTGGTTCGGCGCGCAGCCGGCCACCATGGCCGCCGTTACCGGCACCAACGGCAAGACATCGGTGGCAACCTTCGCCCGCCAGATCTGGGCGATGCGCGGCCATGCCGCGATCAACATCGGCACCACGGGGCTCGAGGGCGCGATGTCGGCGCCCTCGGCCCATACCACGCCCGACACGCTGGCGCTGCACCGGCTGCTCGCGCAGGCCGCCGCGCAGGGCGTCACCCATGCGGCGATGGAGGCCTCCTCCCACGGGCTCGACCAGCGGCGGCTGGACGGGGTGACGCTGGCGGCGGCGGCCTTCACCAACCTCACCCAGGATCACCTCGACTATCACGGCACGATGGAGGCCTACTGGAAGGCCAAGCAGGGCCTCTTCGGCCGCCTCCTGCCGCCGGGCGGTGCAGCGGTCGTGAACATCGACGATCCGAAGGGGATGGAACTGGCCTTCCTCTGCACCGGCCGCGGCCACCGTCTGATCCGCGTCGGCACCGCCGAGGGTGCGCATCTGCGGCTTCTGGCCAGCCGCCCGGATGCGACAGGGCAGGAGATCTGTTGCGAATGGGAGGGCCGCGCGCACCAGATGCGCCTGCCGCTGATCGGTGCCTTCCAGGCCATGAACGCGCTGACCGCCGCGGCGCTGGTGATC
This sequence comes from Paracoccaceae bacterium, assembly GCA_035324325.1. Taxonomy (GTDB): domain Bacteria; phylum Pseudomonadota; class Alphaproteobacteria; order Rhodobacterales; family Rhodobacteraceae; genus DAOLBY01. Next base: position 3,989 of record DAOLBY010000202.1, on the reverse strand, counting down.
GGCGCGGGCGAGGATGCGGAGGCCGCGCTGGCCTGCCTGCCGCGTCTCGAAGGCGTCCGGGGCCGGATGCAGCATGTGGCGACGCGCGCGAATGGCGCGCCGGTGTTCGTCGACTACGCCCATACCCCCGACGCGCTTTCGACGGCGCTGTCGGCGCTGCGCCCGCATGTCATGGGCCGTATCGTCGCGGTGTTCGGCGCCGGTGGCGACCGTGACCGCTCGAAGCGACCGCTGATGGGCGCCGCCGCCGCCGCCCATGCCGATGTCCTGATCGTGACCGACGACAACCCCCGGACCGAGGATCCGGCCGCCATCCGCGCCGCCATCCGCGCCGCCTGCCCCGAGGCCGAGGAGGTGCCGGACCGCGCCGAGGCCATCCTGCGCGGCGGCGATGCGCTCGGGCCCGGCGATGCGCTGATCATCGCCGGCAAGGGGCACGAGACCGGCCAGATCGTCGGCACCGATGTCTACCCCTTCGACGATGCCGAAGCCGCCTCGATCTCCGTCGCGGCGCTCGACGGGCGCATCTGACCATGCGCCGCCGCCACCCGATCTTTCCCCCTTTCGCTTTCCCGATGGCCCAAATATCCCGCGGGGGGTCCGGGGGGCGCGAAGCCCCCCGGCCCGCACCCGCCCCGCGGAGCATCCCGTGACCCTCTGGACCCACCTCGACGCCGCCGCCGCCACCGGTGGCACCGCCACCGCCCCCTTCGCGGTCTCCGGCGTGTCGATCGACACGCGAAACCTGGCCCCGGGCGACTTGTTCGTGGCGCTCTCGGCCGCGCGGGACGGGCATGACTTCGTGGCGCAGGCCTTTGCGCAGGGGGCAGCCGCGGCGCTGGTCGCGCGCCGGCCCGATGGCGTGGCGGATGACGCCCCCCTCCTGATCGTGCCCGAGGTGCTGCCGGCGCTGGTCGCGCTTGGCCGCGCCGCCCGCGCGCGGGCGGTGGCGCGGGTCGTTGCGGTGACGGGTTCGGTGGGCAAGACCTCGACCAAGGAAATGCTGCGTGCCGTCCTCGGCGGGCAGGGCGCCACCCACGCGGCCGAGGCAAGCTTCAACAACCACTGGGGCGTGCCGCTGACCCTGGCCCGGATGCCGCCGGACGCCCGCTTCGCCGTCATCGAGATCGGCATGAGCAACCCGGGCGAGATCGCGCCCCTGTCGCGCATGGCTCGCCCGCATGTCGCCATCGTCACCACCGTCGCCCCCGCCCATCTGGCGGCCTTCGCCTCGATCGAAGGGATCGCTGCGGAAAAGGCCGGGATCCTCGACGGGCTGGAACCCGGGGGCGTCGCCATCCTGCCCGCCGACATCGGCACGGCCCCGCTCCTGCGCGCCCGGGCCGAAGCTGCGGGCGCCCGCATCGTGACCTTCGCCGACGGCGCGTCCGCCGACTGGGAACTGTCCGACGTGCAGCTGTCTCCCGAGGTCACGGTGGCCCGCGCACGGCGACGCGGGGACGATGCGCGGCTGTTCAAGGTCGCCTCGCCGGGGCGGCACTTCGCGCGCAACGCGCTGGCCGTGCTGGCGGCGGCCGAGGCACTCGGTCTCGACCCGGCGCTGGCGGCCGCCGACCTCGGCCGCTGGGCACCGCCCGCCGGGCGGGGGATGCGCGAGCGGATCCTGCTCGACGCGGTCGAGGAGGCCGGCTTCGACCTCATCGACGACGCGTTCAACGCCAACCCGGTCTCGGTCGCCGCGGCGCTCGACCTGCTGGCGGTCTGCGCGCCGGAAGATGGCGTGGGCCGCGTGGGGCGCGGCCGGCGCATCGCGATCCTGGGCGACATGCTGGAACTGGGCCCCGCCGAGACGGCGCTCCATGAAGCGATCGCCGGCCACCCGGCCATGGACAGGGTTGCCGTGGTGCATTGCGTCGGCCCGCGGATGCGCGCCCTGCACGCGGTCCTGCCCCGCGGCCAGCGCGGCGACTGGGCCGAGACGGCGGGCGAGCTTGCCGCTCGCGCCCGCGGCCTGATCGATGCGGGCGATGTGGTGCTGGTCAAGGGATCGAAGGGCAGCCGGGTCAGTCTCGTGGTTGACGCGCTGCGCAAACTCGGGCAGGCGCCTGCGCGCTGACGCCACGGACGGATGTGACGGCCCGGGCAGAACGGGCCGCAAAGGGGACAGGCAAGACGATGCTGTACTGGTTGACCGAGTTCTCGCAGGGCGGCGACGCCTTCAACCTGTTTCGCTACATCACCTTCCGGGCCGGTGCGGCGTTCCTGACCGCGCTCGTCTTCGGCTTCCTGTTCGGCCGGCCGCTGATCGACATGCTGCGCCGCAAGCAGGGCAAGGGCCAGCCGATCCGCGACGACGGACCGGCCAGCCATTTCGCCAAGGCCGGAACGCCCACCATGGGTGGCCTTCTGATCCTCTCGGCGCTGACCTTCTCGACGCTGCTCTGGGCGCGACTCGACAATCCCTATGTCTGGATCGTGCTCGGGGTGACGCTGGCCTTCGGGCTGATCGGCTTTGTCGACGACCTCAAGAAGGTGACCAAGCAGAACACCAAGGGCGTGTCCTCGCGCACCCGCTTCCTGCTGGGCCTTCTGATCGCCGCGCTCGCCGCCTGGGCTGCCGCGCGCTACCACCCGGCGGCGCTGACCGACCAGCTGGCCGTGCCGGTGTTCAAGAACCTGCTGATCGACCTCGGCTTCTTCTTCGTGCCCTTCGGGATGATCGTGATCGTGGGGGCGGCCAATGCGGTGAACCTGACCGACGGGCTCGACGGTCTCGCCATCATGCCGGTGATGATCGCGGCCGGGACGCTCGGGGTGATCGCCTATGTCGTGGGCAACTTCAACTTCACCGAATATCTCGGCGTGCATTTCGTGCCGGGCACCGGGGAACTGCTGATCATCGCCGCGGCGATCTTCGGCGGGGGCCTGGGGTTCCTGTGGTACAACGCCCCGCCAGCCGCGGTGTTCATGGGCGACACCGGGTCGCTGGCCCTGGGGGGGGCGCTCGGCGCCATCGCCGTCTGCACCAAGCACGAGATCGTTCTGGCGATCGTCGGCGGCCTCTTCGTGGTCGAGGCGCTGTCGGTCATCATCCAGGTCGCCTATTTCAAGCGCACCGGCAAGCGGGTGTTCCTGATGGCCCCGATCCATCACCATTTCGAGAAGAAGGGCTGGGCCGAGCCGCAGATCGTGATCCGCTTCTGGATCATCAGCCTGATCCTTGCCCTGATCGGGCTGGCGACGCTGAAGGTGCGGTAGGGGCGCAGCGCGACCGCCGGCGCTTGCCACGGGCCGGCGAAGGCCCGTGGTCCCGCGGCCTCGGCGGGGCGCGCTACTTCGCCACCGTCACCTTCTCCATCCGGTCGGCCGGCGCCTGCACGGCGCCCGACTGGCCGCGGCCGCGCTTGATCGCGTCCACGATCTCCATCCCCTCGATCACCCGTCCGACGACGGTGTACTGCCCGTCGAGGAACGGCCCCGGTTCGAACATGATGAAGAACTGGCTGTTGGCGCTGTCGGGGCTCTGCGCCCGGGCCATGCCGACCACGCCGCGGTCGTAGGTGATGCCCGAGAACTCGGCCGGCAGGTCGGGCATGTCCGACCCGCCCATGCCGGCGCGGCTCAGGTCCTCGCCCTTGCCGAAGGCCACGTCCCCGGTCTGGGCCATGAAGCCCTCGATCACCCGGTGGAACACCACCCCGTCATAGGCGCCCGCTTCGGCCAGCGCGACGATGCGCTGCACATGCTGCGGTGCCACGTCGGGCAGAAGGTCGATCACCACGCGCCCCTGCGCCTGGCCCGCGACCTCGATCACCAGGTTCGGGCCGGGGCCGTCCTGCGCGGCGGCGGGGCCGGCGGCCAGCACGGCCGCGAACAACGCCTTACGCCACATCGGCGGCCACCTTCACGCTGACCATGTGGTCGGGGCTCGCAGGTGGCTCGCCCCGGGTGATGGCGTCCACATGCTCCATCCCCGAGACGACCCGCCCATAGACCGTGTAATTGTTGGTCAGGAAATGGTTGTCCTT
>DAOLBY010000201.1:1194-5498 GCA_035324325.1 Paracoccaceae bacterium | reverse complement strand
GGGGCGGGGGTGTTTCGGTTGTTGTGGGGCATGGGGGCGATTCCCTGTTGTCGCCGACAATGTGATCCGTTTTTGTTCCGCCGCAAGGCGCGGGGCGGGCCGTTGAACCGGCGCCCGGGGCGGGCTATGGCGAAGCCATGAGCAGGAAGATCGACACGCAGGCCGTGGGCCTCGATACCGGGCTGGCGCTGCGCCGATGGCTGACCGGCGCCGAAAGCCTGCATTACGGCGACTGGACGGGTCTGGAGGTGGCCGCGGGCAACCTGCGCCGGGCGCAGGACGCCTATACCGACCGGCTGCTGGCGCTGTTCCCGCCGGGGCGGCTGCGCATCCTCGACATCGGCGGCGGCGCGGGCGAGACGGCGAAGCGCCTGCTGGCGCTCGGGCATCTGGTCGACGTGGTCGTGCCCTCGGCCTTTCTGGCGGCACGCTGCCGGGCGAACGCCCCCGCGGCGCGCATCCACGAATGCACCTTCGAGGCCTTCGACGGTCAGGGGCCGTTCGACCTGTGCCTGTTCTCGGAAAGCTTCCAGTACATCCCGATGGAGGTCAGCCTGCCGAAATGTCGCGCGCTGCTGGCGCCCGGGGGGGCCGTGGTGCTGGCCGACTGCTTCCGGTCCGACGCCTACCAGGGCCGGGCCGTCCACGGGCCGCAGCCCGGAGGCGGGCATCACCTGAGCCGGTTCAGCGCGGAACTGGCCGGCGGCGGCTGGCAGGTCTCGGCCGAAGAGGAGATCACCGCTGCCGTGGCGCCCTCGATCGACCTGGAACAGGGGTTCTTCAACGTGATCGGCCTGGGCATCGGGCGGCTACGCGACGAGATGGCGGCCAAGCGACCCGGTTCGCTCTGGCTGGTGCGGCGGCTGGCAGGGCTGGCGCTCGGGCCGGCGCAGCGGGGCCGGCTGATGCAGCGGCTGACCGGCAACGCCCGCAGTGCCGAGGCGTTCCAGCGTTTCAACCACTACATGCTGATGCGCCTGGTTCCCGGACCCTTGCCCAAAGACTAACCGGACCTCGACAATCTTAGCGTTATTCCGCCAATGGTTCGCACCTTTCGGTTGAGAATCGCGAACGAAGGGCGCACATTGCCGGGGCAAGCAGCAGAAACGCTGCCGACGGGTTGCACCCCACACCCCACCCACACTCCCCGTGATCCGTCGGCAGCGCCCTCTCCGGGGCCGGCTGCGGCGGCCTGCACCCTTGCGCGCGCCCCGCGCTTGGCGCCATAAGGTGGCACCAGACCGGAGGTTCCATGCGCGCCCGCATCTACCAGCCCGCCCGCACCGCGATGCAGTCCGGCCAGGCCAAGACCCAGGAATGGCTGCTGGACTATGCTCCCGCCAGCGCCCGCGCCGTCGATCCGCTGATGGGCTGGACCTCGTCCGACGACACGCAGGCACAGGTGCGCCTGCGCTTTCCCACGCTCGAGGCGGCCGAGGCCTATGCCCGCGACAAGGGCATCGACTATGTCGTGACCAGACCCAAGCCGCGCCGGCCCGTGATCCGCCCGCGCGGCTATGGCGAGAATTTCGCCACCGACCGCAGGGGGGCCTGGACGCACTGACGTCCGGGCCCTTTCCTTTTTCCCGTTTCAGAAAGGAATTGCCCGATGTCCCTTCGCCTTGCCACTGCCGTCTCCGTCTCCGTTCTCGCCCTGTCCGCCGGCGCAGTGCTGTCCCAGGGCACGCCGCAGGGCGCGGCCGAGCTGACCGCGACCTTCCAGACCTATTTCGGCAGCACGCCCGGCGTGGTGAACGTGGTGCCCGAGGGTGCGGGCTATGCGGTCACGCTGGATGCAACACCGCTGTTCGCCATGATCCCGGCCGAGGCCGGCGCCAAGGTGTCGATGACGGCGCACCGCCTTCTGGTGACCGACAACGGCGACGGCACCTGGACCGTGGTGCAGGACCAGCCCATCGACTTCGCGCTGTCCATCCCGGGCATGATCGAGATGCGCGTCGCGGCCGACGAACTGCTCTGCGAGGGCATCTTTGACACCGCCCTGAAGGTCTTTGCTGAGAACGTCTGCAGCATCGCCAACCTGGTCGTCGACCAGACCGTGACCGACCCCATGGGGCAGACGTCGGAAACCAACTCGCGCAGCGCCACGATCGACTTCGAGTCGACCGCCCGGGCCAACCCGGCCGGCGGGGTGGACCAGACGCTGGCCTACAGCGGCACCGCGATCACGCAGGACATGACCATGCCCCTTGCCCCGGGCGAGCCGCCGCTGCCGGTCCGCCTGGCGCTCGAGGCCTACAGCGCCGATGGCGAGATCACGGGCTATCGCGCGGAGGTGGTGCTGGATGCACTGGCCTGGTTTGTGGCGAATCCCAACCCCGATGCGATGATGTCGGCCCGCGGCCAGATGCGCGATATCCTGTCGGGCGGCCTGCCGATCTGGGAGATGATCGACTTCGGGATCCTGGGCAACGGCATGACGGTCGAAACCCCGATCGGCCCCGTGACGGCCGACGAACTCGAGATCACCGTGGCCCTTGCCGGAGCGGTCGAGAACGGGCTGCTGCGCGAATCGATCGGGGTTAGCGGGCTCAAACTGCCCGAGGGTGTGCTGCCGCCGTTTCTCGAACCGCTGCTGCCGGTCGATGCGCTGATCGACTTCGCGCTGGAGGGCTATGATGCGGTCGGCGCTGCGCGGGTGCTGCTGGGGCTGTTCGATCTCGCCCCGGGCTCCCGGCCAGGGCCGGAATTCGAGGGGCAGCTTCTGACGGCGCTGCTGCCCTCGGGATCGGTCGATATCGTCTTCGGCGCGGGACTTCTCGGCAACAGGACCTACGAGATCGAATGGGAGGGCCGCATCAGCGCCGGCCCGATGGCCATGCCCACGGGGACCGGCCGGGTGACGATGGCGGGTTTCGACGACACGATGGGCCTGGTCGACAGCCTGCCGCAGGAGATGAAGGACCAGGCCCTGCCGGTGATGGGCATGGCGCGCGGCATCGCCCAGGTGCAGGCGGACGGTTCCCTGCTGTGGGAGATCGACGCCACCAAGCCGGGAACGTTCAAGGTCAACGGCATGGACCTGATGGGGATGCAGTGACCGGAATCGAGGAAGAAAGCCCGCTCGGCCCCGATCTCGGGCTGCTGTTCGCCCGCCACACCGCCGACATGCATTCGGAAACCCCGCCCGAATCCATCCACATGATGGACCGCGGCGCGCTGGCGGCGCCCGGCATCCGCTTCTTCGTGCTGCGCGATACCGGCGTGCCGGTGGGGATGGGGGCATTCAAGCGGCTGTCCGATCCCATGACGGCCGAGTTGAAGTCGATGCATGTGCTGGCCGAGAACCGCGGCCGCGGCCTGTCGCGCGCCATCCTCGACCATCTGGTGGCCGAGGCGCGGGTGGACGGGATCCGCCGGCTGTTCCTCGAGACCGGAGTGCAGCCGGGTTTCGGGCCGGCCCGCGCGCTGTATGAGCGGGCGGGTTTCACCTATTGCGGCCCGTTCGAAGGCTACGGCCCCGATCCGAACTCGGTCTTCATGACGCGCGAAATCTGATTGCACGGGCAGGCGGCCCGGGGCAGAACCGGCCCCACGCGGTCCCGTAGCTCAGCTGGATAGAGCAGCTGCCTTCTAAGCAGTAGGTCGGGGGTTCGAGTCCTCCCGGGATCGCCACTGATTTCACAAGATATTGATTTTCCATCATTTAGTTGCCCCTTTTGGAACTTCTGCCGGAAAGTTGGAAGATTCCTGTTCCTGCCCCGTTCCCATGATCGTTTTTCGCAGGTCGGCGCCCCGGCTGTAGTGGGCCACCATCTGAAGGGATTCGTGGCCCAGCCATGCCGCGCTTTGCTTCGTGGTGGCCCCGTTCTCGCCCAGCACGTTGGCCCGCCGCTTGCGCAGCCCATGGCCCGATTTTCCCTCAAGGCCCGCCGCCCGGGCCGCCTTTGCGAACCATGAACTGGCCGCCTTGATCGACCGCGGCTGCCCGCATCGCGTGACCATCAGCACCGCGTGGCGTTCCGGCCGCGCCTCGAGCGCCTGCAGGAACAGGCGCTGCCCCTCGGGTTCGGCACAGGCCGGGGCAGGGCAGCGAACCGGGATATACACATCTCGCCCCGTCTTGGCCTGCCGGTAGGTCAGCCATCCGTCGCGGCCGATCATGCCCTCGCTCATCCGCACGGCGTCGGACATTCGCGCGCCGGTCCAGTGCAGCAGCTCGAAGGCCAGCCGTTCGGGGGCCTCGAGAGGCCAGTGCGCGCGGAACCTCGCCACGTCTTCCTCGGTCCAGGTGGCAAAGCCCTCGGTCTTCGGCACCCGCCGGCGGCGCACGGTATCGGCGG
>DAOLBY010000201.1:0-1089 GCA_035324325.1 Paracoccaceae bacterium | reverse complement strand
GGATATGGCGGGCCTCGAGGTCGCGCAGCTTGCCCGCGCCATAGGCTTCGCGGATGCGGTCAAGCGTTCGGCGCCACTGGCCGCGGGTCGAAGCGGCGCGGGACAGATACCAGGGCGAGGCGAGGAAACCCTGCACCGCCGCCGCGATTGTGCCCGGGCGGGCCGCGACGGGCGGCGCCCCGGAATGCCCCATGGCCTTGGCATAGGCCGCCAGATACACCGGCGCGTTGCGCGGGGCATCGGGCATCGCCACCGCCTTCCGGCCCGGCACCCGCACATAGTCGCGCGGGTTGCCGGTGCGGGGCCAGGTTCCCGACTGCGAGACGTAGCGAAGCGTTATGCCCCGAACAGGCGGTCGCATGTGTTCTCCCCCTCCATCGGGCCTTGCTGGGGCAGCGCATCAATCGCCAGGTCCAGGTCGCGCCGCGCCCACAGCCTGAGGCTGCCCAGCTGGCGGGGCGCGGGCAGAAGGCCCTCGGCCACCATCCGGTCGAAGTAGCCAGGCGAAACCCCGCAATACTGGGCCGCGTCGCCCCTGCGCAGGGCGGCGGCGGAATCGAAGGCGGATGAACGTGCAGGCATGGCGCGTCTCGCGGATAATGACCCAAGAGGCACCCCGGGGGCGCCGCCGGCAATTCCGGCGGCGGTTGCCCCCCGGGGGTCGGTGCGGTCAGGCGAAGGAGGACGCCCCCGCACTGCCGGTGTTATCCGCCACCGCCGGCTGGGCGGCCCCGGGGACGAGAACCCGGGGCAGGAAGATCAGGCGCCGGCGTTCCGGTAGACGCCCCGCCAGTCGATCGCGGCGCAGCCGAAATCGGCCTCGACGCTGAAGCTCATGCCCTGCCGCCCAAACGGCTCATCGATGCGGATGCGCGGCCCCTCCTGTCCTTCGAGAAAGCCGTACATGAAGCAGGGATTCGTCGCCGGATCGGCCATCAGGTACCAGGCGTTGCCGGAAATGTGCGGCGTCACCACCAGCTCGAGGCGGCCAGAGAAGGGGTTGACGCCCTCAACCTCGGTCGGCTGAATCTCGGCCAGGAACTGCTCCGCCTCGGGTTCCCTGTCCGCGCCCGTCACCAGCTTCCGACC
>DAOLBY010000005.1:24648-46246 GCA_035324325.1 Paracoccaceae bacterium | reverse complement strand
GGCGCCAGGGGCGGCAGGCCGCCGCGTGCGTCGGTCACCGTCTCGTAGGCGATGCAGGTCGCGCCGCTGGCGATCAGGTCGCGCGTCTGCTCGGGGTCGGGCGCGAGGTGCAGGTAGGTGAACAGCACCTGCCCGGGGCGCAGCATAGCGCGTTCGGTTGCCTGCGGTTCCTTCACCTTCACGATCAGGTCGGCCTTCGCCCAGACCTCGGCCGCCTCGGCCGCCACCTCGGCCCCGGCGGCGGCATAATCGGCATCGGTGAACCCCGCCCCCAGCCCGGCGCCGGCCTGCACGACCACGCGATGTCCATGCGCCACCGCCTCGCGCGCGGCATCGGGCGTCAGGCCGACGCGGTATTCCTGCGGTTTCACTTCGGTCGGGCAGCCGATCAGCATGGCGCAGTCCTCCTGTTGCCCTGAAAGGATGACGCAGGCCGGGCGCACGATCCTGCCTTCCGGGGTGGCAACGCGCCCGGTTTGTGGCAGGATCGGCCGCCAAACCGACCCTTCACGAAAGGAACCCGCGCGATGGAGGGACTCGACGCAACGGACCGCCGCATCCTGACGGTGCTGCAGAAGGACGGGCGCATCACCAATGCCGACCTGTCCGAACGGGTGAACCTGTCGCCCTCTGCCTGCCACCGCCGCGTCCAGCGGCTGGAGGAGGAGGGGTTCATCGCCGCCTACGTCGCCCTGCTCGACACGCGCCGGATGGGGCGGCCGACGACCGTGTTTGTCGAGATCACGCTGCAATCGCAGTCGGACGACGTGCTGGACGCATTCGAACACGCCGTCGCGCGGGTGCCCGACCTACTGGAATGCCACCTGATGGCAGGCAGCGCCGACTACCTGCTGAAGATCGCGGTCGCCGATACCGAGGACTTCGCACGCATCCACCGGCAATGGCTGACGCGCCTGCCCGGAGTTGCAAACATGCAGTCGTCCTTCGCCCTGCGCACAGTGGTCAGGACGACGGCGCTGACGGTCTGAACCCCGCCCTTTCACCAGGCCCTGGCATCCTCGGGGGCCGGGGGCAGACAGCCCCCGGCGCCTGTCCGGGGCGCGCGCGGCCCTCAGGCCGCCGGCCGCAACCCCAGGATCGCGCGCGCCTGCGCCGGGGTCGCCACCGGGCGGCCGTAGCGGGTGCAGAGCTCTGCCGTCCGCCGCACCAGCGCGGCGTTCGACGGCGCCAGCGTCGTCCGGTCCAGACGCACGTTGTCCTCGAGCCCCGTGCGCGCATGGCCGCCCGCCGCGATGCACCATTCGTTCAGCACGATCTGGTTCGGCCCGATGCCGGCCGCACACCAGGGCGCATCGGCCCCGAACAGCCGCTTCACGGTGCGGATGTAGAAGTCGAACACCTCGCGGTCGGCGGGCATGGCGTTCTTCACGCCCATCACGAACTGAACATAGGGCCGCGCGGCGATGCGCCCGGCGTCCCACATCGCCCGCGCCTGAATGATGTGAGACAGGTCGAAAGCCTCGATCTCGGGCTTCACATCGTGGGTCAGCATTTCACCCGCCAGCCAGTCCACCAGATCGGGCGGGTTCTCGTAGACCCGGGTCGGGAAGTTGTTCGACCCGACCGACAGCGAGGCCATGTCGGGCCGGAGCGGCAGCATCCCCCCCCTTGCCTGCCCGGCCCCCGACCGCCCGCCGGTCGAAAGCTGCACGATCATGCCGGGACAGTGCTTCTGAACGCCCTCCATCAGGCGGGCGAACTTCTCGGGGTCGGAACTCGGGCTCTCGTCGTCGTTCCTCACATGGGCATGAACGATCGAGGCACCGGCCTCGAAGGCGGCGTGCGTGCTTTCGACCTGTTCGGCCACGGTGATCGGCACCGCCGGATTGTCGGCCCTGCGCGGCAGCGATCCGGTGATGGCGACGCAGATGATGCAGGGTTGGGTCATGTCAGACATCCAGGAACACGGTTTCGCCGTCGCCTTGCAGGCGGATGTCGAAGCGGTAGGCCCCGGGGCCGGTCGCGCGCGCGATCAGCGTGGTGCGGCGGTCCACCTGTTCGACCAGGTTCAGGACGGGGTCGGCGCTGTTGTCCTCGTCCTCGAAATACATCCGCGTATGCAGCCCGATGTTGATGCCCCGCGCCACGATCCAGAGCGAGATGTGCGGCGCCATCCTGCGGCCGTTGCGGCCTGTCACGGCCCCGGGCTTGACCGTCTCGAACGACCACAGCCCGCTGTCGAAATCGGTGATCACCCGGCCCCAGCCGCGGAAGCCCGGCGCGACCTGCGCGTGGCGCGGGTCCTCTGGGCTGGCGTGGATGCCGTTCGCATCGGCCTGCCAGACCTCGATCAGCGCGTCCTTCACCGGCGCGCCGGTGCCGTCCAGCACCATCCCCTCGACCCGGATCCGCCGGCCCGGCGCATCGGGGCCGGCGATGTCGCGGCCCAGTTCGTTGCGGTAGATGTCGAACCCCGCCGCCCCCGGGGCCAGCCCGATGTGGACATAGGGCCCGGCCGTCTGCGAGGCGGATTCGTGCAAGTAGTCCAGTGGCTGGGGCATGGCTCAGTTCCCTTCCAGACGGTTCTCGAACAGGGTCGACCGGCGACCCCGCAGCACGATGTCGAACTTGTAGGCAAGGCAATCCAGCGGCACAGCGGCGTTCATGTCCAGCGGCGCGATCAGCTGGTCGATAGCGGCGGGGTCGGGGATCGTCTGCACGATGGGGCAGCGCGCGATCAGCGGATCGCCCTCGAAGTACATCTGGGTGATCAGGCGCTGCACGAAGGCCGTCCCGAAGACCGACACATGGATATGCGCCGGGCGCCAGTTGTTCACCCAGTTGCGCCAGGGATAGGCGCCGGGCTTGACGGTGCGGAAGTAGTAGTAGCCGGTCTCGTCCGTCAGCGTCCGCCCGCAGCCGCCGAAGTTGGGGTCGATGGGCGCAAGGTAGGTATCCTTCTTGTGGCGGTAGCGTCCGCCGGCATTGGCCTGCCAGATCTCGACCAGCGTGTTCGGCACGCCGCGCCCGTTCTCGTCCAGCACGCGGCCGTGGACGATGATGCGCTCTCCCACCGGATCGCCGGTCCTGGCGTAATTGCGGATCAGGTCGCGGTCGATCGGGTCGATGTCGGCGTGGCCGAACACCGGCCCCGTCACCTCGGACGGCGAGTTCTGCAAGGACAGCATCGCAAACCGCGGGCTGCGCGCGACGGACGTCTTGTAGTCCGGCGTCAGCGCCGGGGGGTGGCGGCGGCGGTCGCGCTGGAACAGTTCGGCGGTCATTTCTCCTCCTGTCTCGCCATGGCGGCGAAGGTTTCCCGCGCGATGCGGAAGGCGTTGTTGGCGCGGGGCACGCCCGCGTAGATGGCGACATGCAGGAGCGCCTCCATCACGTCGGCCTCGCTGGCGCCGGTATTGGCGGTGGCGCGGATGTGCAGGGCAAGTTCATGGTCGTTGCCGAGGCCGGCCAGCAGCGCGATGGTCAGCATCGACCGTTCGCGCGGGCTGATCGTGTTGCGGCCCCAGACATGACCCCAGGCGGCATCGGTGATCAGCGCCTGAAAGGGCGCGTCGAAGGGCGTGGCATTGCATTTCGCGCGGTCCACATGGGCATCGCCCAGCGTCCGGCGGCGCGTGGCCTCGCCCCGGGCGGTGATGCTGGGGGTTTCGTCAGCCATAGGAATGCTCCGCAAGAAAAGGCGCGATGAGGGCGGCATGGGCCGCCGGCGTCTCGACGCAGGGCAGGTGGCCCGCGCCGGGGATGACGTGGAAGGCCGCGCCCGGGATCAGCGCGGCGGTGGCCCGCACGACCTCCGGTGGCGTTGCGCCATCGGCATCGCCCGCGATGGCCAGCACCGGCAGGCGCAGGGCTGCGTTCGCCGCCGTCCTGTCGGCCGTGGCCAGGGCGCCGCAGGCGGCGATGTAGCCTTCGGCCGGGGTGCGCAGCAGCATGTTGCGCCAGAGCGCCAGTTCGGGCGTGGCGCGGAAGGGGGCGGCAAACCAGCGTTCCATCACCGCATCGGCGATGGCCGCCAGCCCACCTGCCCGAACCGCGTCGATCCGGTCCTGCCAGCTTTCGGGGCTGCCCAGCCGGGCGGCGGTGTTCGACAGCACCAGCGCACGCACCAGATCAGGGCGGGCCGAGGCCACCGCCTGCCCGATCAGCCCGCCGATCGACAGGCCCACGAACGTCACCGGCCCGCCCGCCAAGCGTTCGATCAGCGCGATGGCGTCGGCCGCAAGGTCGGCATCCGTCACCGGCCCGCCCAGACCGGACAGGCCGTGCCCGCGCTTGTCGTAGCGGATGTACCGCAGGCCGGCCGGCAGGTGCGGCAGAAGCGCATCCCACAACCGCAGGTCGGTGCCGAGCGAATTGGCAAAGACCACCGCAGGCGCCCCCGCCGGGCCGTCCACCCGCACATGCATGACCCCCCAGGGGCGTTCCTGAACAAACATGACCATCCTCCCTTTCCATGACCTAACACGGGACATTCGGCCTGAAAAATGCCGAAACGGGCGTGATCCATAACTTTTGCAAACGGTTCTTCCCGGGTGGTCTGTCGCTCAACCGGACCGGCATGATACCCGTCGACGGCGCGGGGGCTGCCCGGCAAAGTGGCACGGGGTGCCGCAGGACCGGGCGAATCCGTCGCGGCTTGCCCGGCGGGCTTGCAAGCACCCTGCAAAACGCCGGATGCTGCACCCCGACCCCAACGAACCGAAAGCGCCGTCCGTCCCATGTCGATCAAGGCCGCCATCCACCACCTGACGCATTATACCTATGACCGGCCGGTGATGCTGGGCCCGCAGGTCATCCGCCTGCGCCCTGCCCCGCACAGCCGCACCCGCGTCATCGCCCATTCGCTCAAGGTGTCGCCCGGCGGGCATTTCGTGAACCACCAGCAGGACCCGTTCGGCAACTGGATGGCTCGTTTCGTCTTCCCCGAGCCGGTGCGCGAACTGAAGATCGAGGTCGACCTTGTGGCCGACATGACGGTCTACAACCCCTTCGACTTCTTCGTGGAGGAAAGCGCCGAGCACTGGCCGTTCTCCTATGCGCTCGACCTCGAGGCCGACCTGTCGATCTATCGAAGCCCCGAACCGGCGGGGCCGCTGCTGCAGGGCTTTCTCGACAGCCTGCCGCGCGACCGGCAGCGGAGCATCGAGCTTCTGGTCGCGCTGAACGCGCGGTTGTCGAAGGACGTCGCCTACACGATCCGGATGGAACCCGGCGTCCAGACGCCCGAGGAAACGCTGGGCATCCGCAGCGGGTCTTGCCGCGATACCGGCTGGCTCCTGGTGCAGGTGCTGCGCCACCTCGGCTTTGCCGCCCGTTTCGTCTCGGGCTATCTGATCCAGCTGAAACCCGACCTCAAGGCGCTGGACGGGCCGAGCGGCACCGAGGTCGATTTCACCGACCTGCACGCCTGGTGCGAGGTCTATCTGCCCGGCGCCGGCTGGGTCGGGCTTGACCCTACGTCGGGCCTGCTGACAGGGGAAAGCCACATCCCGCTGGCCGCGACGCCGCATTACCGCAGCGCCGCCCCCATCGCCGGGGGATTTGCCGGACACCCGGACACCCGCACCGACTTCGCCTTCGACATGAGCGTGCGGCGCGTGGCCGAACACCCGCGCATCACCAAGCCCTTCTCGGACGACAGCTGGGCGGCGCTCGATGCGCTCGGCCGGAAGGTCGATGCGGCACTGACGGCGGGCGACGTGCGGCTGACGATGGGGGGCGAACCCACCTTCGTCAGCATCGACGACTTCGAAAGCGACGAATGGAACACCGCGGCCGTCGGCCCGACCAAGCGCGTGCTGGCCGACCGCCTGATCCGCCGCCTGCGCGACCGCTTCGCGCCCGGGGGCTTCCTGCACTACGGGCAGGGCAAGTGGTATCCGGGCGAAAGCCTGCCGCGCTGGACCTTCTCGCTCTACTGGCGGACCGATGGCGCGCCGGTCTGGGCCAACCCCGATCTCATTGCCGAGGAAGGCGCCGAGACCGGTGTCACCAGGCTTGAGGCGCAGGAGCTTCTGCGCGAGATCGCCGCCGAACTTGACCTGGATGAGGACTGCATCCTTCCGGCATTCGAGGATCCCGCACAGTGGCTGGTCAAGGAGGCGAACCTGCCTGCCAACGTGACCCCCTCCAATTCGCAGTTGAAGGACCCAGAAGAGCGCCATCGCCTGGCCAGCGTGTTCAATCGCGGCCTGACCGAGCCCTCCGGCTTTGTCCTGCCGGTGCAGACCTGGCAGGCACAGGCGGGCGGAAAGCGCTGGCGCACCGAGAAATGGCGGCTGCGGCGGGGGCATATGTTCCTGGTGCCCGGTGACAGCCCGGTGGGATATCGACTGCCGCTGGAAAGCCTGCCCTACGTCCCGGCTTCGTCCTACCCCTACATCAACCCCACCGACCCGACGGTGGAGCGCGGACCCCTGCCCGAAGCCGCACCCCCCGATCCGGTGCGCAAGAGCCAGCCCACCGCCAGCTTCGTCGCCTCCGGTCCGCAGGGCGAACGGGTGCAGCAGGGCTCGCCCCTGGCCGAGGTGGACGGCCATATCCGCACCGCCCTTTCGGTGGAACCCCGCGACGGGCGGCTGTGCGTGTTCATGCCCCCGGTGGTCAGCGTCGAGGACTATCTCGACCTTCTGCGCGCGGCCGAGGCGGCGGCGGCACGGCTGGGGCTGAAGGTGCATATCGAGGGATACACCCCCCCCCACGACCCGCGCCTGAACGTGATCCGGGTGGCCCCCGACCCCGGGGTGATCGAGGTCAACATCCATCCCGCCCAGGGCTGGGCCGACTGCGTGGACATCACGACTGCGGTCTATGAGGAAGCGCGGCAATGCCGCCTCGGCGCCGACAAGTTCATGATCGATGGCAAGCATTGCGGCACCGGCGGCGGCAACCATGTGGTGGTCGGCGGCCGCACGCCGAACGACAGCCCGTTCCTGCGCCGTCCCGACCTGCTGGCCAGCCTGATCCTGCACTGGAACCGCCACCCGTCGCTGTCCTACCTGTTCTCGGGCCTGTTCATCGGCCCGACCAGCCAGGCGCCCCGCATCGACGAGGCGCGGCACGATGGGCTGTACGAGATCGAGATCGCTCTGGCGCAGATCCCGGCGCCCGGGCAGGGCCGGGCGCCGACGCCCTGGCTGACCGACCGGCTGTTGCGCAACCTGCTGACCGACGTGACCGGCAACACCCACCGGGCGGAAATCTGCATCGACAAGCTTTATTCCCCCGACGGCCCAACGGGCCGGCTGGGTCTGGTGGAGTTCCGCGGGTTCGAGATGCCGCCCGATGCACGGATGAGCCTGGCGCAGCAGCTCTTGATCCGGGCGCTGATCGCGCGGTTCTGGGCCGCACCCGCGCAGGGGCGACTGACGCGCTGGGGCACCGCCCTGCATGACCGGTTCATGCTGCCGCATTTCGTGTGGGAGGATTTCCGCGACGTGCTCGCCGACCTCGCGGCGCAGGGGTTCCCGTTCCGCGAGGAGTGGTTCGCGGCCCAGGCCGAGTTCCGTTTCCCCTTCTGCGGCGAGGTGCAGGCCGAAGGCGCGCATCTGGAACTGCGCCAGGCGCTGGAACCCTGGCATGTGCTGGGCGAGACCGGCGCCATCGGCGGCACGGTGCGCTATACGGACAGTTCGACCGAACGGCTGCAGGTGCGCCTGTCCGCCGACGATCCGGCGCGGTATCAGGTCCTGTGCAACGGCCGCGCGCTGCCCCTGACGGTTGCGGGCGGCGGGCAGGCGGTGGCGGGGGTGCGCTACAAGGCCTGGCAGCCGGCCTCGGCCCTGCATCCGGTCCTGCCGGTCGACGCGCCGCTGACCTTCGACATCTACGACACCTGGTCGGGCCGGCCGATCGGCGGCTGCGTCTATCACGTCGCCCATCCGGGCGGGCGGAGTTACGACACCTTCCCCGTGAACGGCAACGAGGCCGAGGCGCGCCGCCTTGCCCGGTTCCAGCCCTTCGGCCACCGCCCCGGCCACGGCCACCGCCCGGCGCCCGAACGTCCGCACCCAGAGTTCCCGATGACGCTTGACCTGCGCCGGCCCCTCGGCCTCTGATCGCACATGGACGGGCCGGGCACAGAGGCGGCACAGGCGGGCGCGATGCCGGGCGATTACCACCCCCTGCCCGGCGTTCCCGACGAACTGATGGACGCGGGCGGCCCGCTGCGTCCCCTGTGGCGCGACCTCATCGACCGCCTGGGGGCGATGGGTGCCGAGGGGCTGGCGCAGGCCACCGGCCGGGCCGACCAGTATCTGCGCGATTCGGGCGTGTTCTACCGCCAGTACGGCGCCGGGCAGTCGGTGGAACGGCCCTGGCCCCTGGCGCATGTGCCGGTTCTGATCGACGAGGCCGACTGGGCGCAGGTTTCGGCCGCGCTGGCGCAGCGGGCGGATCTGCTGGAAGCGGTCATGGCCGATCTCTACGGCGACAACCGGCTGGTCTCGGGCGGGCACCTGCCCCCCGGCCTCATAGCCGGCAATCCCGAATGGCTGCGCCCGATGATCGGCATCCGCCCCCGCTCGGGCCATTTCCTGCATTTCCTCGCCTTCGAGATCGGGCGCGGCCCTGACGGGCAGTGGTGGGTGCTGGCCGACCGCGCGCAGGCCCCATCGGGGGCGGGCTATGCGCTGGAGAATCGCGTCGCCACCTCGCGCGCCTTCCCCGCGCTCTTCGCCCACCAGAACGTCCACCGCCTGGCCGCCTTCTTCCGCGACTTCCGCGATGCGCTGCTGACGCTGCGGACGGCCGGCGAGGGGCGCATCGCCATCCTGTCGCCAGGGCCGCTGAACGAGACCTATTACGAACAGGCCTGGATCGCGCGCTACCTCGGCTTCGCTCTGGTGCAGGGCGAGGATCTGGCAGTCGAGGGCGGACGTCTGATGGTCCGCACCGTGTCGGGGCTGCGCCCGCTCGACGTGCTGTGGCGCCGGCTTGACGGCAACTGGTGCGACCCGCTGGAACTTGACCCGGCCTCGCGCCTCGGGACGCCCGGCATGGTCGCGGCGCTGCGCGCGGGCGGGTTGACCATGGTGAACGCGCCGGGCTCGGGCGTTCTGGAAACCCGCGCGTTGATGGCCTTCCTGCCGCAACTTGCCCCGGTCCTGACCGGCGCGCCGCTGGCCATGCCCAACATCGCGACCTGGTGGTGCGGCGGGGCGACGGAACAGGCGTCGGTTCTTGCCTCGCCCGACCGCATGGTCCTGTCGCCTGCGCTCGGTACCGGGCTGCCCTTCGATGCGCTGGGCGAGGCGCGTCAGGCGGGCAGCCTGCGGATGGCCGATCTTGCCGCCTGGCTCGCCGCCGAGGGTCCGGGGCTTGTGGCGCAGGAAGCCGTCACCCTGTCCACCACCCCCGCGCTGGTCGATGGCCGGCTGGAGCCCCGACCGATGAGCCTGCGGGTCTTTCTCGCCCGCACCGCGGCCGGCTGGCAGGTCATGCCCGGCGGCTTCGCCCGCATCGGCGCCAGCCCCGACCCCGCGGCACTGGCCATGCAGCGCGGCGGCAGCGCGGCGGATGTCTGGGTTGTCAGCCCGCGCCCGGTGCCGGTGGTCAGCATGGTCACGCCCGCCCCCGGCCCCTACCGCCGCGCCCCCCCGGGTGCCCTGCCCGCGCGCGCCGCCGACAACCTGTTCTGGCTGGGCCGCTACGTCGAACGGACCGAGGGGATCGTGCGCCTTGCCCGCGCCCGCCATGTGCGGCTGGCCGAGTTCGGGGCAGCCGCGCAACCCCTCCTTGATGCGCTCGACCCGCTGCTGATGGCCCAAGGCGCCGACCCCGAACAAGGCATTCCCGCCGGCCTTCTGGCCACGCTCGACGCCGCCATGGCCAGCGCCGGACAGGTACGCGACCGCTTTTCGCCCGATGGCTGGTCGGCACTTGCAGACCTGTCCAAGACCGCCCATCGCATGGCGACCCAGGTTGCACCGGGCGACGACGCGGCCCGCGCACTGTCAGCCCTTCTGCGCAAGCTCGCCGGCTTCTCGGGTCTCGTGCACGAGAACATGTACCGCTTCTTCGGCTGGAGGTTCCTCAGCCTCGGGCGGCTGCACGAACGCGCCATGGGCATGTCGGCCATCCTTGCCGCACTAGCCGACGAGACCGCACCCCCTGGAGCGCTCGATCTCTGCATCGAACTGGGCGACAGCGTCCTCACCCACAGGCGGCGCTTTACCGTCGCCACATCGCGCGCGACGGTCATCGACCTTCTGGCACTCGACCCGATGAACCCCCGCGCGGTGCGGGCGCAGATCGACGGCATGCACGAACAGGTGGGAATGCTGCCCGGTGCCGCGGTCCATGGCGCGCTGTCGCCGCTTGCCCGTGCCATGCTGCGGGTGCAGGCCGAGGTCGCGACGCACACGCCCGAGACGCTGACGACCGCGGAACTGGCCGGCCTGCGCGATCGCATCGCGGCCCTGTCCGATCTGCTGACCGAGGCCTACCTGCGGTGACGCCCTACGCCCTGCGCCTGACCGTGGACTACACCTTCGACCGCCCCCTCGGCGCCGGGCGGCAGCTGTTCCGCGTGCTGCCGGCCGAGGTGCCGGGCGTCCAGCATGTGCGCAGGGCGGCGGTCACGATCCGCCCCGCCCCGGCCGAGCGGATGGACCGGGCCGATTTCTTCGGCACGAAGGTCATCGAACTGGCGGTGCCTCCCGGTCTCGAGATGCTGACGTTCGACCTTGCCGCCGAGGTGGATCGCTCGGCGCCCGAACTGCCGCTCGACATGACGCCCCCCGTTGCGGCGCTGGCGGCCGAACTGGCCGCCCTGCGCACACTCGGTCCCGCCTCGCCACACCATTTCCTGCCCCCCTCGCCCCGCATCGGCGCCCTGCCCGAGGTCGCGGGCTTTGCCCGCGACGCCGGCGCCGGTGCACGCACGGCGCTGGAAACGGTGATGCAGATCGGCCGGGCGATCCATCGTCACATGGCTTTCGACGCCGAGGCCCCGGCGGTCGACACGCCCCCCGCCGCTGCCTTCGCGCAGGGGCGCGGCGTCTGTCAGGACTTCGCGCAGATCATGGTCGGGGCGTTGCGCGGCCTCGGCATTCCCGCGGCCTATGTCGCGGGCTACCTGCGCACCGACCCGCCGCCAGGGCGCCCGAGACTGGAAGGGGCCGACGCGATGCACGCCTGGGTGCGCGCCTGGACGGGAACCGAAGGTGGCTGGATCGACCACGACCCCACCAACGACTGCCTGGTGCGAGAGGACCATATCGAGGTGGGCTTCGGCCGGGATTACGGCGACGTGGCCCCGGTGACGGGCTTCCTTCGCCTCGACGGCAGCCATTCGGGCAGCCATCGGGTCGACATCCGCCCGCTCTCCGGGCAGCGCAGCGCCCGCCGCTGAGACCACGGGACAGGGACCTTCCTCCCGGACTCCCCCTTCGCCGGGGAGGATGGGGTGGGAGTGCGCGCCCTAGATCTCGTCCAGCCGCACCCGCCGCCCATCGCGCGCCGACAGCGCGATGGCGTGGATCGCCTTCTCGATCTCCAGTCCTGCGGCGAAATCCACGGGCGGCCGGCCCCCGTCGCGGATCGCCCGCAGGAACCCCGCAAGTTCGATCACCTTCTGGTCGTTGAACCCAAGCTGATGCCCCGGTGCCGGGCAGAAGGCGCCGTAGGGCGGATGTTCGGGAGAGGTCAGGATGGTGACGAAGCCCTGCGTCGCCCGGTCGCCGCCGGCCCGGAACAGCATCAGCTCGTTCATCCTCTCCTGGTCGAACACCACCATGCCCGCTGTGCCATGCACCTCGAACCCCAGCCGCGACTTGCGCCCCCAGGCGCTGCGCGAGGCGGTGAACACCCCTTTCACGCCGCTCTCGAAGGTCAGAAGCGCGTTCGCCACGTCCTCGTTCTCCACCGTGCCAACCCCCGACCCGTCTGGCAGCGGCCGGGTGCGGTGGATCGTCTCGATCTCGCCCAGCACGCTCTCCAGCGGCCCGGCCAGCGCCGTCAGCAGGCTGACCAGGTGGCAGCCGATGTCGCCCAGCGCGCCCAGCCCCGCCTCCTCGATCCGCGCCCGCCAGGTCCACGGCAGCGACGGGTCGGCCTGATAGTCCTCGTCGACCCAGCCGCGCACCTGCACCAGGCGCCCGATCTCGCCTGCGGCCACCAGCCGGCAGGCATGGGTAAAGGCCGGATTGTGGAGGTAGTTGTAGCCAAGCTGCGTCGCCCGGCCGGCGGCCCGCGCCGCCGTCTCCATCGCGCGCGCATCCTCCAGTGTCAGCGCCATCGGCTTCTCGCACCACACATGCTTGCCCGCCGCCAGCGCCGCACAGGCCATCTCGCGGTGCAGCCCGTTGGGCGTGGTGATGCTGACCACCTGCACGTCCGGATCGGCCACCAGCTCGCGCCAGTCCGCCGTGGCGCGGGCAAAGCCGAACTGCGCCGCCATCGCCGCGGCCTTCTCGGCCGGCGTGTCGGCCAGCGCCACCAGCCGCACCCGGGGCACGTCGCCCATCACCGCCCGCACCGAACGATAGGCCAGCGCATGCGCCTTGCCCATGAACCCCGTGCCGATCAGCCCGACCCCGATCTCATCCATCCGCCAGCGCCTCCAGAAAGGCCGCGTATTCGGCCGCCTCCACCGCCACCTGATGCTCGGGCCCCGGATAGCGGCCCGACTGCACATCCGCCACGAACTCGGCAAAGGCCGCCACCCGCTCGGCCTGCAGGCGCGCGAGTTCGGCCGCGAAGTTGCGGTAGCTGCGGGCATGGCGCGGACGGTGGCCCCGGGTGCAACCCAGCACGTCCTCGGCGAACAGATATTGCGCATCCGTCCCCGCCCCGGCCCCCATCCCGAAGGTCACCAGCCCCGACCGGCGCGACAGCTCCGCCCCCACCGCAGCCGGCACCACCTCCAGTTCGACCGCCACCGCCCCCGCCGCCTCCAGCGCCTGCATCGCTTGCCAGACCGCCAGCGCCGAGGCCGCGGTCTTGCCCACGGCGCGGAAGCCGCCGGTCCAGGTGGCCCTGGACGGCACGAGGCCCGCATGACCCACCACCGGCAGACCCTCGGCCGCCATCCGCCGCACGATGTCCGGCGATCCCGCGCAGTAGAAGGCGTCGCCCCCGCACCGCATCCCGGCGAAGCCCGCGCGCAGGTAGTCCTCCGCCGTCACGCATTCGCCGTAGAGCAGCCCCACCTGCACGAAGCAGTCGCCCGCCGCAGCCCGCATCGCCGGAGTCCACAGGGGCGCGACGATCGACAGCACCTCCACCCCCGCCGCCGCGGCCGCTGCCGCCTCGTCCTCGGTCTCGACATAGAGCATGGACAGCACCCGCCGCCCCTTGGCCGCCCGCAGGTCTGCCACCGTCATCCGGTTGTGGCGCATTTCCGCCCCCTTTCACCCTGGCTCAAGTATCCCCGCGGGGGTCCGGGGGGCGCGCAAGCCCCCCTGCCTGGCCCAGATCGACATAGACCTGCCCACCCTCGACCTTCACCGGCCAGACGCGCAGGTTCACGCAGACCGGGGCGCGCTTCGCCTCGCCGGTGCGATAGTCGAACTGGCCATTGTGCTTGGGGCATTCCACCAGATGCCCCATCACCAACCCGTCGCACAGGTGCACCTGCTCGTGCGTGCAGAGGCCATCGGTGGCATGGAACGTGTCCTCGGGCGACCGGTACAGGGCAAAGGTCTGCCCCGCATGATCCCAGCGGATCAGGTCCTCTGGTTCGATGTCGTCGGTGGCGCAGGCGGCAGTCCAGTTGGGCATCCTCTCCTCCAGATGGCTCAGGCGGCCGCAGTGCCGGGCACCGCGGCATGGAACTCCTCGCGGTAGGGCCGCGCGGTCGGGGGCAACGCCCGCCTGACGAAATGGTCCTCGTTCGCCAGCTGCCGGCGCAGCGCCGGCCACATCTCCCGGAACGCATGGGGGATCGAGGGGTTGGCCGCCGGCAGGTCGTGCCGGATGCGCGCGTGCAGGTCGGGCAGCCGATGATAGGGCACCATCGGGAACATGTGGTGTTCGACGTGATAGTTCATGTTCCAGTAGACGAAGCGGCTGACCGGGTTCATCAGCACGGTGCGGCTGTTCAGCCGGTGGTCGGTCACGTTGTCGGCCAGCCCGCCGTGCTGCAGAAGGCCGGTCATCACATGGTGCCAGGCGCCATAGAGCCGCGGCAGACCGACCAGCATCAGCGGCAGAATCGACCCCGAGGCGATGGCGGCGGCGATCACCGCGGCATAGATGGCGACCCAGGTCCGGGCGATGCGCGCCACCTTCGGCTGCTCGCTTGCAGGGATGAAGGTCGCTTCCTCGGGGTGGACGCCCCGCAGGGCGTTGTAGAACATCCGGCCCCAGCCCTGCCAGGCATCGACCAGCCCGGCAAAGTTGGCGATCACGCGTGCGAACTCGGGCGGGCGCATCACGGCGATCTCGGGGTCGCGGCCGACGATGATCGTGTCGGTGTGGTGGCGCGCATGGCTCCACCGCCAGGTCACCGGGTTGCGCACCATGCAGAAGCTGGCGATCTGGTAGACCGCGTTGTTCATCCAGGGCGTCCTGAACGCGGTGCCGTGCCCGCATTCGTGCCAGCGGCTGTCCATCGCGCTGCCATAAAGGACGCCGTAGGCCAGCCAGAACGGCGCGCCCCACCATGATGGCCACAGCGCCAAACCGATCCCGCCGAACAGCACCATTGCCCCGAACAGGATCGCCGTGTCGCGGATCGCCGGGCCGTCCTCGCGCGCCATCAGGGCCTTCATGTCCTTGCGCGGCACCTCCGAATGATACCACTCGGCCGCGGCCAGCCCGGTTTCCACCGCGCGGCGGGCATCGGGGCCCAGCAGGCTGTAGTCGCGCTTTGCCATCGTCTCGGTCCTTTCGCGGGCGTTCCGGCGGGCAGCCGGCACCGGTCTGTCTGCACGGGGGGTGTACAGGGGGTGTACGGATGTCAGACCGCCGCGCACCGCCCCGCCGGGCCGCCCCTGCACTACCGCAGGTCCGCCCGCTGCACCAAGCGGGGGGCTTGCATTACCCATCATCCACCATCATCCTGCCGGATTGAAATGATGTGATTTCATCAGGAGGGCCGATGGCCCGACGCTCCACCATCCACGATGTCGCGCGCGAGGCGGGGGTTTCCACGGCCACCGTCGACAGGGTGCTGAACGGGCGCGAGAAGGTGCGCGAGGACACCGCGCGCCGGGTCTACGAGGCTGCGCGCAAGGTCGGCTATCACGCGGCGCCGCTGATCGGCCAGAGGGTGCAGGGCGACCTGCCGCGCCTGCGGCTGGGCGTCGTTCTGCACAAGGAGCGCCAGACCTTCTACCAGAACTTCCGGGCGGCGCTGGAACAGTCCGCGGCGGCGGCGACGGGCGTGCGCGCCCAGGTCTCGATCCTGTTCTCGGCCAGCCAGGCCCCGTCCGAGTTCGCGGGACTGATGGAATCCTTCGGCGACCGGGTGGATGCCGTGGCAGCCACCGCCGTCACCCACCCCGAAGTGACCGAAGCCGTCAGCCGACTGAACGCCCGCGGCATCCCGGTCTACGCACTGCTGAACGACTTCGCCCAGGGCGTCCGTCAGAACTATCTGGGATTGAACAACATAAGGGTCGGCCGGATCGCCGCACACCTGATCTCGGCGGTCACGCACCAGCCCGGCAAGGTGGCTGTGTTCGTCGGCGGCTTCCGCTGGCACGGGCACGAACTGCGCGAAACCGGGTTCCGCAGCTATTTCCGCGAATACGCGCCGCAGCTTCAGGTGCTCGACACCCTGGTGAACCTCGAGACTCGGCAACTGACCTACGAGGCGACGCTGGACCTTCTGGGCCGGCATCCCGACCTGCGCGGCATCTACTGTGCCGGCGGCGGGATGGAGGGGGCAATCGCCGCCCTGCACGAGGTGCGCGAACCCGGAGAAGTGGCTCTGGTCGTGAACGAGCTGACGCCCGAAAGCCGCGCAGCGCTTGTATCGCGGCACGTCGCCATGGTCATCTCGACCCCCCTGGTGCGGCTCTGTGGCGATCTGGTGGCGATGGCGGGAACCGCGGTGTCGCAGGGAATGCCGGCCGGTTCGGGGCAGCATTTCCTGCAACCCGACCTGTTCCTGCCCGAGTCCGTCTGATCGCCTTTCGTCAGAACCGGATTCGCCTTTTCGTCATTGATGATGGGAAAACATCGCCTGCGGTTGACGGAATCACCACAGCCGCAGCAGGGTCCGCCCCGTCAACCGGACGACGGGGATCCCGGCCATGCCAGACTTCGCGCTGAACCACATGACCGTCGCCCGCATGAGCTTTGCACGCCTGCTGGACACGGCCGCAGTCCTTGGATGCACGGGCGTCGAAGTGCGCAACGACTTGCCCCAACCGCTGTTCGACGGCCTGGACCCGGCGGCCGCGGGCGAGATGGCAAAGGCCCGCGGGCTGCGCCTCCTGACGGTGGCCGAGGTCAAGCGATTCAACGACTGGTCGGCGGACAAGGCCGCCGAGGCGCTGTCCCTGATGCGCATCGCGCAGGCTGCCGGGGCCGGTGCGGTCAGCCTGATCCCGCGCAACGATGGGCTGGGCCTGGGCAATGGCGAGCGTCGAGCGGCGCTTCGCGTGGCGCTCAAGTCCCTGAAACCGATGCTGGAAGATCACGGCCTGGTCGGCATGGTCGAACCGCTGGGCTTTCCCGTCTGTGCCCTGCGCCACAAGGCAGAAGCGGTCGAGGTGATCGAGGCGCTGGGCGCCCGCGACCGGTTCCGGCTGGTCCACGACACCTTTCACCACACGCTTGCCGGCGGCGGCGACTATTTCCCGGACCATACCGGCATCGTCCACGTCTCGGGCGTCACCGACCAGCAGGTGACGGTGGCCGGGATGTCCGATGCGCATCGCGTGCTGGTCGGGCCCGGAGACCGGCTCGGCACCATCGAGCAGCTTGCCGCGCTGGCGACCCTCGGCTGGCGGGGGCCGGTCAGCTTCGAGGCCTTCGCGCCCGAAACCCACGCGAGCCCCGATCCGGCCCGCGACCTGGCCGAGTCGATGCGTTTCATCCGCGACGGTCTGGGCCGCATGGCCGCCTGACCCCGCGGGACCGGGGCGCGCAGGGAGGCGCGCCCCTCCGGCATCATGAACGGATGCGCCGGACATCCGACCAGGGAGAGAGAGACGATGAAGACGACCCTTCTTGCCGCGGGCCTGACCGCGCTTTTGTCGACCACCGCCATGGCGCAGAACGTGGGCGTCAGCATGGCGCTGTTCGACGACAACTTCCTGACCGTGCTGCGCAACGGCATCCAGTCGCACGCGGATGCGACCGGCGTGACCGTGCAGATCCAGGACGCGCAGAACGACGTGGCCAAGCAGCTTGACCAGATCAACAACTTCATCGCCTCGGGCGTCGATGCCATTGTGGTGAACCCGGTCGATACCTCGGCCACCCAGGCGATGACCGATGCCGCCGCCGCCGCCGGCGTGCCGCTGGTCTATGTCAACCGCCAGCCGATCAACGTCGACAGCCTGCCCGACAACCAGGCCTTCGTCGCCTCGAACGAGATCGAGTCGGGTACGCTGTCGGCCTTCGAGGCCTGCAAGCTTCTGCGCGCGGCCGGCAAGGCAGGCGGGGCGCAGGGCTACATCATCATGGGCGAACTGTCGAACCAGGCGGCGATCCAGCGCACCAAGGATGTGGACGACGTGGTGGGCATGGACATGTGCAGCTTCATCACGGTGCTGGACCGCCAGACCTCGAACTGGTCGCGCGACCAGGCGCAGAACCTGATGACCAACTGGCTGTCCACCGGCACGGTGCCGGACGTGGTCTTCGCCAACAACGACGAAAGCGCCATCGGCGCCATCCAGGCGCTGAAGGCCGCCGGGATCGCCATGGAGGATGTGGTCGTCGTTGGCGTCGACGCCACGCAGGATGCGCTGGTGGCGATGCAGGCGGGCGAACTGGACGCGACGGTGTTCCAGGATGCAGCCGGCCAGGGCGGCGGGGCGCTCGACGCGGCGGTGAAGCTGTCGAAGGGCGAGGACGTGGACCAGAAGGTCTATATCCCCTTCCAGCTGGTGACGCCGGCCAACATCGGCGACTTCCTGTCGCGGAACTGATCCGCCCGGACCCGAAACGGGGGGCGGGACAGGTGCCGCCCCCCGGCCACGCGCCCAGGAAGGATGACCCGATGGCACAGACCACGGCCGGGATCGGCGGGCTGACCTACGATCCGACGAAGCGGGCGCGGCCCCCCGAACTGAACGTGTTCTTCGCGCTGGTGCTGATCACCGTGGCCTTCGAGGCCATCGGCCGGCTGCATCTGGGCGACAGTTTCCTGTTCAACACCCGCCCCAACGTGGACGCGATCTTCAACTGGGCGCGGCTGAACATCATCGTCCTTCAGGTCGCCATCGTCGGCATCATCGCCATCGGGGTGACCCAGGTGATCATCACCGGCGGCATCGACCTGTCGTCGGGGTCCATCGTGGGCGCCACGGCGATGATCGCGATGAGCTTCGCGCAGACCGCGGTGGTCAACGGCAACCCCAACCCCAAGGCCATCCTGGGCGACTGGGCGATGGACCTGCCGGTGCTGGTGCCGCTGCTGGTGGGGCTGGGCTGCGGGCTGGCGGCCGGGCTGGTGAACGGCGCCCTGATTGCCTACACGCGCATTCCGCCCTTCATCGCCACGCTGGGCATGATGGTCTTTGCCCGCGGCCTGTCGCGCTGGTGGTCGAACGGCAACCCGGTGTCCTTCCCGACCGAGGGCTATGCCGCCATCGGCAAGGGCATGACACCGGTGGTCATCTTCATCGCGCTGGCCGTCCTGTTCCACCTGATCCTGACCCGCACCCGCTACGGCGTGCACTGCTATGCCATCGGGTCGAACGAACAGGGCGCCCGCATGGTCGGGATCAAGGTCGCCCGGCACAAGGTGCTGGTCTATGCCATCGCCGGCATGCTGGCGGCGCTGGCGGCGGTGGTCCTGTCGTCCAAGAACCTGACCGCGCAGGCCGGCATGGGGGTCATGTACGAGCTTGACGCCATCGCCATGGCAGTGATCGGCGGCGTGTCCCTGCAGGGCGGCAGGGGGTCGATCCTGGGCACCGTCCTGGGCGCACTGATCTTCGGGGTGATCATCTCGGGGTTCACCTTCCTGCGGCTCGACGCCTATTACCAGGAGATGGTGAAGGGCGTGATCATCGTCGGCGCCGTGGTGCTCGACCAGTGGCGGCAGAACCGCTCGGGAAGGGGCTGAACCATGTCCGACATCATTCTGGAAACACGCGGTCTGACCAAGCATTACGGCGGCGTCCACGCGCTGACAGATGCGGATTTCGTGCTGCACAGGGGCGAGCACGTGGCGATCATGGGCGACAATGGGGCGGGCAAGTCGACCTTCGTGCGCCAGATCACCGGGGTGGAGCAGGCGACACGCGGCCATCTGATCTTCGACGGCCGCGAACAGACCTTTGCCAGCCCGATCGCGGCGCGCGAGGCCGGCATCGAGACGGTGTTCCAAACCCTTGCGCTGGCCGACGACCTCGACGTGCCGTCGAACCTGTTCCTCGGGCGGGAAAAGGTGCGCTTCCGCCTCGGCCCGTTCTCGATCCTCGACAAGCGCGCCATGCGCGAGGCGACGATGGCGGCACTGGTCAAGACCGGGGTCAAGATCCCCAACCTGTCGAACACCATCCGCAACATGTCGGGCGGACAGCGGCAATGCGTGGCCATCGCCCGCACCGCGGCCTTCGCCTCCAAGCTCGTGATCATGGACGAACCGACCGCCGCGCTGGGGGTGCAGGAGACGGCGCAGGTCGAGAACATCATCCGCACGCTCAAGGAGGCGGGCGAACCGCTGATCCTGATCAGCCACAACATGCGGCAGGTGTTCGACCTGGTGGACCGGATCGTGGTGTTCCGCCGCGGGCGTATCGTCGCCAACCTCCGCAAGCAGGACACGAGCGGCGAGGACGTGGTGTCCTACATCACCGGCGCCAAGACCGGCGCGGAATACGAGGGCGCGGCGTGACACAGCATGCCGACACGCATGCCCTGATCCTGGGCGGGACGCAGGGCCTTGGTCTTGCCATCGCGCAGGCACTGCGGGACGGCGGCTGCCGGCAGCTTGTGCTGGCGGCACGCGACCCGGTGAAGGGCCGGGCAGCGGCCGAGGCCCTGGGCGCGGCATTCGTTCCAGTCGACCTGGCCGACGCCGGCAGCGTCATCGCCTGCGTGGACCGCGCGGCGACGATGCTCGGGCGGGTCGATGCGCTGGCCGTCGCCGGCGCCTCGACCGACCGAGGCTCGGTCCTCGACACCACGCCCGACGGCTGGGACGCGCTGATGGCGGCGAATGCGAAGGGGCCGTTCTTCGCCATCCAGCGGGTGGCGCAACTGGCCCGCACCGCCGGCCATCCGGCGTCCATCGTCACCATCCTGTCGATGGTCATCCACTGCGGCCAGTCGTTCCTCGCGCCCTATTCAGCCTCGAAGGCAGCGCTGGCGAACATCACCAGGAATGCCGCCAACGCACTGCGCGCCGACCGCATCCGGGTCAACGGCATCGCCTGCGGCTGGATGGACACTCCGGGAGAGGATGCGATGCAGCGGAAACATCACGGCGCGGGCGGCGACTGGCTGGAGAAGGCAGAGGCGCGCCAGCCCTTCGGCATGCTGGTCAAGCCGGGGCATGTGGCGGGTCTTGCGTCTTTCCTTCTCGGGCCGCAATCAGGTGTGATGACCGGCGCCATTGTCGATTTCGACCAGAACGTGAACGGGGCCTACCCCGAATGAGGAACGATCCATGAACCTGAACTTCGCCATCCTCGGGGCCGGCCGCATCGGCCAGGTCCATGCCCGCGCGGTGGCCGGAACGCCCGGCGCGCAGTTGGTGGCCATTGCCGATCCGGTGGCGGCCGCAGCGCAGGCCGTCAGCGCCGCCTGGGGATGCGACATCCGCACCATCGACGCGATCGAGGCGGCTGCGGACGTGGATGCCGTGGTGATCTGCACTCCCACCGACACCCATGCCGAACTGATCGAACGCTTCGTGCGTGCCGGCAAGGCGGTGTTCTGCGAAAAGCCGGTGGACCTGTCGCTATCCCGTGTTGCCGCCTGCCTGAAGGTGGTGGAGGCTGAAAGCGGTGTGCTGATGGTGGGCTTCAACCGCCGTTTCGATCCCGACTTCATGGCCGTCAAGGCCGCCATCGACGCCGGGCGCGTGGGCCGGGTCGAGATGGTCACGATCACAAGCCGCGACCCGGGAGCGCCGCCCCTGGACTACATCGCACGCTCGGGCGGCATCTTCCGCGACATGACGATCCACGATTTCGACATGGCGCGCTGGCTGCTGGGCGAGGAGGTCGAGACAGTCATGGCCGCGGCCTCGGTCCTGACCGACCCGGCCATCGGCACGGCCGGCGATTTCGACAGCGTCAATGTCATCCTGCGCTGCGCCTCCGGCCGGCAGGCGGTGATCACCAATTCCCGACGTGCGGCCTATGGCTATGACCAGCGCATCGAGGTGCTTGGGTCGAAAGGCATGGTCGCGGCGCAGAACCACGCCGAGAACCGAATCACACTCGCCGACGGCGCGGGCTTCCATGAGGCACCGCTGCTGAACTTCTTCATGACCCGCTATGTCGCGGCCTATGCCGCCGAGATCGCGGCCTTCATCGCG
>DAOLBY010000005.1:0-24638 GCA_035324325.1 Paracoccaceae bacterium | reverse complement strand
AGGGCGGCACGCCCACGCCGACCACCGGGCACGACGGCCTCATGGCGCTGGCCCTGGCAGAGGCGGCCCTGAAATCGGTCGCCGAGGGGCGGGTGGTGAAGGTGGCCGAGGTGCTGGGGTAATGCGCGAACTCGACCTCATCACCATCGGGCGCAGTTCAGTCGACCTCTATGGCGCGCAGGTCGGCGGGCGACTCGAGGACATGGGGTCGTTCCGGAAATACGTCGGCGGCAGCCCGACCAACATGGCGGTGGGCACCGCCCGGCTGGGCCTGCGCTCGGCCGTGCTGACCCGCGTGGGCGACGAGCACATGGGCCGCTTCATCCGCGAACAACTGGCGCGGGAAGGGGTCTGCACCGACGGCGTCATCACCGACCCCGACCGGCTGACCGCACTGGTGATCCTCGGGATCCGTGACGACACGCGGTTTCCGCTGATCTTCTACCGCGAGAACTGTGCCGACATGGCACTTTGCGAGGCCGACATCGACCCCGCCTTCGTCGCCCGTGCCCGCTCCGTGGTGGCGACGGGCACACACCTGTCGCACCCGCGGACCGAGGCTGCCGTGATGAAGGCGCTTCGGCTTGCGCGTGAAACGGGCGGGCGCACCGCGCTCGACATCGACTATCGCCCCAACCTCTGGGGCCTGTCGGGGCATGGCGATGGCGAGAACCGCTTCATCGAAAGCGCGGCCGTCACCGCCCGGCTCCAGGCCGCGCTGCCCCTTTTCGACCTGATCGTGGGAACGGAAGAGGAGTTCCACATCGCCGGCGGATCGACCGACACCATCGCCGCCCTGCGCGCGGTGCGGGCGCTGACCCCCGCCGTGCTGGTCTGCAAGCGTGGACCGATGGGCGCCGCGGCCTTTACCGGCACCATCCCAGACAGGCTGGACGAGGGCGCGGCGGGGCCGGGCTTTCCGATCGAGGTGTTCAACGTCCTGGGCGCGGGCGACGGGTTCATGTCGGGCCTCCTGAAGGGCTGGCTGGATGATGCGCCCTGGCCCGTCGCACTGGAATACGCCAACGCCTGCGGGGCTTTCGCCGTGTCGCGTCACGGCTGCGCGCCCGCCTATCCGTCGTGGGAGGAACTGCGCTTCTTCCTTTCGCGCGGTGTCCTGCGGCCCGACCTGCGCAACGACACTGTGCTGGAACAGATCCACTGGTCCACCACCCGCACCGGCAACCGTTCCGAAATGCGGATCTTTGCCTTCGACCACCGCGCGCAGATGGAGGCGCTACCAGGTGCCGACCGGGCAAAGATCGGGGCGTTCAAGGAACTGTGCCTTCAGGCGGCGGTGCAGGTGGCGGACGGGCGACCCGGCCACGGCATCCTGTGCGACGACCGGCTGGGGCGGAAGGCGCTGCATGCGGCCGCCGAGACGGGTCTGTGGATCGGCCGCCCGGTGGAATGGCCGGGCTCGCGCCCGCTGTCGCTGGAACCCGACCTCGGCCCCGATTTCGGCGGGCTGGCGGAATGGCCGCTTGCCCATGTCGTCAAGGTGCTGTGCTTCTGCCATCCCGACGACACCGCCCATCTGCAGGCTGCGCAGGAGGCGACCGTCACCCGTCTGTTCCACGCCGCCCGCCGCAATCGGCTGGAGTTCCTGCTGGAAGTGATTCCGTCGAAGGTCGGCCCGATCAATGACGACACGACCGCCCGGATCATCCGGCGGTTCTACGAGATCGGCGTGTTCCCTGACTGGTGGAAGCTGGAACCGATGCGCTCGGCCGCCGGGTGGCAGGCCGCCTGCGATGCAATCACCGAAAATGACGCCCATACCCGTGGCGTCGTGGTGCTGGGGCTGGGCGAGGACGAGGATGCGCTGGCCGACAGTTTCCGGGCCGCGGCGCGGTTCGGTCTGGTGAAGGGCTTTGCCGTGGGTCGCACGATCTTCGGCCCCGCGGCCGAGGGGTTCATGGCCGGAACGATGACGGCCGAGGCGGCAGTGACCGACATGGCTGCGCGCTATGCCCGGCTGTGCGGCCACTGGGACAGCGCTCGGGCA
This sequence comes from Paracoccaceae bacterium, assembly GCA_035324325.1. Taxonomy (GTDB): domain Bacteria; phylum Pseudomonadota; class Alphaproteobacteria; order Rhodobacterales; family Rhodobacteraceae; genus DAOLBY01. The sequence goes on along the minus strand of DAOLBY010000005.1, from coordinate 22,630 downwards.
GGGAGATGACGATGGGAACGATCCGGCTGACGGCCGCTCAGGCCATGGTGCGATGGCTGTCCGTGCAGATGACCGAAGGCGGCGAGCCGTTCATCGCGGGCGTCTGGGCGATCTTCGGCCACGGCAACGTGGCGGGGCTGGGCGAGGCGCTGCACGGCATCGGTGATGGGCTGCCGACGTTCCGTGGCCAGAACGAGCAGGGCATGGCGCATGCCGCGATCGCCTATGCCAAGCAACTGGGGCGGCGGCGGGCGATGGCCGTGACCTCGTCCATCGGCCCGGGCGCGACCAACATGGTGACGGCAGCGGCGCTGGCGCATGTCAACCGCCTGCCGGTCCTGTTCCTGCCCGGCGATGTGTTCGCGGGCCGCGGACCCGACCCGGTCCTGCAGCAGGTCGAGGACTTCGGCGACGGTACCATCAGCGCCAACGACTGCTTCCGCCCCGTGGTGCGCTACTTCGACCGCATCACCCGGCCCGAGCAGTTGCTGACCGCCCTGCCCCGCGCGCTGCGGGTGATGACCGACCCGGCCGACTGCGGCCCGGTCTGCCTGGCCTTCTGCCAGGACGTTCAGGCCGAAGGCCACGACTGGCCCGACACGTTCTTTGTCCCGAAGGTCTGGCGCATCCGCCGCCCCGGCCTGGAACAGGCCGAGATCTGGCGCGCGCGCGACCTTGTCCGGGAGGCGAAGCGGCCGGTGATCGTGGCGGGCGGCGGCGTGCACTATTCCGGCGCGTCCGAAACGCTGGCACAGTTTGTCGAGGCAACGGGCATCCCGGTGGTCGAGACGCAGGCCGGCAAGTCGGCCCTGCCCTGGGACCACCCCCTGAACCTCGGCCCCGTCGGCGTGACCGGATCGAGCTGTGCCAATGCGGTCTGCGAAGCCGCCGATGTGGTGATCGGCGTGGGCACCCGTTTCCAGGATTTCACCACCGGAAGCTGGGCGTTGTTCAAGGCGCCGGAGCGGCGGCTGATCAGCCTGAACGTCAATGCCTACGACGCGATGAAGCACGGGGCCGAGCCGGTGAACGGAGACGCCGATCTGGGGCTGGCGGTACTGACCCAGGAACTGCGGGGCTGGCAGGCCCCTGCTCTGCCCGAGGACCTCAAGGCGGTGTGGTTCGCCGCGGTCGATCCGCTGACCGCCGCGCCGTCCGACACCAACGCGCTGGCGACCGACCAGCAGGTCATCGGCGCGGTGCAGCGGGCGGCCGGGCCCGAGACCGTCGTCATGTGCGCCGCAGGCACCATGCCGGGTGAGTTGCACAAGCTGTGGAAGGCCGGGAGACCGGGCAGCTACCACATGGAATACGGCTATTCCTGCATGGGCTACGAGATCGCCGGCGCCATCGGCATCAAGATGGCAGAGCCGGGGCGCGACGTTGTCTGCATGGTGGGCGACGGCAGCTACATGATGATGAACAGCGAACTGGCCACTGCCGCAATGATGGGTGTGACCTTCACCGTGGTCATCACCGACAACCGTGGCTATGGCTGCATCAACCGGCTGCAGATGGGCACCGGGGGGGCGGAGTTCAACAACCTCTACGCCCATTCCCGGGTTGCGAACCCGCCGAGGATCGACTTCGCGGCGCATGCCGCTGCAATGGGGGCCACCGCCGTCAAGGTGGCGTCGGTGGCGGAGCTGGAGGCGGCGCTGGACCACCGCCACGGCATCGCCGGCCCCTATGTGGTCGTCATCGACACCGACCCCTATCCGAGCACGCCGCACGGCGGGCACTGGTGGGACGTGGCGGTACCCGAAGTCAGCGCCCGGCCGCAGGTGCGGCAGGCCCGGGTGCGCTACGAGCAAAAGCTCAAGGAAAAGGCAAAGGCATGATCCGCTTCGGCACCAACCCCATCGCCTGGGCGAACGACGACGACCGATCGATCGGCGCCGACATCCCGACAGCGCGCATCTTGGACGAGGCCGGCCGCCAGATCGGGTTCGACGGCATCGAGAATGGCCACCGCTGGCCCGAGGATCCCGAAGCGTTGCGGGCCCTTCTGGCCGCCCATGGCCTTGTGTTCGTGTCGGGCTGGTATTCGACCAACCTTCTGGTCCACGGCGTTGCGGAGGAAATCGCCGCAGTGCAGCCCTTCCTGGCCCGCCTGAAGCACAACGGCTGCAAGGTGCTGATCGCCGCCGAGACGTCGAACGCGGTCCACGGCGCCCCTGCGGTGCCGGTGAACGACCGGCCCCGGTTGACGGACGACGGAATGCGCGCCTTCGGTGCGAAGCTTGAAGCATTCGCGGAATACCTGGCCGGGCAGGGCATTGAGCTGGCCTATCATCACCACATGGGAACGGTGGTCGAATCCCCCGACGAGATCGACGCCCTGATGGCCGCAACCGGGCCGCATGCGAACCTCCTGTTCGACGCCGGCCACTGCGCCTTCGGCGGCGGCGACCCGCTGACGGTACTGACCCGCCACGCGCACCGGGTCCGGCATTTTCACGCCAAGAATATCCGAGCCGACGTGGTGGCGCGGGTGCGGGCAGAGGGGATGAGCTTCCTTCGCGGTGTGACGGCCGGGGCCTTCACCGTTCCGGGCGACCAGGACGGGGTGATCGACTTTGCCCCTTTGCTGGACGTGCTGAAGGCGGCAGGCTACCAGGGCTGGATCGTGATCGAGGCGGAACAGGACCCGAAGGTCCGCAACCCGCTGATGTATCAGACCCTGGGTCTGGCGACGCTGAAGCGGCAAGCGCGCGAAGTCGGGCTGGTCTGAGGAATGGGCCGAGGGGGCGCTGCCCCCCGACCCTGCGGGTCGCTCCCGGGATGTTTGAGCCAAGAAGAAAGGGGGAAGGATGGCAGGGCTTCTGGTGCGGCCAAAGGCGGAACGGGGCAGGGTTCACCATGTGACCCCGGACAGCGCCGGCTGGGATTACGTCGGGTTCGACCTGTGGCGGCTGGCGCCGGGCGAGGCAGCGCGGGGCCGGCTGGAGGGGCGCGAGGCGATCCTGGTCCTCGTCGAGGGGCGCGCGCATGTGACGGGGGCAGGCACCGACTGGGGCCTGATGGGCGACCGGCTCGATGTATTCGAGGGGAAGCCGCCGCATTGTCTCTACCTTCCGCCGGGGGCGGACTGGGGGACGGTGGCGGCGACGGCGGTAACGCTGGCCGTCTGCACCGCCCCGGGTGCGGGCGGATATCCGGCGGCGCGCCTTGGGCCAGAGGGGATCGAAACCACCCCCCGCGGCAAGGGCACCAACCTGCGCCACATCAACAACATCGCCATGGAAGGCCGCGAAGTGGCCGAACGCCTGCTGGTGACCGAAGTGTTCACGCCGGCCGGGCACTGGTCGTCCTATCCGCCTCACCGGCATGACGAGGACGACTTCCCCCGGATGACCTATCTGGAAGAGACCTACTACCACCGCCTGAACCCCGCGCAGGGCTTTGCCATCCAGCGCGTCTTTACCGAGGACGGCCGCCTGGACGAAACCATGGCGGTGGCCGACGGCGACGTGGTGCTGGTGCCGCGCGGCCATCATCCCTGCGGCGCACCCTATGGCTATGACCTCTACTATCTCAATGTCATGGCCGGCCCGCTGCGCAAGTGGCGGTTCCAGAACCACCCCGATCACGACTGGATCGCGCAACGCGACGCAGGCCAGGAAACTGGTCCCCCGGTTTGAGGTGCTGTCCCTTCAATGGGATGGAGGTCAGCGCCAAGCGGCGGACCCGTTGCCGACCCGCGGGACGTTGTGCTGAAGTCGGGCATTTTCCAGCTGGTGCCCCAGGTCCGGCAGGCACGCGTCTTCGCCGGTCGTCTGGCGCGACGCCTTGCCCGAGGGCTCGCTCATGGCGAGGCACAGCTGAAGGGCCGCGATGGTGCAGGTTCTGGGTCGGCCACCGCTGCTGGTCGACGCGGCATCCTCCTCATCTCGGGGCTGAACCGGATCGCCAGCGAACACCGGCGCTCGGGGACCACCTTGCATGCCGGCCAGAACCTTGCCTTGCGGGCAGTGGGCCACATTCCGCTCTTGCAGCCCGGCCTCGATGCCGAATGGGCAAGAGGGCCCCGCACGGATCGGTCAGCGGAGCGAGGCCTGAACCGAAACCCGCATTCCGCACCGTCGATGCGTGCCTGTCCGTCGGGATCATCCGCACCACGGATCTCGCGCAGAACCGGGCGTTCGCCGCCGATTTCCCGCTTGCCTGGCGTGACTGACGGGGAAGGTCGGCAATGCCACCCTATCCGAGGTGCCGGCGAAAGGCCCCGATCACCTGTTCGTAGACCCCGCGCTTGAACGGGACGATGCCCCGGACGAGGGCGTCGGGGGGCACCCATTCCCAGGCAGAAAACTCGGGGTGGTCGGTGGCGATGCGGATGTCCTCGTCCCGGCCGGTGAAGCGGTAGAGGAACCATTTCTGCTTCTGTCCGCGATACCTTCCGCCCCAGACCTTGCCCAGAAGCTCGGGCGGCAGATCGTAGGTCAGCCAGCCGCGGGTGCGGTCGATCAGGTCCACCGCCTCCGCGCCGATCCCGGTTTCCTCGCGCAGTTCTCGCAGCGCGGCCTCTGCCGGCTTCTCGCCCCTGTCGATGCCGCCCTGCGGCATCTGCCATGCAGGCGAGGGGCTGTCGATGCGCTGGCCGGCCCAGACGTGGCCCTGGCCGTTCACCAGGACCACGCCGACGCAGGGACGGTAAGGCAGCGATGCGGCGTCCATCGCAGGACCGTCAGTTCCCCGGCGCGCCGTTGCGCGACATCACCGAAAGGCCCTTGATGATGTCGACAGCATAGGCCAGCTGGTAGTCCTCTTCCCGCAGGCGGGCAGTTTCCTCTGCCCTGGCACGGTCGGATTCCAGAAGCGCACGCTCGTCCTCGGTCATCGAGTCGTTCGACAGCGCACCGCGCAGTTCGGCCTCGGTGCGGCCCGAGGGGGCGGTGGCGCCGTCCTCTTCCTGGCCCGGCGGGCGGCGGGGCGGCTGGTTCACGATGATGTCCGGAGCCACGCCCAGTGCCTGGATCGACCGGCCCGAGGGCGTGTAGTAGCGCGCCGTGGTCAGCCGCATCGCGCCATCGCCGCGCAGCGGGATCACCGTCTGGACCGAGCCCTTGCCGAAGCTCTTGGTGCCCACGACGATGGCGCGGCGGTGGTCCTGCAACGCGCCCGCAACGATCTCGGATGCCGAGGCCGAACCGCCGTTGATCAGCACCACGATGGGCTTGCCATTCGTCATGTCGCCCGAGGTGGCGTTGAAGCGTTCGCCGTCGCCGGGGTTGCGGCCGCGGGTCGAGACGATCTCGCCCTTGTCGAGAAAGGCATCGGAGACGCGGATCGCCTGGGTCAGCAGGCCGCCGGGGTTGTTTCGCAGGTCGACGACGATGCCGGCGACCTTGTCCAGCCCACCCAGCGTCTCGATCTCCTTTCGCAGTCCGGCCTCGAGCCCGGGATAGGTCTGGTCGTTGAAGGTGGTGATGCGCAGAATGATCGTGTCGCCGACGGTGCGGGTGCGCACGGCCGTCAGCTTGATCGTGTCGCGGATGATCGACACGTCGAAGGGTTCGGTGACGCCCTTGCGCACGACGGTGATGATGATCTCCGACCCCACTGGGCCGCGCATCATGTCCACCGCCTGGTCAAGTGTCAGGCCCAGCACCGACTCGCCGTTGACGTGGGTAATGAAGTCGCCCGGCTCGATCCCCGCCGCCGCCGCCGGCGTGTCGTCCATGGGTGTGACGACCTTGACGAAGCCTTCCTCCTGCGTGACCTCGATGCCGAGGCCGCCGAATTCGCCCCGTGTCTGCACGCGCATGTCCTGGAAGGCGTCGGCCGCGAGATAGCCGGAATGGGGGTCGAGCGAGGTCAACATGCCGTTGATTGCGGCCTCGATCAGCTTGGAAGTGTCGACTTCCTCGACATACTGACCGCGGATGCGCTCGAAGATGTCGCCGAAGAGGTCGAGTTGTTCGTAGACCGAAGCGTTGCGCCGGGCCTCCTGCGCGACAAGGGGGCCGGCCACCTGCGTGGTCATCAGCACACCGGCCACGGTGCCGCACAGGGCGGCGACGACGTATTTTCTCATTCCCGAACCTGCTCTCCCAGGGCGGCGAACCAGGGGGCCGGATCCTCCGGCTCGGTGCCGCGTCGCATCTCGATATACAGCGTTTCCGTCGCCCGTGCACCCGCGCTGTCGGGCTCTCCGGTCAGCGGAGAAGTGCCGTCGGCCCCCCCCATCAGCCCCAGCGGCGCGCCGGCGGCAACGATCTCGCCCGTCTGGCCGAACAGGGTGCCCATGCCGGCCAGGATGAACAGATAGCCCCCGCCGGGTTCGAGGATCATCACATTTCCGTAGTCCAGCAGCGGACCGAGATAGCGGATGGTCGCCGCCGTGGGCGCGGTGACGATGGCGCGGGGTCGGGTGGACAGCGCGACGCCGGGGCGGCGCACGCCGCGGGCATCGGCCTCGCCTGCCGCGCGCAGAAGCGTGCCGCGTACGGGGCTGGGCAGCCGGCCACGCAGGGCGGCAAAGTCGGCCGCGGCCTCGGCCGTGCCGCCGCCTGACCCGGCCAGACTGTCGGCGAAGGCGGCCAGCGTCTCGGCGCTGTCGCGAAGGGCAGCCAGCGCAGCGGGTGCGTCGGTCAGCCGCACCGGCAGGGCGGTACGATCCGACATTGCCTGACTGAGCGCCACCCGCGCCGCCTGCACCCGGTCGAGCCCCCGGGACAGCGATGCCGCGGCCGAGGCCTGCACCGCGCGCAGGTCGCGCAGCGCGGCCAGGTCGTCGCGCAGCGTCTCGGTTTCGGCCTGGAGGGCGGGTGTGACGTCCGACAGGATCATCCCCGACCGCACGGTGCCGAGCGGGCCCGCCGGATGCAGCAGAAGCAATGGGCCCGGTTGTGCCTCGATCTGCGCCAGCACCCCCAGAAGCTGGGCGATGCGGCCCTCGCGCGCGTCGAGGTCGCGCGACAGTCGCGTTTCGGCCAGTTGGACCTGCCGCAGCGCGTCGCGCAGCCCGGCAAGGCCGATCTCGTAGGCGCCGATGGTGCGGGTCAGGGCCGAGATGCGGTCGCGGGCGGTCGCGGCCTCGTCGAGCGCGCCGATGGCAGCGTCGAAGGAGATGGCCGCGGCACGGGCGGTTTCGGCCGGGGTCTGCGCCGCGGCAGGGGCAGCGAACGTGAGCGTCAAGGCGACCAGCGCAGCGCGGATCATGCCGTCTCGATCAGGCTGAGGCCTGTCATCTCGGGCGGCGGTGCAAGGCCCATCAGGTGCAGCAGCGTCGGGGCAAGGTCGGCTAGCCGCCCGTCGCGCAGCCGGGCGCCGGGAGGGCCGCCGACCAGGATCACCGGCACCGGGTTCGTGGTGTGCGCGGTGTGCGGGCCGCCCGTCGCCGGGTCCACCATCGTTTCGCAATTGCCGTGGTCGGCGCAGACGATCATGGCGCCGCCCGCACGCTCCAGCGCCGCGACCGCCGCCCCGAGGCCACGGTCCACTGCCGCACAGGCGGCCATGGCGGCATGCAGGCTGCCGGTGTGGCCCACCATGTCGGGGTTGGCGTAGTTGACCACGATCAGGTCGAACCCCTGCCCGATGGCCGCGACCAGCCGTTCCGTCACCTCGGCCGCGGCCATTTCCGGCGCCAGGTCGTAGGTCGCGACCCTGGGGGACGGAGCCATGTGCCGCTCCTCGCCCGCGAAGGGCGTCTCGCGCCCGCCGTTCAGGAAGAAGGTCACATGGGGGTATTTCTCGGTCTCGGCCAGGCGCAACTGGCGCAGTCCATGCGCCGCCACCCACTCGCCCAGCGTGTTGCGGATGTCCTGCTTGGGGTAGGCGGTGGTCATGTAGGCGTTGTGGGCTGCGGAATAGTCCGCCATGCCGAGGCAGGCAGCTCAGGCCGGGCGGCGCCCGGGGTTGAAGGCCGCGAAGGCCGGGTCAGCGAGCGCCGACAGGATCTCGCGTGCGCGGTCGGCGCGGAAGTTCAGGCAGAAAAGCCCGTCGCCGTCGCGCGCGCCCGTGTAGCCGGCGATGACGCTGGGGGCAATGAACTCGTCCGTCTCGCCCCGGGCATGGGCGGCGGCGACGGCGGCGGGGGCGTCGGCGGCCGATGCACCCTCCCCCCGGACCATTGCGGAGAAGGCGCGTTCCACGCGGTCCCAGCGGTTGTCGCGGTCCATGGCCCAGTAGCGGCCGATGACGGTGGCGACGCGCGCGCCTACTGGCAGCGTGTGCATCAGGTCGGCCACGAAGCCCGGGCCCGAGCGGGGCGGCACGTCGCGCCCGTCGGTGATCGCATGAACCCAGACCGGCACGCCGGCGGCGGTGATGGCGCGCGCGGCCTCGACCAGATGGCGGATGTGGCCATGCACGCCGCCGTCGGACACCACGCCCATCAGATGCGCCGCCCCGCCCGAGGCGCGCAGCCGCGCGATCAGGTCAAGAAGCCCCGCATTGCCGCGGAAGGCGCCGGTTTCCACCGCCAGGTCGATCTGGCCGAGGTCCATCGCCACCACGCGGCCGGCGCCGATGTTCGTGTGCCCGACCTCGGAATTGCCCATCTGACCCGTGGGCAGGCCCGCGTCGGGGCCGTGGGTGACGAGCGTCGCATGGGGGCAGGTGGCGGTCAGCCGGTCCATCACGGGCGTGTCGGCCAGAGCGGGGGCATTTGCCGTGCGGTCGTCCGACAGGCCCCAGCCGTCGAGGATGCAAAGGACGACGGGTTTCTGGGACGGCATGGACGGGCTCCGGTTCGGACCCGTCCGTTCTAGGCCCGCCGCGCGCGGGCTTCAACCGGCGACGCCGGCGCTTGCGCGGGCGGGCGGTTTCGGGCTTGATCCGCCCGTATGGTGGCAGGGGGCGGGTGCATGACCGAGGCGCGGCGGCGGATCTGGGGGTGGTGGTTCTTCGACTGGGCCAGCCAGCCCTACAACACGCTGCTTCTGACCTTCATCTTCGGTCCCTAAATCACCCAGGTCCTGGGCGACGGCAGCCGGGCCCAGGCGGTCTGGGGCTATGGCGTAGGTGCAGCGGGCATCGTGATCGCTGTCCTTTCCCCGCTGCTGGGCACCATCGCCGACAAGGCCGGCGGGCGGATGCGGTTCATCATCCTCTTCTCGGGCATGTATGTCGCCGGGGCCTGGGGCCTGTGGTTCGCGCACCCGACCGAGCTGAACCTGACGCTGGTGATGCTGTCCTTCTGCATCGGCCTGATCGGGATGGAGTTCGCCACCACCTTCACCAATGCCATGATGCCCGACCTGACCACGCACGAGGACATGGGGCGCATGTCCGGCAGCGGCTGGGCCTTCGGCTATCTGGGCGGGATGGGGGCGCTGATCATCATGCTGACCCTCCTGGCCGAGAACCCGGCCGGCGTGACGCTGATCGGGATCGAGCCGATCCTGGGCCTCGACCCCGCGGCGCGCGAGGGCACGCGGTCGGTCGGGCCGCTGACCGCGATCTGGTATGCGCTGTTCATGATCCCCTTCTTCCTGTGGGTGCGCGAGCCCGTGCGGTCCGGGCTGACGAGCGTCCGCGCGGCGGCCGCCACCGCATGGCCCGACCTGCGCAGGAACCTCGCCGCGCTGCCCGGCCAGCGGTCGCTGTTCAACTACCTTCTGTCGTCGATGTTCTACCGCGATGCGCTGAACGGCATCTACGTCTTCGGCGGCATCTATGCAGCGGGGGTGTTGGGCTGGTCGCCCATCGACCTAGGCATCTTCGGCATCCTGGGCACGATCACCGGGGCGCTGTTCGCCTGGCTCGGCGGGCGGGCCGACAGCCGTTACGGACCGAAACCCGTGATCATGCTGACGGTCATCGCGCTGACACTGACCACGATCGGGATCGTCTTCGTGTCACGCGAGGCGGTGATGGGTTTGCCGGTCGGGCCGGACAGCCGCCTGCCAGACATCGCCTTCTACATCCTCGGCGCGCTGATCGGCGCGGCGGGGGGGGCGATGCAGTCGGCCAGCCGCACGATGATGGTGCGCCAGGCCCATCCAGACCGGATGACCGAGGGCTTCGGCATGTATGCGCTGACGGGCAAGGCGACGTCGTTCCTGGCGCCGCTGTCCATCGGCATCACGACCGACCTGACGGGCAGTCAGCAACTGGGCATCCTGCCCATCGTCGTGCTTTTCGTGATTGGCCTTGTGCTGCTGGTCCGGGTTAGACCGGACGGAGACCGCGCAGCGGCATGAGGGAACGGACGGTGGGGGCAGGCATGATCCGGGCGATACTGGCGGCGCTGGTATTGGGGGCAGTGGCAGTGGCGGCGGGACCAGCCCAGGCACAGGCCAAGGCGAACCAGCTGTTCGGGGCGCACAAGGCGCCCTCGACCCAGTCGCCCATGCCCATCGGCAGCTATGCCAAGGGCTGCGCCGCGGGGCTGGTGGAACTGCCCGAGACGGGGCCGACCTGGCAGGCGATGCGGCTGTCGCGGAACCGCAACTTCGGGCATCCGGTGATGATCGACTACCTGCGCGAACTGTCGGCGACGGCGGCGCAGATCGGCTTCGGCCGCGGGCTCTATGTCGGCGACATCAGCCAGCCGCGCGGCGGGCCGATGACCTCCGGCCACGCCAGCCACCAGATCGGGCTGGACGCCGACATCTGGATGCTGCCGCCGCAGCGGTTGAACCTGAGCCGGTCGGAACGTGAAAGCATCGGGTCGATCCCGGTGCGGTCGGCCGACCAGCGATCGGTCACGAAGAACTGGTCGGCGCGGCACCATGCGCTCCTGCGCGCCGCGGCCTCCGACCCGCGGGTGGACCGCATCTTCGTCGCCGCCGCGGTGAAGATCGAGATGTGCAAGACCGCGACCAACGGCGACAGGGCCTGGTTGCAGAAGATCCGCCCCGTGGCCGGGCATGACACACATTTCCATGTGCGCCTCAAGTGCCCCGCCGGCGCCCGCGCCTGCCAGACCCAGACACCCACGGTCAGTGAATTGTCGAACGGCGGCAACGGCTGCGACGACACGCTGATGTGGTGGGTGACCGACTACCTGAACCCGCCCAAGCCCACCAAGAAGCCCAAGGACCCCGCCCCCCGCCCGCGCGGGCCGCGCGATTTCACCATGGCCGACCTGCCCCCCCAATGCGCCGACGTTCTGGCCTCGCGCTGATCGCGGGGGGACTGGCGGCGCTGGCACTGCGCGGCGGGGCGACCGCCGCCTCGCAGCATGGGTTCCGCAGTGCCTTCCGCTGGCGCATGGACGATCCGCTATTCGGCGGCGTGTCGGCCATTCATGTCTTTCCCGGCGGCGCGCGGTTTCTGGTCGTGACCGACCGCGGCGCCTGGACCGAGGGGCGCATTGCGCGCGACGCGGCAGGGCACATTGCCGCGATCACTGCCGCCCCGATGCGTCTGCTGCGCGGCACAGGCGAGGCGCCGCTGGCCGAAGGGCGGACCGATGCCGAGGGCATCGCCGTTGCACAAGACGGCACGGTCTATGTCAGTTTCGAGGGTCCGGCGCGCGTCCTGCGCTATGCCCGGCCCGACGGGCCCGCGGAAAACCTGCACTCGCACCCCGATTTCGCGCGGATGCAGCGGAACTCGGCGCTCGAGGCGCTGGCGATCGGGCCGGACGGTGCGCTCTACACGCTGCCCGAGAGGTCGGGGCGGATCACCCGGCCCTTCCCCGTCTACCGCTTCCGGTCCGGGGTCTGGGACCAGCCATTCTCGCTGCCCCGGCGCGGCAATTTCCTGCCGGTGGGCGCCGATATCGGCCCGGATGGACGGCTCTACCTGCTGGAACGCGCCTTCGCCGGTCTCCGCGGCTTTGCGAGCCGGCTTCGCCGGTTCGACCTGTCGGGCGGGCGCGAGGAAGTGCTCGTCGAGACCCCCTTCGGCCTGCACGACAACCTCGAAGGCGTCACGGTCTGGCAAGAGGCGGGCGGCCGGCTGGTGGCAACGCTTGTCGCGGATGACAACTTCCGCTTCTTCCAGCGGACTGAACTGGTGGAATATGCTCTGGCGACCTAGGCTTCACACTCGTTGATCGTCAAGGCCAGAACAGGGCGGTTGCGGAGAGGAAGACCCTGGGGCCCCTGTCGCAGCGGGTGGCGACCCGGCGCCAGTCCTTCAACCTGCCAAACATGACCTCGATCCGGTTGCGGCGTTTGTTGTGGCGCCTGTCGTATCGGACAGCCTTGCCGCGGGACTTCCGGCCCGGGATGCAGGGCTCTTTCCCCTTGTCTTTCAACACATCCCGGAACCAGTCGGCGTCATGGCCACGGTCGGCGATCAGCCAGGCCGCGCCCGGCAGGCTGCTCAGAAGGGCCGCCGCGCCGATGTCCTCGCTGACTTGGCCCGCGGTCATGAAGAAGCGGATGGGACGGACCCGGGCGTCCGTCACCGCATGCAGTCTGGTGTTCAGCCCGCCCTTCGTGCGCCCGATCAGTCGGCCGCGCCTGTCGTCGGGCCCCCCTTCTTGACCCGCAGGCTCGAGGCCGTGCGGTGCGCCTTCAGGCATGTCGCGTCGATCATCACGACGCTTTCCTCGCCCCCGCCGGAGGCCAGCCCTTCCATGATCCGGGCGAAGACCCCCATCCGAAGCCAGCGGATCCAGCGGTTGTAGAGCGTCTTCGGCGGCCCATATTCGGGCGGCGCGTCACACCACCGCAAGCCATTGCGATTGATGAAGATCATGCCGCTCAGCACACGCCGGTCATCGACCCGCGGACGACCATGGCTCCCGGGAAAGAACGGCCGCAGCCGGTCCATCTGCTCCTCGTCACCCTCCTCGAGGCTGGGAGCGGCAACGGGCTGACCATGTCGGACGGCAAGACGCTGTTCCACGCCGACCACGGAAGCAAGGCGGGCACGGGTGCTGCGATCTCCGACGCGACACTCTCTGCCGCCCGGCTGGCCCAGCGCACACAGAAGGGTATCGAGGACCGCACGATCCGCGTGACGCCCCCGCAACCTGCTGGTCCCGCCCGCGCTGGAGACCCCGGCCGAGAAGTGACCCGCCTCCATCGCGCCCACGACGGCGGCCGATGGGAACCCGCTCTTTCTCCCTCGCCCGAACGGCAATCTCAGCATCGAGCTTGTCGATCTCGACCACGATGTGGGTGAGGGTTGCGACCAGCGCCTCCAGCGTGACGACAGCATCCACGGGCAGGCCGCTGAGGGTCCGCAGATGAACGCCGTGCGCCCTGTCTGACGCACGGGTTGGAGAGCAAGTTCCGCCAGCCCGGCTGGTCAGAATGACCTGAATCAACGACAGGACAGGACCGGGCAGGATAGGTGGGTGATGCTCGCTGCGGATGGCTGCGGCAACCGTTCCCAAAAGGGTCTGCGCCGCCGTTTTCGCGCTGATCGAAATCGAGAAGCCGTTCAGACTGGAGTTCAAGACATGACGCGACCACCGAAGACAAGGCCGCCTCCCGCTCCATGGGCCGCCGCAGCCGAGCCGCGGGTGCAGTTGCCTGCCGTGGTGCCACCGCCACGACCGGGGACGCAGGATCCGTCGCATGCCGGTTTCGACCGTGCACTGCGGGGCGCCCTGGCACGGCTTTCGGGCGGGGTCTCCACCCATGCCTTTATCGAGGCCTGGAACGACTGGGCGCAGCATCTGGCGCGCTCGCCGGGTCGTCAGATGGACCTGGCCGAGCATGCCCGCCGGAACCTTCTGAAGGTCATGGCAGCGGCGACCCGCCCGGCCAGCCCGCCGCCCTTCGCACCGAAACCTTGCGACAAGCGCTTTGCCCATCCCGGCTGGCAGAGCTTTCCGTTCCGGCTGTGGCAGCAGGGGTTCCTGGCCATGCAGGACTGGTGGGACCACGCCACCGAGCCGATACGCGGCCTGCGGCCCGAGGATGCGGACCGCACCCGGTTCCTGGCGCGCCAGACGCTGGACGTGCTGTCGCCCTCGAACCAGCCCCTGCTCAATCCCGAGATCATCGCCGAGACGATGAAGACCGGCGGCCGCAACCTGACCGAAGGCGCCGTGCATTTCCTTGAGGATGCGGTCAAGACCCTCACGAACCGCCACGATCCGCCGCCCGAGGGCTACCGCATCGGCGAGGAACTGGCCTGCACCCCCGGTCAGGTCATCTATCGCAACGACCTGATGGAGTTGATCCAGTACGCCCCCGAGACGCCGCAGGTACACGCCCGCCCGATCCTGATCGTTCCGGCCTGGATCATGAAATACTACATCCTCGACCTGTCGCCTGCGAACTCGCTGGTGCGCTACCTGGTTGCCCAAGGCTTTACCGTCTTCATGATCTCGTGGATCAACCCGAGATCCGAGCATCGCGACCTGACGCTTGAGGATTACCGCAAGCGGGGCGTCCTGGCGGCGCTGGATGCCGTGACGACGATCCTGCCCGACACGCCGGTCCAGGCCGTGGGCTACTGCCTGGGCGGCACGATCCTGGCGATTGCGGCGGCGACCATGGCGCGCGACGGCGATGACCGGCTGGCCTCGGTCACGCTGATGGCAGCACAGGTCGATTTCGCCGAGGCCGGCGAGCTTCTCCTCTTTCTCGACGAAAGCCAGGTCGCCTTCCTCGAGGATCTGATGTGGGAGCAGGGCTATCTCGACCGGCCGCAGATGGCCCGCGCCTTTGCCGCGATCCGGGCGGAGGACCTGATCTGGACCCGCGCCGTGCAACGCTATTTCCTCGGGCGCGAGGATGTGCCGACCGACATCGGCGTCTGGCTCTCCGACACCACACGGATGCCCGCGCGCATGCATTCGCAATACCTGCGCGGCCTGTTCCTGGAAAACCGGCTGACCGCGGGGCGGTTTGCGGTCGAGGGCCGGGTGATCGCGCTGAAGGACCTGTCGGTGCCGCTGTTCGTGGTCGGCACCGAGACCGATCACATCGCGCCTTGGCGGTCGGTCTACAAGACCCAGCTCTTCACCGACTGCGACCTGACCTTCGTGCTGACAAAAGGCGGGCACAACACCGGCATCCTCAGCGAGCCCGGCCACAAGGGCCGGCACTATCGCATGTCGCACCGCCCGGCGGGTGCGCTCTATGTCGGCCCCGACGGCTGGCTGGCCGAGGCAGAGCCCCAGCCCGGATCCTGGTGGCCGGACTGGGCCGAATGGCTGGCGGCGCAGGGCGGGGGGCTGACAGCCCCTCCGGCCATGGGGGCCCCACAGCGCGGCCTTCCCCCGCTGGCCGCCGCACCCGGCAGCTATGTGATGCAGCCCTGAAACCGGACCCGACGACAGGATGAAACCATGCCCCACCCCCGCCTGACGTTTCACGGTGCCGCCCGTTCGGTCACAGGCTCCTGTTTCCGTCTGGAAACCGATCACGGAGACATCCTGATCGACTGCGGGTTGTTTCAGGGATCGAAGACCGAAAAGGAACTGAACTACCGCCCCTTCCCTTTCGCGCCCGAGAAGATTGCGGCCGTGATCCTCAGCCATGCGCATATCGACCATGCGGGCCTGCTGCCCAAACTGGTGAAACACGGGTTCTCCGGGCCAATCCACGCGACCCATGCAACGACCGATCTGGCCGGGGTGATGCTGCCCGACAGTGCGCATATCCAGGAGATCGAGGTTGAGCAGTTCAACCGTCGTGCCGCCCGTCGCGATCGCGGTTCGGTCACCCCGATCTATACCGGCGCGGATGCGGCGGCCTGCCTGAAACTGTTCCGCTCGCAGCCCTATGACAGGTGGTTTGCCGTCCTGCCCGGCCTTCGGGCGCGGTTCTGGAACGCGGGGCACCTTCTGGGGTCCGCCTCGGTCGAGATTGAGACGGCACAGGCCGAAGGCGATCCGCTGCGCCTCCTGTTCTCGGCGGACATCGGACCGGACTACAAGCTGATGCACCCCGATCCAGAAGGCCCGAGCGGCGTGGATTATCTGATCTGCGAGGCGACCTACGGGGATCGTGACCGCATCGATGCCACCGCCGACCGCCGCCGCCAACTGCTTTGCGACGAGGTTCGCGCGGCCATGCACCCCCAAGGCGCACTTCTCATTCCGTCTTTCGCCGTCGAGCGCGCGCAGGAACTGATCAGCGATCTCGGCCGCCTGATCGCCGAGGGTGCCTTGCCGCAGATCCCGATCTATGTCGACAGCCCGCTTGCCACCAAGGCCACGCGGGTCTTCGCCAAACATCACAAGGAGTTGGAGGAAGGCGCGGTGTTGATGCGTGGCTTGAAGTCACGGCATCTGCAATTCACAGAGACGCGCGAACAAAGCATCGCACTTGACCGGGTAAAGGGGTTTCACATCGTCATCGCCGCTTCGGGCATGTGCGACGCGGGACGCATCCGGCATCGGCTGAAGAACTGGCTTTGGCGAGACGAGGCCACCGTTCTGTTCACCGGCTTTCAGGCGGTGGGCACACTGGGGCGCATCTTGCAGGACGGCGCGAAATCGGTGCGCATCCAGGGCGAGGACTTCGCGGTGCGCGCCCGGATACGGTCGCTTGACCTCTACTCCGGTCACGCCGACGGCACCGAATTGCGCGACTGGATCAAGGAGCGGCTGCCGATCCGGCATCAGTTGTTCCTCGTGCATGGCGAGGAGCCCGCGATGGCAGGGCTTGCGGCGCGACTGGACGGAATCATCCCGTCGGGCAATGTCTTGCAGCCGAAGTTGGATGACGGCTTTGTGTTGACGCCGGACGGCGCAGAAAGCCTTGCCCCAACGACGCCGCCGCGCCTATCGCCTGAAAAGGTTGCGCATCTTGATTGGCACAACGACGTCTCGCGCCTACTGCTGGAGATCAGTGAGGGCCTTCGGGCCAGCCCGGACGAACAGAACCGCGCCGCCCTGATCCGCCGGTTGCAACGCGCGCTGAAGGACCCAGAGCGTCAAGCCTGATCATTGGGTGCGATTGCAGAAATGTGATCCTTGTCAATGCGCGCTAGCGTTCAATCTGCAAGGGTAACCGAAACGCACCCTTGGGAGAGTGACATGTATCAGCATATCCTTGTTGCCGTGGCTTTTGACCCGGATCACGCGCCGGAGCGGTCGTTGCAATCCGCAAAGGTCCTGTCTTCGCCCGGCGGAAAGGTGACGGTGCTGCATGTGAAGGAGAGAATCCCGAGCTATGCGATCTCGTACATCCCTGCGGATTATGAGAGCAATCTCAAGGTGGCCATCCGAGATCAGTTGGAGGAGCTGGCGGCGCAATTTGAAAACGGCGCGGGCGTCTTGATCGAAGGGCATTCGGGCCAGACGATCCTGGAATGGGCCGAGGCAAATCACGTGGATTGCATCGTGATCATGTCGCACCGGCCCGGGCTGGAGGACTATTTCCTTGGCAGCACCGCCGGAAGGGTCGTGCGCCACGCGCAATGTTCGGTCCATGTGATCCGTTGAAAATCTGACCCCGCATCGGCAGGCCTGTGCCGTCCACTACCCCGCGAGCGCCTGATCCAGATAGGCTACGGCAGGAGCTGTCGTGGCGAGCAGAGGGTAGTCGACCTCAGGGATCGGCAATCCGAGGCGCCTGTGCAATGCACTGACAAGGTTCAGAAAGTCCATGGGCTCCAGTCCCAGATCATCCTGAAGATGGTCGTTCTCACGCAGACTTTGAGCGTCAATAGCGGGGGCGACGGCGGTCAGATCAGCTACGAACGCCGCGCGTATCTCATCAAGGGTCATAGGCTCTCGGGCTCCTGCAGAAGTCGATTCATCTCGGCCAGAAACTGCGCGCCGCGGGGGCCATCGCTGACCCGGTGATCGGCGGCGAGGGTAAGCTATGCTTGTGTCGGTAACGTAGTCGGGTTCATCCGGCAGGAACGGTTGGGCATGGCAGCGGCAATTGAAGGCTTGGATGGCCGCCTTCTGGCAGCGTGTCCCAGTAGATGATCCTGTCCTCGCAATCTCCGTGGCTGTCGCGAACGCGCGTGCCCCGCATCCTGTACCCCAGCGATTCCGGATGACGCGTCCGGGGTTTCGTGGCACAGTCGAGAAAATGGCGTTTCACGGTTGGAGCAATGACGCGACAGAAGTCTCTGCTGGCGCGGGTGCGAAGTGCGCTCGGCGATCTGCACCCGGCGGAACGGAAGCTGGGAGACCTCCTCTGTGACTTTCCGGGCGAGCTGGCAAGCTATTCCGCAAGGGAACTGGCCGCGCTTGCGGGCGTGTCGAATGCGACCGTGACCCGGTTCGTCCGGCGCCTTGGCTACGAAAGTTACGAGGACGCGCGCCGACATGCGCGCGAGGAGAGCGAGACCGGATCGCGGCTGTACCTTCCACCGGTCATGGAGGGCGAAAGCGCCGATCCAGCCGCGCTCCAGGTCGAACAGAGTCTGCGCAACATCCAGCACACGATGGCGTCAATCGAAACTGGCACGATCGACGCCGTAGCACGCGCGATCCTCGGGGCCCGCAAGGCCTGGGTGATCGGCTTCCGCGCCAGCCATCCATTTGCAAGCTATTTGCACTGGCAGATCACGCAAGTGATGGAGGCGATCATCGCCATTCCCGGTGCGGGTCAGACGCTCGGAGAGCATCTGGTAGACGTGCGCGCAGAGGATTGCGTCGTCTTTTTCGGACTCCGGCGACGAGTCGCCATCACGGACAACATCCTGTCGGAAGTCGAATCGCGCGGCGCGAAGGTGCTGTTTCTTTCCGACGAGGGGATGCCTCACCGCGCCAGCGCCACATGGCACCTGCGTTGCCAGACGGCTGCGCCGGGGCCACTGTTCAATCATTCCTCGGTCATGGTGCTTTGCCACCTGATCGCAACCCGGGTGATCGAGCTCGCGGATGTCGCCGGCCGCGACCGGCTGCGCCGCATCGAGATGCTGAACGACGCCCTCTCCGAGCTCTGAGCGACTTCGATCTGCCCCAAACGTGCGCCAGGCGCCGGGAGGCCGGGAGGCCGGGCGTTTCGCACGTGAATCGGAACCGTCCGCACATGAAATCCGATTTTTGTTTACGCCGCACGTAAGAAATGATATTTTCATGCCAAGCGGGCCCGACAGACGTGGAATCGGGGCCGGTTCGACAGCCACGAATCTCTCCGAAATCCCACACAGGAAGGCCCAGATCATGCTTCGCACCCTTCTCGGCACCGCCGCCGCCCTGATGCTCGCCACCACCGCCCAGGCCGACTCCTTCTCGCTGCGGATCCTCGGCCAGCCCGTTGGCTCCGGCCTGATCCAGCAGCAAAAGGAGCAGCCCTTCTTCGAGGCGCTGGCGGAGACCACCGGCCTTGACGTCACCGTCGAGTACCTCCCCGTCGATGTGGCCGGCATCCCCGACACGGACGGACTGCGCGTGCTCCGGTCGGGGCTCTTCGACATCGTGTCGATCCGCGGACCGCAGGTCAGTCGAGACGAACCCACGGTTCTGGGCCTCGACCTTGTGGGCCTGAACTCCTCCTTCGCGGCCGGTCGCGAGCACACCGATGCCTTCCTCGCGACCGTGGATGCGCGCCTGCAGGAGCGCTTCAATGCCAAGCTGCTCGGCGTCTGGCCGGCGGGCCCGCAGGTGCTGTTCTGCAAGCCGGCGATCAGCGGCCTGTCCGACTTGCGCGGGCTGAAGGTGCGGGTTGGCGATCAGTCGGCGGCGAACTTCGTTGCCGGTCTTGGCGCCACCGGAGTACCGATGCCCTTCGGTGAAACCCAGCCGGCGCTCAGCCGGGGCGTGGTCGACTGCGCCATTACCGGACCGTCGTCAGCAAACTCTGGCGGATGGCCCGAGGCAACGACCAGCGTGCTGCCGATCGCGTTGCAGCTTGCGATCAACGGCTACGCCATGAACCTCGACAAGTGGAACGCGCTGACGCCCGAGCAGCAGGCCACACTGAAATCGGCGGTGGAGGGCCATGTCGATGCGATCTGGGCCTTTTCGGAAGAGCTCTACGACGATGCGATGCGGTGCAATACGGGCCAGCAACCCTGCGAGCGCGGCACGTCCTACAACCTGACCGAGGTGCCTGTGACCGAGGCCGATCTCAACCTGGTCAAGAATGCTCTGACCGAGACTTCCCTGCCCGTCTGGGTGGAGCAGTGCAATGCCGTCAATCCAAGCTGCGAGGCCGACTGGCGTGCCAGCATCGGCAGCAAGCTCGGTCTTTGACCCACGCCGTAACGAGATGGGGGAACAGTCATGGCGCGCTTTTCTCGCGCCAGCGCCATTGCCTTCGGGGCGATGATGCTGGTGCTCTCGGCGATGATCGCGGTCGAAACGCTGGTGCGGAAGCTGTTCTCCGTCTCGCTTGGCGGCGTCGATGAGCTTTCCGGATACGCAATCGCAATTGGCGCCCCGCTGGCCTTCACGGTCGCCCTGGTCGAGCAGTCGCATATCCGCATCAACATCCTGCACATGAACATGCCGACGCGGCTGCAGGCGGTTCTGAACGTCATCGCGGCCCTGCTTCTCGCCGCGCTTGCGATCTTCCTGCTGGTCTTCACCTTCCGCACGGTACGGGAAACACAACTCTACCAGTCGATCGCCCAGACACCCTGGGCGACACCGCTCATCTGGCCGCAAAGCATCTGGCTCGTCGCGATGTCGGTCTTCTCCGGAGCCGCGGTGTTCCTCGCTGCGCGGGCGCTGTGGCTTGCACTGCGGGGCGACTGGCAGGCACTCAACCGCTCCTTCGGGCCGGACTCGGTCGAGGAGGAGTTGAAGGCCGAACTTCAAGATCTGGCGCGGAGGTAACCGACATGACCATCACCACGATTGCCGTCGGGTTCGCCATCATGCTGGGACTGATGTTCCTCAGTATGCCGGTCGCAGTATCGATTCTCGCGGTGGGCGGCGTCGGCGGCTACCTCGCCTACGGCATGCCGCTGGTTGGAACCATGGGCGGCGTGGTCTGGGGCACGCTGAACACCTCCTATATGACGGCCATCCCACTGTTCATGCTGCTGGGTGAGCTCCTCTTGCGGGGTGGCGTCGCCGACAAGATGTACGATGCCCTTGCCGTCTGGCTGGGACGGCTGCCCGGCGGACTCCTGCACACCAACATCGGCACCTGCGCGCTGTTCTCGGCAACCTCCGGCTCGTCGGTTGCGACGGCGGCGACTGTCGGTACCATCGCCCTGCCGGCACTGCAGGAGCGCAACTATCCGATCCGGCCTGCGCTCGGCACCATTGCCGCCGGCGGCACCCTGGGCATCCTAATCCCGCCCAGCGTCAACCTGCTGGTTTACGGCTCGCTGGCCGGTGTATCGGTTGGTCAGCTCTTCGTCGCAGGGCTGATCCCCGGCCTCGCGCTGACCGGGCTCTTCGCGCTTTATGTCCTGATCGCGTATGGCCGGGCCGGCAGCAACGATGTGGCGCTCGAGGTCCCGATGGACGTCAAGTTTCGGTTGCTGAAGCATCTGGTCCCACCACTGGTAATCTTCGGGATTGTCATGGGATCCATCTACGGCGGCCTTGCCACTCCCACCGAGTCCGCCGCGCTTGGCGTCATGACAGCGCTGTACTTCGTCTGGCGTGGCGGTCACCTGAATGGAGACCTCCTGGGCAACTGCTTCATCCAGGCGGCACGCACCTCGGGGATGGTGATCCTCGTGCTGGGCTGCGCATTGCTGTTGAACGTTACACTGTCGATGACGGGCGGCACTCAGGCTGTGACGCGCTGGGTCTCCTCCCTTGGCCTCGATCAGTTCACACTGCTGCTGCTGCTGATCGTCTTTTACGTCATCCTCGGCATGTTCATGGATGCGATGTCGATGCTGGTTCTGACGGTGCCGATCGCGGTCCCGATGGTCGCCGTGCTTGGGGTCGATCCCCTCTGGTTCGGCATCTTCGTCGTGGTCATGTGCGAGATAGCGCTGATCACCCCGCCTATGGGGATGAACCTCTTCGTGGTGCAGGGTGTGCGCAAGGGCGGAGGCAGCTTCTCCGATGTGATCTGGGGCTCGGTGCCTTTCGTTGTCATCATGATCGCCTTTGCGATCCTTCTGATCATCTGGCCCGACATTGCGCTCTGGCTGCCGCGGAGCATGGCCGGATGATTGATGACGCGATGCGAGGAGGGCGGGCCGGCTGCGTGCGGCGACTGCTGTTGATCAATCCCAACAGCAATGCCGCAATCACTGCCCAGGTTCAGGAACTTGCGGATCGGACGCTGGAGGGCGGAGTGATCGCGGCTGACGCCGTCGGGCTCCCGGATGCTCCGATCGCAATCCAGTCTACGGCTGATCGGGCACTGGCAGAGCCGATGGCCATCGAGCGGATCCGGGCCGGGGTCGCGGCAGGCTACGACGGCATCGTGATGGCTTGTTTCGACGACATCGCAATCTCGGAACGGGGTCGCATCCGGAGCCCGGTCGTCGACGCAGTGGACTCCAGCCTGAGCATCGCGCGCACTTTGGCAAAGCGCTTTGCGATCATCACCACCTTCGACGCGGCGTTACCACGGATCCGCACGCTCATCTCGCGGCACGGGCTGGACGGGATCTGCAGCGCCCGCGCCGCCGGGATCGGCGTCACCGCGGCGGCGGACCTGGCGCCGGAAACTCTCGCGAGGCTCCAGTCGACGATCGATACTGCCATTGCAGAGGATGGCGCCGAGGCGATTATTCTGGGATCGGGCGCGCTGGCCGGGCGCGGTCAGCTCCTTTCCGCAGGACGTGCGGTCCCCGTCATCGATAGCATAGAAGCTGCAATCCGTCTCGCCGCGGCTGCCGTCGCCTATTCCAATGCCGGAAGGACTCGCCAGGCCTGAGGCGCCGGCAGTTTGAACCGCTCCGGGTTTGCCGGAGGCTGATTTCGGTTGGTTGC
>DAOLBY010000200.1:0-5575 GCA_035324325.1 Paracoccaceae bacterium | reverse complement strand
AGCCCCGCCAGACTGCCGCATGCGATCGCATGCAGGATGCCGAAGAACACCCAGGCCTCGGGGATGGCGAACCACGACCCCGCCGAGATGGCCGCCGCCGCCGCCCCCACCGTTGCCAGCCGCCGCCCGAACCCCGGCCAGCGGATGCCCGCCCCATGCGCCAGCCACAGGCTGACGCCGGCCAGGAACAGGAACGACGCCGCCACCACCCGCGCCAGCACGAACCACCCGCCCGATACCGCCGTGCCCGGCGCGATCAGCCCGAACAGCTCGAGGTCATAGGTGAAGTGATAGACCACCATCCCGCAGAGCGCGGCACCGCGGGCGATGTCGAGGGCCGGGATGCGGGGGGCGGGGGCTGATCCGGTCATGCCCCCTTCCTGCACCGGCCGCCGCACGGCGAAAAGGGGCCCTGAACCCGGTGCCCCTTTCCTGATGGCCCAAATATCCCACGGGGGGTGCGGGGGTGTGAAACCCCCCGCCCTTCCTCACGAACACCCGCTCGTGCCGCCGCAGGTGTTGCACCGCATAACAGTTCAGTTCCTGACCTGCATGCAGTTGCAGGATGCGCAACAGGATTGCTGTTCTACAGCCCGGGCACAGGTCCCGACGAGACCAAAGCCAAACGGTCGCCAAGGATATCAACTCGGCCTTGAGCAGCCAGATTGAACGTCTTGCCGCACTCACTCTTGAACTCGAACAGGGCAGACCCCGCAGGATTCAGCAGAAGCCTCCTGAGTTCACCTGTCAGCGGAGTCTCAGTCCGGGCAAACTTCCTTTCGCCCTGTTCAACAGGCGACAGCGTCAGTTCCAACGGACCAACGTGATGTCCATCTTTGCTGAGAAATCCCCTTAGATGCAACATTTCCAGATATCCCCTTCTTAGCTGCACCCGCTCGTGCCGCCGCAGGTGTTGCACTTCAGGCAGGTGCCGTTCCTGACCAGCGTGTAGTTGCCGCATTCCCCGCAGGGGTCGCCCGTGTAGCCCTGGAGTTTCGCCTTGGTGCGGGCGTCGGCCGTCGTCACGGTGCCGGTGGCGAGCGCGGTGGCCCCCATCACCGTGGCCCCGGCGAAGGCCGCGCCGTCCTCGCGCAAGCCCATGACGGTGGCGCCCCCGCCCTGGAAGACCACCAGTTCCTGCGGCAGCCGCTTGCGCAGGTAGCCGGTGGACGAGATCGACTTCAGCAGTTCGACCGATTTCGTCGCCTGCGCCTCGGACACCTCGGTGATGTTGCGCTTGCCCTCCTCGTCGCCGCGGCCGAGGTCGTCGAAGGCGGCGCCCTGGGGGGGCACATGCGCCAGGTCGGTCCGGTCGAGGTAGGACACGGCGAGTTCGCGGAAGATGTAGTCGAGGATCGAGGTCGCGTTCTTGATCGAATCGTTGCCCTGCACCATTCCCGCGGGCTCGAAGCGGGTGAAGGTGAAGGCCTCCACGAACTCCTCCAGCGGCACGCCGTACTGCAGGCCCACGGACACCGCGATGGCGAAGTTGTTCATCATGGCGCGGAAGCCCGCGCCCTCCTTGTGCATGTCGATGAAGATCTCGCCGAGCGACCCGTCGGCGTATTCGCCGGTGCGCAGATAGACCTTGTGGCCGCCCACGATGGCCTTCTGGGTATAGCCCTTGCGCCGTTCGGGCAGTTTCTGGCGGTGGTGGCGCACGATCTCCTTCACGATCACCTTCTCGATGATCTTCTCGGCGATAACCTGCACCTTCTCCTGCGGGGTGCCGCTGGCCAGTACCTCCTCGGCCTCCTCGTCGTCCTCGACGAGCGCCGAGGCAAGCGGCTGGCTGAGCTTCGAGCCGTCGCGGTAGAGCGCGTTGGCCTTGATCCCCAGCGAATGCGACAGCTCATAGGCCGCCAGCGTGTCGGCGATGGTGGCGTTGTTGGGCATGTTGATCGTCTTGGAGATCGCGCCCGAGATGAAGGACTGCGCCGCCGCCATCATGTGGATGTGGCTTTCGACCGACAGGAAGCGCTTTCCCTTCTTGCCGCAGGGGTTGGCGCAGTCGAAGACCGGCAGGTGCTCGGCCTTCAGGAAGGGCGCGCCTTCCAGCGTCATCGTCCCGCAGACATGGTCGTTCGCGGCCTCGATCTGCGCCTTGGTGAAGCCGAGGTGGCGCAACAGGTCGAAGGTCGGGTCGCACAGCTTCTCGGCCGGGATCCCCAGCGTGCCCTGGCAGAACTCCTCGCCCAGGGTCCACTGGTTGAAGACGAAGCGGATGTCGAAGGCCGAGGGGAGGGCCGCCTCGATCCTGGCGATCTCGGCCGGGCCGAAGCCGTGGCCGATCAGCGCGGTGTGATTGATGCCGGGCGCCTGGCCGAGCGACCCGTGCCCGACCGCATGGGCCACGATCTCGGCCACCTGGGAGGGGCGGTAGCCCAGCTTTTCCAGCGCCGCCGGAACCGACTGGTTGATGATCTTGAAGTATCCCCCGCCCGCGAGCTTCTTGAACTTCACCAGCGCGAAGTCGGGTTCGATCCCGGTGGTGTCGCAGTCCATGACAAGCCCGATCGTGCCCGTGGGTGCGATGACCGAGACCTGCGCGTTGCGGAAGCCGTGCTTTTCGCCCAGGGCCAGCGCCTCGTCCCAGGCCGATTTCGCCAGCGCCACCAGCGACGGGTCGGGGCAATGCACCTGGTCGAGCGGCACCGGCGCCACGTTCAGCCCCTCGTAGCCCTCGGTCCGCCCGTAGGCCGCGGTGCGGTGGTTGCGGATCACCCGCAGCATGTGGGCGGCGTTGCGCGCATGGCCCGGGAAGGCGCCAAGCTCCGCCGCCATCTCGGCCGAGGTCGCATAGCTGACGCCGGTCATGATCGCCGACAGCGCCCCGCCCATCGCCCGCCCCTCGGGGCTGTCATAGGACAGGCCCATGTTCATCAGGAGCCCGCCGATATTGGCATAGCCGAGGCCGAGCGTGCGGAAGTCGTAGGACAGCTGCGCAATCTCCTTCGACGGGAACTGCGCCATCATCACGCTGATCTCGAGCGTGAGTGTCCACAGCCGGGTGGCATGGACATAGGCCTCCGCGTCGAACCGGCCGTCGCGGTAGAAGGTCAAGAGGTTCATCGAGGCCAGGTTGCAGGCCGTATCGTCGAGGAACATGTATTCCGAACAGGGGTTCGACCCCCGGATCGGCCCGTCCTCGGGGCAGGTGTGCCAGGCATTCACCGTGTCGTGGAACTGGATGCCCGGGTCGGCGCAGGCCCAGGCGGCATGACCCACCCGGTCCCACAGATCGCGCGCCTTGACCGTCTTGGCCACGCGGCCGTCGGTGCGGCGGATCAGTTCCCAGGGCAGGTCCTCGCGCACCGCGCGCAGGAAGGCATCCGTGACCCGCACCGAGTTGTTCGAGTTCTGGCCCGAGACCGACATGTAGGCCTCGCTGTCCCAGTCGGTGTCATAGGTCGGGAACTCGATCGACCCGAAGCCCTGCCGCGCATAGTCGAGCACCCGCTTGACGTAGGTATCGGGGATCATCGCCTTCTTCGCCGCGCGCAGGGCGGGCTTGAGCGCGGCGTTCTTCTCGGGGTTCACGGCGTCATCCACCGCCCCGTCCCAGGCGCGGATCGCGGCGAAGATGTCGTTCAGCCGCGCCTCGTGCATCTTCGACCCGGCGACCAGGCTTGCGACCTTCTGCTCCTCGATCACCTTCCAGTCGACGAACTCCTCGATGTCGGGATGATCCATGTCGACGATCACCATCTTGGCCGCCCGCCGCGTGGTGCCGCCCGACTTGATCGCGCCGGCCGCGCGGTCGCCGATCTTCAGGAACCCCATCAGCCCCGAGGACTTGCCGCCGCCCGACAGTCGCTCGCCCTCGGCCCGGAGGCTCGAGAAGTTGGTGCCGGTGCCCGACCCGTACTTGAACAGCCGCGCCTCGCGCACCCAGAGATCCATGATGCCGCCCTCGTTCACCAGGTCGTCGCGCACCGACTGGATGAAGCAGGCATGCGGCTGCGGGTGTTCATAGGCGCTTTCCGAGGCGGTCAGCCTGCCGGTGCGGTGATCCACATAGAAATGCCCCTGCCCCGGCCCGTCGATGCCGTAGGCCCAGTGCAGCCCGGTGTTGAACCACTGGGGCGAGTTCGGCGCCGCCATCTGGCGCGCGAGCATGAAGCGCATCTCGTCGTAATAGGCGCGGGCATCGGCCTCGGTGGTGAAATAGCCGCCCTTCCAGCCCCAGTAGGCCCAGGCGCCCGCCAGCCGGTCGAACACCTGGCGCGCGCTTGTCTCGCCGCCCATGCGCTCGCCCTCGGGCAGTGTCGCCAGCGCGTCCTCGTCGGGGACCGAACGCCACAGGAACTCCGGCATCCCCTTTTCGCGGACGCGCTTCAGGCGGGCCGGCACGCCGGCCTTGCGGAAATACTTCTGCGCCAGAACGTCGGAAGCGACCTGGCTCCAGCCCTCGGGCACCTCGACGGCATCGTTGCGGAACACGACCTTGCCGTCGGGGTTGCGGATTTCGCTGGTGGTCGTGGTGAAGGCCAGCGCGCCATAGGCGCCGGTGGCTTCGGTCGTGAACTTCCGCTCGATCTTCATCTGCCTCGCGTCTCCCGTTTGTCAGGCCGTCGGATCGTTGGCGTCCGTGGCCCCGTTGCCCCTCGTGTCCCCGAACAGACAGACACGCCCCGCCGCCACGCCTGCGCGCGGTCGGTCGGCCATCGCGGCCCGCTGCCCTGAGGTCTTGTCCCTGTCCCCGCGCCGGACACTACATCTGGTAGGTTCGACCGGCGCTTTGTCAAATTGTCGTATTCCGGAGGGTCAATCAACAGGGAAATTCACAGGTCCGCAAGATTTAGGCCCTTGACGCGGCACAGACACCACAGGTGGGGAAACCCTGTGCATATGTGGACAAACCGGGGGACAGGCGGTGCAGCGGCGGGGGGCACCGGCCGGATTTGCACGCAACCCGGCCCACTTGCCGCAGGCCCCTGATATTGCGTCCGAAGCGTGCGACTCAGCGCCGGTTCACAAGCGCCAGCCCCAGCCCCACCAGTACCAGCGCGGCCGCGAGCCCTGGCGTCACCGCCTCGCCCAGCACCAGCGCACCGAAGGCCACCGACAGGACCGGGGTGAGGAAGGCAAAACTGGCCACCGCCGCCGCAGGATAGACCGACAGAAGCCACAGCCAGGCGGCGAACCCGCCCGCCACCACGACGCCCGCCTGAAACACCAGCCAGCCCAGATGCGACGGCACCAGGTCGCGCAGCAGCGGCCCGAAGGCAGGCGCGGCCAGCAGCAGGATCGGCGCCGACACCGCCACCATCCACAAGAGCTGCACCTCGGGCGCCACCGCCCGCATCGCCGGACGCCGCGCGACAAAGGCCGTGCCCGCCCATCCCAGCGCCGCCCCCAGCGCGCAGAGGTCGCCCGCCAGGCTGCCCCCCGCCGCATCGCCCCGCCCGTCCAGGATCGCCAGCGCGGTGCCCGCGAAGGCCATGCACAGCCCGGCAAACCGCAGCCTCGTCAGCCGCTCGCCCGGCAGGCCCCAATGCGCCATCAGCGCAAGCCAGACCGGCATCGAATAGAAGATCACGGCGGTGCGCCCCACCGTCGTCAGGTCGAGCGC
>DAOLBY010000199.1:3652-5643 GCA_035324325.1 Paracoccaceae bacterium | reverse complement strand
GTATAGACGCTGCCGTTGACCAGGATGAGATCGGCCCGCTCCGGTTCCGGTGCCCTCGCCCGTCCGCCCGCCGGCCATGCTCGCCGCGCTGCCCGCCGTGTCCGCTCCCCCCGCCGAGTCCGCGTCGCGCCCCGCCCCGGTGTCTGCCTCGGCCCCCGCCGCCGCGCCGGAAACGGCCGCCCCGGCCCCCGCCGCCGACCCCGCCCCGCGGCCCGCCCGCGACGTGCCGCTGCCGCCGCTGTCGGCCGAAGAAGCGGCAATCATCGCCACCGCGCCGCCCCCGGTCGCCCCGCGCCCGAAACGGCACGGGTCCCCGCCGAACCGGCGCCCGAGGTTGCGCAGGCCCCGGGGGGAGGGGCCCTGAACCGGGCGCAGCCGCTGCGCCCGGTGGGCGGCCTCGCCCGACCTGCCGCTCCGGCGCCCGCTCCGGCGCGTGTTGCGGAGCCCGCGGCGGTGCCCGAGGATGCCCCCCCGCGGCTGCGCTTCGCCCGGCCGTTCGAGAATGCATCCGGCAAGCCGCTGTTTTCCATCGTGCTGATCGACACGGGCGAGCCCGAGCTGGACCGCACGGCGCTGGCTGCGCTGCCGATCCCGGTGACCTTCGTGCTGGACCCGATGGCGCCCACGGCGGAACTTGCCGCCACGATCTACCGCGACGGCGGGCAGGAAGTGGCGATGCTGGCGACCGGGCTGCCGCCGGGTGCGACCGCCTCGGACGTGGAGGTGACCTTTGCCGCACATGACAACGTGCTGCCGCAGGTGGTGGCGGTCATGGACACCGAACGCGACGGGTTCCAGGACAACCGCATCCTGGCCGCGGCCGTGGTGCCGCGGGTCGGGCGCGAGGGGCTGGGACTTCTGTCCTGGGACCGCGGGCTGAACGCCGCTGCCCAGATCGCCCGGCGCGAGGGCGTGGCGGCCGCCACGATCCTGCGCCGCATCGACGCCGAGGGCGAGGCCGGGCCGATGATGCGGCGCCACCTGGACCGCGCGGCCTTCAAGGCGGCGCAGGATGGCCGCGTCGTGGTCGCTGGCACGACGCGGCCCGAGACCGTGGCGGCGCTGCTGGAATGGGCGGTCGAGGGGCGGGCATCGAGCGTGGCGCTGGCGCCGCTGTCGGCGGTGATGCAGCCCTGAGGACTAGGTGAGAGCCTGGAGGCGGAAGGCCGCAAGCCGCCGCAGGGGTTCGGCCAGACCCGCCGCGTCGGCATTGGCGAAGGCGATGCGCAGCTGGCGCGCGCCCTCGGGGTGCGATGCCGGCTGGAACATCGTGCCGGGCAGCATCAGGAGGCTCGCATCCTGCACCAGCCGGCGGCAGAGTGCGGGGCTGTCGAGGTCGAAGGGGTGTTCGGCATAGGCGAAATAGGCGCCGCAGCCCAGAAGCCGCCAGCCGGGCAGGGCGTCGAACCCCGCCGCCATGACCGCGCGGCGACGCAGGATCTCGGCGCGTTCGCCCGCCACCCAGCCGGACAGGTTGCGCATGCCCCAGAGCGCGGCGATCTGGCCGAGCTGCGAGGGACAGATCGCCACGGTGTCGAGGAACTTCTCGACCTCGGCCAGCCGCGGCGTGCTTGCGACGATGGCGCCGACGCGGTGGCCGGTCAGGCGGTAGGCCTTGGAAAAGCTGTAGAGGTGGATGAAGGTCTCGGGCCAGTCGGGATCGGCGAAGAGGTCGTGCGGTCGGCCCCCCTGACCGGCCGAATGGCGGCTGTCGAAGTCGCGGTAGGTCTCGTCCACCACCAGCGCGATGCGGTGGCGGCGGCAGAGGTCGCGGAAGGCGGCGAGCGTTTCGGCCGGATACTCGGCGCCGCCCGGATTGTTGGGCGAAACCAGCACGATGGCGCGCGTTCTTCCGCTGATCAGGCGGGCCGCGTCGGCGGCATCGGGGACCAGGCCCTGGCCGGTCGGCAGCGGTACGGTGGCAACGCCCGCCATGTCGAGCCACATCTTGTGGTTGAAATACCACGGCGTCGGCAGGATCACCTCGTCGC
>DAOLBY010000199.1:0-3642 GCA_035324325.1 Paracoccaceae bacterium | reverse complement strand
GCAGCCCTGCGTGATGGCGACCTGCGCGGGGGCGATGGCGCCGGCATAGGCCGCCGACCATTGCGCGGCGATCTCGGCGCGCAATGCCGGCAGGCCGAGGACCGGCCTGTAGAGATGCGCGGCGGGATCGTCCAGCGCGGCCTCTGCGATGGCGCGGCGCAGTCCCTCGGGCGGGGGGGCGACCGGCGCGGCCTGGCTGAGGTTGATCAGCGGGCGGTCGGGCGGAAAGGCCACCCCGTCGAGCCAGCGCCGCGCCTCCATCACCGGGGGCGCTTCGGTTGCAGCGATGGCAGGGTTCAGCGGGTGCAGCATCGGGCGGCCGTCAGTCGTCGCGGCCGCGCAGCGGCTGGACGTATTGCAGCGCCATGTCCCAGGGGAAGAAGATCCAGGTGTCCTGGCTGACCTCGGTGATGAAGGTATCGACCTGCGGCCGGCCCGCGGGCTTGGCATAGACGGTGGCGAAATGCGCCCTGGGGTAGAGCCGGCGCACCAGTTCCAGCGTCTTGCCGGTGTCGACGAGGTCGTCCACGACCAGGATGCCCGCGCCGTCGCCCATCAGATCGGCCTGCGGTGCCTTGGTCACGCGGGGTTCGGTCTGCTCCTGGTGGTTGTAGGATTTCACGCTGATCGTGTCGACGACGCGGATGTCGAGTTCGCGGCTGACGATCATCGCGGGCACCAGCCCGCCGCGGGTAATGCCCACGACCGCCTTCCAGGCGCCTTCCTCGCCCGGGCCCCGGCCCTGCAGGCGCCAGGCGAGCGCGCGGGCGTCGCGGTGGATCTGGTCCCAGCTGACGTGGAAGCCGCGTTCGTGGGGCAGGCGGTCGTTCATGGCGGTCTCCGGTTCGGATAGCGGGCGCGCCGGGGGCCAGCCCCCGGAGCCCCGGGGTATTTCAGCCAGGGTGAAAGGGCAGGGCGGTCATTCGCCGCCCTTCCGCCCCGTCACGGCGTCGATGTCGGGGGCGTCGACCGCCTTCATGCCGACGACGTGATAGCCGGCATCGACGTGCAGGATCTCTCCGGTCGTGCCCGAGCCGAGGTCGGACAGGAGGTAGAGCGCGGCCTTGCCGACCTCGTCCTGCGTCACGTTGCGGCGCAGGGGCGAGTTCAGCTCGTTCCACTTCATGATGTAGCGGAAATCGCCGATGCCGGAGGCCGCGAGCGTCTTGATCGGGCCTGCGGAGATGGCGTTGACGCGGATGCCGTCCTTGCCGAGGTCCTCGGCGATGTACTGGACGGAGGTTTCCAGCGCCGCCTTGGCCAGCCCCATGACGTTGTAATGCGGCATGACCTTTTCGGCGCCGTAGTAGGTGAGCGTCAGGAGCGAGCCGCCCGCGGGCATCATCGCGGCGGCGCGGCGGGCGACGGCGGTGAAGGAATAGACCGAGATGTCCATCGTCATGCGGAAGTTCGCCGCCGAGGTTTCGACATAGCGGCCGCGCAGTTCGGTCTTGTCGGAAAAGCCGATGGCGTGGACGAGGAAGTCGAGGCTGCCCCATTCGGCGCGCAGCGTGTCGAACAGCGCGTCCATCGACGTCTCGTCGGCCACGTCGCATTCGGCAAGGAGTGGCGTGCCGAGGCTGGCGGCGAGCGGTTCGACCCGCTTCCTCAGCGCCTCGCCCTGGTAGGAGAAGGCGAGCGTGGCGCCGTGGTCGGCGCATTGGCGCGCTATGCCCCAGGCGATCGACTTGTCGTTCGCAAGCCCCATGATCAGCCCGCGCTTGCCGGAAAGCAGCCCTGACATCCCCGATCCCCCGCCGTCTGTCTCGGCCGAAGCTCTAGGCGATGGCCGACGCGACGGCAAGGGCGCCCGGCGCTTGCCGGCGGCAGGCCGGGGGCCTAGCTTGGGCGCGGGGATGATCGGGGCGGCTGCGGGGCAGGACGATGGACCGGGACGGGATCTTTGCGGGCGACGACCCGTTTGCCATCGCGCGCGCCTGGCTGGCCGAGGCCGAGGCGCAGGAACCGAATGACCCCAATGCCATCGCGCTGGCCACCGTCGATGCCGATGGGCTGCCCAATGCGCGGATGGTGCTGCTGAAGGAGATCGAGGCGGATGCCTTCGTCTTCTACACGAACTACGACAGTCGCAAGGCGTCCGAGATCGCGCAGGCGGGCAAGGCCGCCTTCGTGATGCACTGGAAGTCGCTGCGCCGGCAGGTCCGCGTGCGCGGCCTGACCAGTCGCGAGGACGGGCCGCAGGCCGACGCCTACTATGCCAGCCGCAGCCTGAAGAGCCGCCTGGGCGCCTGGGCCAGCCGGCAGTCGCAGCCGCTCGACGGCCGGGCCTCGCTCATGGCCGAGGTGGCGCGGATGACGGCGCGCCACGGTCTGAACCCGCCCCGCCCGCCGTTCTGGGGCGGCATCCGCATCACGCCCGTCGAGATCGAGTTCTGGGCCGACGGCGCCTTCCGCCTGCACGACCGTTTCCGTTGGACGCGGGACGGCGCAGGGGCGCCCTGGTCGGTCGGACGGCTGCAGCCCTGAGGGTGTTTTGCCGTTTTGCGCAGACACTGCGCTTTTTCGCTTGAACCTGCTCATTGCATGGCGGAATGAAGGGGTGGGTCTACTGGGGACATGGCCTGACATGACGGAAGAGGGCAAGGCCCTGCAGACAGTGCAGGGTCGGGTCAAGTGGTTTGATCCGGTCAAGGGATTCGGGTTTGTCGTGGCCGACACGGGCGGCGCGGACATCCTGTTGCATGCCAACGTGCTGCGCAACTTCGGCCAGAACACCGTGGCCGACGGGGCAGGCATCAGCGTGGCGGTCCAGATGACTCCGCGGGGCGCACAGGCCGTCGAGGTGCTGGCGATCGAGCCGCCGGTGGCTGCGGCTCAGGACGGCGACGATGCGGCCATCACGCCCGAGGTCCTGTTGCTGCCGCTGGAACCGGCGCGCGTGAAGTGGTTCGACAAGGGCAAGGGCTTCGGCTTTGCCAATGTCTTCGGCCGCGCCGAGGATGTGTTCGTGCATATCGAGGTCTTGCGTGCCTCGGGATTTGCCGATCTGGTGGCGGGCGAGGCGGTGTGTCTGCGCATCGTCGACGGCAAGCGGGGCCGCATGGCGGCGCAGGTGGTCAGTTGGGAAGCAGCGGCGCGGCACGCGGAACCGTCCTTGGGCTGATCCTGTGGCTGGTGGCGGCGGTGTCCTCCGCCGCGGCGGCGGTCTGCGATCCCGGGCAGGTCGAACTGCGCACCCCCGCAGGGTCGTCCGTGCGGTTCTCGGTCGAACTGGCGCTGACGCCGGCCGAACAGGCGCGCGGGCTGATGTTCCGCGAAAGCATGGCTCGGTCGGCGGGGATGCTGTTTGTCTATCCGCGCCCTCAGCGCGCCAGCTTCTGGATGCGCAACACGCTGATCCCGCTCGACATGATCTTTGCCGGTGCCGATGGCACGGTCAGCCATGTGCACGCCAACGCCCGGCCGCGCGACGAGACGCCGATCTTCGGCGGGGATGCGGTGCTGGCGGTGCTGGAAATCAACGGCGGGCTGGCGGCGCGGCTGGGCATCGTGCCGGGCAGCGTGATGCGGCACCCGGCCTTCGGCGAGGCCGCCGTCTGGCCCTGCGCGGCGGAGTGAGCTTTCCAAAACCCCCGACGCCGGCTAGGAAGGCGACGGCGGAGTGTAGCGCAGCCTGGTAGC
>DAOLBY010000198.1:1927-5690 GCA_035324325.1 Paracoccaceae bacterium | reverse complement strand
CCCTCGGCCGGGTCCATCACCATCGAGGCGCGCGAGATCGCCGGAAAGCCCGCCCACCGCATCGCGCAGATGGGTGTGGCGCGCACCTTCCAGCTCGCGCGCCTCTTGCCCGAGCTGAGCGTGGTCGAGAATGTGGTGGCCGGCGCCGCCTTCGGCCCCCGCCGCCGCTGGGGGGGCGAGGCCGACCGCTTCGCCCGCGACCTGCTGGAGCGTGTGGGTCTGGGCAGCGCCATGGCGATGCCCGTCTCGGCGCTGACCTACATCAACACCAAGCGCGTCGAACTGGCCCGCGCACTGGCGGGCGAGCCCGATCTGCTGCTGCTCGACGAATGGCTGGCGGGCCTGAACCCGACCGAGCTGGAAACCGGCATCGCGCTGATCCGGTCCTTGCGCGACGAGGGGCGCACGATCATCCTGGTCGAGCACGTGATGGACGCGATCCGCAGCCTGTGCGACCGCTGTGTGGTCATGTCGTCGGGCGTCAAGATCGCGGAGGGCACGCCCGATGCGGTGCTGTCCGAACCCGAGGTGATCCGCGCCTACCTGGGGGCCGAGGATGCTTGAGGTCAAGGGACTGTCCGTCGCCTACGGCAAGCACCGCGCGCTGGACGGTGTGGGCCTGCGCGTGGCCAGGGGCGAGATCGTCGTGATCCTAGGCGCCAACGGGGCGGGGAAATCGACGCTGCTCAAAGCCATCGCCGGCATCTGCGAGGGGCGCACCACGGGCAGCGTGACGATGGCGGGCGAGCCGGTGCTCGGCCTGCCCGCGCACAGGGTGGTCGAACGGGGCATCGCGCTGGTGCCCGAGGGGCGCGGCGTGTTCGGCGATCTGACCGTGCGCGAGAACCTGATGCTGGGCGCCAACCCCGAACGCGCGCGCGACGAGACGCGTGCGATCCTCGACCGTCTGACAGGGCTGTTCCCCAAGCTCGCGGAACGTGCGGGCCAGGTCGTGCGCACCATGTCGGGGGGCGAGCAGCAGATGGTCGCCATCGGGCGGGCGATGATGTCGAACCCCGAGATCCTGATGCTCGACGAGCCCTCGCTGGGCCTGTCGCCGCTGCTGTCGAAAGAACTGTTCCAGAACCTCAAGGCCGTGCGTCAGGCGGGCCTCGGCATCCTTCTGGTCGAACAGAACGCGCGGCTGTCGCTCGGCATCGCCGACCGTGGCTATCTGCTGGAAAACGGCGCGATCCTGCGTGAGGACCGCGCCGAGGTGCTGCGCGGCGACCCGGCGGTGCAGGCGGCCTATCTGGGCGGCGGGGGCGGACGGGCCACGGGGGTCGCGCGCGCACCTGCGGCGGTGGCCCCGCACCAGGCCGCCCCGCTGCCGCCGGTTCCGCTGTCGCCCGTGCGTGCACCCGAGGCGGTGCCCGCCTCGCGGCTAGTCGGCATCGACATCGACGCGCTGGTGGCCCGGGCCGGGCGCCAGGCGCAGCCGGTGCGCCCCGCCGCGCCGGCCGGTCCCTCGGCGCAGGCGGTGCAGGGGGCGGCCCGGGCGCTGGCCGAGGGCCCGCGCGCCGACCGCATGCGCGAGATGCTGGCAGGGATCGAGGCCGCCGCCGCCCGCGCCCGCAAGGCGCCCGAGGCGGGCCACCTGCCGCCCCTGCGCGCGTCGCTGCGCGACCGGCTGGCCGCCGCCGCGCCGGCACAGCAGGGCGCAGACCCCGCCCCGCCGCCCGCCCCTTCGGCCCCCGCGCCCGTTGGGGGCGGCAAGGTCGAAGTCTGGCAGCGCCGCCCCGGAACCTCCCACTTCGACCGGAAGGAGCCCTGACGATGCCCGACGGAAGCCCCCACGCCCGAACCCTGCGCGGGATGTACATCGGCGGCCAGTGGGTTCGCGCCGCCCGCAGCTTTGCCGACCTGAACCCGAACGACGGCAGCCTCTGGGCCGAGGTGCCGGACGGCACGCGGATGGATGCCCGCGCCGCCATCGAGGCCGCGCAGCGCGCCTTTCCGGCCTGGGCCGCCACCCGGTACACCGAACGCGCGAAGCTGATGAACCGGATCGCGGATGTGTTCGAACGCCGCGCCCCCGACTTCATCGCCGCCGTGCAGGCCGAGGGCGGTGGCTGGTACGGCAAGGGTGCCTTCGAGGCGCATTACGTCCCCGAGGTGTTCCGCGCCGCCGCCGCCGTCTGCTACAACGCGCTGGGCGAGGTGCTGCCGAGCGCCTATGACAAGATGTCCACCGGCGTGCGCTTCCCGATGGGCGTGATCTCGGTCATCAGCCCCTGGAACTTCCCCGGCATCCTGACCGCGCGCGGCTTCGCCTTTCCGCTGGCGGTGGGCAACACCATCGTGCTCAAGCCCTCCGAGGACACGCCCTGGCTGGGCGGGCTGTTCTTCGCCGAGGTGCTGGAAGAGGCGGGCATCCCGCCGGGCGTGTTCAACGTCGTCACCTGCTCGCGCGAGGGGGTGGGCGAGGTCGGCGACGAGCTGATCGAGAACCCGCACGTCAAGGGCATCTCCTTCACCGGCTCGACCCCGGTGGGCCGGGCCATCGCCGCCAAGGCGGGCGCGCATCTCAAGAAGGCCTGCGTGGAACTCGGCGGCAAGGACAGCCTGATCGTGCTGGAAGATGCCGAGATGGAGCGCGCCACCCAGGCCGCCAACTTCGGCAGCTTCATGCACCAGGGCCAGATCTGCATGAGCGTCGAGAAGGTGCTGGTGCAGGAACGCATCTTCCCCGAGTTCCTCGAACGCTTCGCCGCCCGGGCCGCCCGGCTGAAGGTGGGCGACACCGCCGACCGCGCCAACGTCATCGGCCCGCTGATCAACGACCGGCAGGTGGCGCGGGTGAAGGCGCAGCTCGATGACGCGCTGGCCAGGGGCGCGAAGGTGGTGGTGGGCGGCGGCATCCGCGGCCGCTTCGTCGAACCGACGATCCTGACCGGGGTCACGCCCGACATGCTGGTGTGGCGGGACGAGACCTTCGGCCCGGTGGTGCCCGTGGTGCCCTTCCGCACCGACGACGAGGCCATCGCGCTGAACAACGATACCGAATACGGCCTGTCGGCGGGCATCTTCACCCGCGACGAGGCGCGCGCGCTGGCCATCGCGCGGCGGCTGGAAACCGGCATGTGCCACGTCAACTGCTCGTCGGTGAACGACGAACCCAATGTGCCCTTCGGCGGGTCGAAGGCCAGCGGCCTCGGCCGGCACGGCGGGCGCTGGTCGGTCGAGACCTTCACCGAGACGCGCTGGATCACGCTCGACCGGGGCGGCCGGCCCTATCCGCCGGTGTTCTAGGGATGACCTTCGCCCCCGCCCCCTTCGCCGCGGCGCTGCCCCCC
The DNA here is from genome assembly GCA_035324325.1 of Paracoccaceae bacterium. Classification (GTDB taxonomy): domain Bacteria; phylum Pseudomonadota; class Alphaproteobacteria; order Rhodobacterales; family Rhodobacteraceae; genus DAOLBY01. The sequence continues at coordinate 2,394 of DAOLBY010000198.1, read as the reverse complement.
CTTCTGGCGGGGCGGCGCGTGGTGGTCATGGGGTCGGCGGGGGGCCTCGGGCTGGCGGTGGCGCGGGCGGCGGATGCGGCGGGGGCCGAGGTGATCGGGCTTGATGACCGGCGCGGTTTCGAGGCGGTCGCGGCGCTGTACCTGGCCGACCTGCACGACGCCGCGGCGCTCGATGCGGCGGCGGCGCAACTGCCCGACGGGATCGACGCGCTGGCGCTGTTCCCCGACCCGGGCGAGGGCACGCCCGCGCAGGTTCTGGCCCGCGCGCTGCTGGCACCGCGCCATTGGGCCGAGCGGCTTGCCCCGCACCTGAACCCCGGCGGCGCGATCGTTCTGCGCGGCGCACCGCCCCATGCGGCCCGTGCCGGCCGGCTGGCCGAGGTGCGTGCAGCGATGGCGCTGCGTCCCGACGACCTGGACGGGTTCGCCGACCGGCTGGTCAACTTCGATAAGACCGGCCGGAGCGG
>DAOLBY010000198.1:0-1917 GCA_035324325.1 Paracoccaceae bacterium | reverse complement strand
GGTTCGCCGACCGCTGGGGCCTGAACGCCGAACCGACCCGGACGCTGGCGACCGCCGGCTGGGCGTTGCAGGCCTGGGCGATGGCCAGGTGCCAGGCCTGGGCCGACCAGCATATTCGCATCAACGCGGTGGTGCCGGCTGCCCCGGACGGGCGCCTGCCGCCCGCAATCGTGGCCGCGGCCCGGGCCGAGGCGAACGCCGGCACCGACGCGGCGGCGCGGGCGGCACTGTTCCTGATGTCGCCGCTGTCGGCGGGCATCACCGGCGCCACGCTGGCTGCCGACCACGGACTTTCGGCCAAGATATCCACCAGCCTCGACGGGCTCTGAGGCGGGAAAGAGGACGCGACGATGACAACGATATTCTGGATCATCCTGCTGGTCGTGGTGGTCGCGGCGCTGGTCGCCCTTGCAGCGGCCTTCTTCGAGCGCGCCAGCAACGCCGTCAGCCTGGTGCGCACCGGCATCGGCGGCCGACGCGTGGTGATCGAGGGAGGGGTGCTGGCGCTTCCGTGGTTCCACGAGGTCGCGCGTGTCAGCATGCAGTCGATCCGGCTGGATGTGCGGCGGGCCAATGAGGGGGCACTGATCACGCGCGACCGGCTGCGCATCGATGTGGGGGCGGAGTTCTACGTCTCGGTCCCGCCCGACGAGGCGCATGTGGGCCGCGCCGCACAGGCTCTGGGCAAGCGCAGCTTCAGCCCCGACGACCTGCGCGCGCTGGTCGAAGGGATCTTCGTCGATGCGCTGCGGGCGGTGGCCGCGCGCCACACGATGGACGAATTGCACGAGGGCCGGGCCGAGTTCACCGCCGCGGTGCGCGAAACGGTGGCGCCGCAGCTTGGCCGCTACGGGTTGCAGCTCGATGCGATGGCGCTGACCGCGCTCGACCAGACCCCCTTCGCCGCGCTGGACGAGAACAACGCCTTCAACGCGGAAGGCCTGCGCAAGCTGTCGCAGGTGATCGCGCAGTCGAAACGCGACCGGGCCGAGATCGAGGGCGAGACGCAGGTCAGCGTGCGCAAGTCGGCGATGGAGGCCGCGCGCCGGCAGCTCGACATCGAGCTGGATCAGCGCCGCGCCGAGATCGCCCAGACGCGCGAGATCGAGGCGCTGATGTCGGCCCAGATGGCCGAGGTGGCCCGCGCAAAGGCCGCGGCGGAACAGGCCGCCGCCGAGGCCCGCATCCGCATGGAGCAGGAGATCCAGGCCGCCGAGATCGCCCGCGAACAGGCCATCCGCGAGGCCGAGATCGCCCGCGCCCGGGTGCTGGAGATGGCCGAACAGGACCGCGCCGTGACCATCGCCGCCAGGTCGCAGGAGGAAAGCCGCGCGATGGCCGAGGCCGATCTGGCCCGGGCGGATGCCGTGCGCGCGCAGGAGGCGGTGGAGACCGCCCGCGCCGAGGCCGAGGCCGAGCGCCGCCGCCGTCTGGCGCTGATCGCCGCCGCGTCCGAGGCCGAGGCGGCCGCGCAGCGGTCCGAGATTGCCGCCGCGACGGCGCGCAAGACCGCCACCGACAGGCTCGAGACGGTGGAGCTTGAGGCCCGCGCGCATCTGGCCCGCCAGCAGGCCGAGACCACCGCGCTGACGGCCCGGATCGCGGCCGAGAATGGCCGCTCGCCCGAGCTTCTGGCGCACGAGGCGGAACTCGCCCGGCTCGACGCGATGCCGAAGATCGTGGCCGAGATGGTCAAGCCGGCCGAAAAGATCGGCACCATCAACGTCACGCAGGTGGGCACCGTGGAAGGCTCGCGCGGGGCCGTGCTTCAGGCGCTCGAGTCGATGCTGGAACAGACCGTCCATGCCCCGGGCCTCAGCCGCCTTCTGGAGCGCGCGCAGGACGACCTGCGGCGCGACGACCGTCGCCGCCGGCGCGACGACGACTGAGGGGCGCACCATGGTCCAGATCAGGGGC
>DAOLBY010000197.1:3578-5698 GCA_035324325.1 Paracoccaceae bacterium | reverse complement strand
CATCTGCGACAAATACGGCATCCTGCTGATCGTGGACGAGGTCATCACCGGCTTCGGCCGCACCGGCAACTGGTTCGGCAGCCAGACCTTCGGCATCAGGCCCCAGATCATGACCATCGCCAAGGGCCTGTCCTCGGGCTACCAGCCCATCGGCGGCTCCATCGTCTGCGACGAGGTGGCGCGCGTCGTCGGGCAGGGGGGCGAGTTCTTCCACGGCTACACCTATTCCGGCCACCCGGTGGCCGCCGCCGTCGCGCTCGAGAACCTGCGCATCATCGAGGAAGAGCGGATCATCGACCGTGTCCGCGACGTCGCGCATCCCCACCTCAAGGCGCTCTGGGACGGGCTGGCCGACCACCCGCTGGTGGGCGAGGCGAAACTGGTGGGCCTGATGGGTTCCATCGCACTGACCCCCGACAAGGCGACCCGCGCGAAGTTCGCCTCCGAGCCCGGCACCGTGGGCCTGCGCTGCCGCGAGCGCTGCTTCGCCAACGACCTGATCATGCGCCACGTCGGCGACCGCATGATCATCTCGCCGCCGCTGGTGATCACGCCGGACGAGATCGACATGCTGATCGCCCGGGCCCGCAAGTCGCTGGACGAATGCCTCGACGGCCTGGTGCGCGACGGGATGATGGTGGCGGCGTAGGGGTGGGCGGTTAGATGTCCAATTGGACCCTGCCTGCGCCCACATGAACGGTTAAGGGGCGACCGGCGGCACGTCGGAACGCAAAGACAACAACGTCAAGTGTTGCCGCAAGACGCAAAGCTCCATTTACCTCCCGTCCAGACATCGCGAGTCTGCTCAGGCGCTCATATCTCGGCGATTTAAATCGCTGCTGGCCAAAGTCCCTGTCCCAGCTGATCAACACTCGATCATCCTGAATTGCTGCCATTGCTACAACAGGATCTTTGGCGTCTACGGCCATAATGTTGCGTAACCGCGCCACGTCGAACCCCGCTTGATCGAGAACCTTTGCTACCGACTCCGGGACGTTGTGGTCTGAAAGAAAACGGAGAACCATCGCCTCTCCTCGAGGCGCTTCAGAGTTGGGTTCTTCAACTGAGTTGGCGCTCACGCAGCAGACTGTCCTGTATTGCGAGCGGCTATCTCCATGATGTCCTTTTCAGACAGGTCAGGAAACTCTGACAAAATGGCATCAACTGAATGGCCAGCATCAAGAAAGCTCTGAACGGCAGTTATGGGAATTCGCGTTCCCTTGAAAACTTGTTCATTCTGCAATGTAAAGCGGCCATGTACTACCTGCCCAAATTGATCCGGGGTGCGGCGGTTCATTTCTTGAAGGGCTTGCCGGGTATCCGAAATTGCAACTCGCAGCGGCACATCGAATACTCTTTGTCCGCTTACGATTTCGACCCGCTCATCACTCCTAGGATCATTAAAAACGACGCGTTTTCCGAGAACGTAAAGTGTGCAGGCGGTCCATTTCTTGTCGCCCATGTGCGACAACTTCTCGGATACTTTGCGAAGATGCTGCAAAGAAACCCCATAGGAGTTGCGGAGTTGTCCCAGTACCCGTAGCGTTACGATATCACGGAACGAATAAATCCGACCATAGGGAACTCGTCGGTTCTCATCTGCATAGCTTGGATGCATGAAACCGAGCCGGTCCCAACGCTTCAACTGGCCGACTGTGACACCGGACAATGCCGCGGCTTCAGTCTCGCCAAAGGCGCCTGTTACTGTGTCGCCGGCCATGTGGTGCTCAGTGCGGTGCCAGGGAAGAATCGTTCGGTCCTGATGGTCGTCTGTGCTGGCCCTTAGGTCAACCCGCCGTGCAGTGTCCGCACAGACGGTGCACAGGGGGTGTACAGCCGGTGCACAGCCCCTTTCCGGAAAACCCTTCCCCCGAAGGCCCTTGCGCGGGCAGCCCCACTCGACCCCGCCCCGCGCCCCCGCTAGGCTGCGCGCGCACCCCCCGGGAAGGGCCGCCCGATGACCGACGCCATGACCGACGCGCTGATCTGCGACTATGTCCGTACCCCCATCGGCCGCTACGGCGGGGCGCTGGCGGGGCGGCGGGCGGGGGACCCCCCCGCCCCGCCCCCGGCGGGACTTCTTGAAGGCAATCCCCCGCGTGGCCCCGCCCCCCCCCGGG
>DAOLBY010000197.1:2750-3568 GCA_035324325.1 Paracoccaceae bacterium | reverse complement strand
CCGCCTCTGCGGTTCGGGGATGGAGGCGGTGGCGGCCGCCGCCCGCGCCATCCGGTCGGGCGAGATCGGCCTCGCCATCGCCGGCGGGGTCGAGGGGATGACGCGGGCGCCCTTCGTCCTGCCCAAGGCCGCCACTCCCTTCGCCCGCACGGCCGAGATCGCCGACACCACCATCGGCTGGCGCATGGTCAACCCGCGGATGCAGGCGGCCTTCGGCACCGACTCGATGCCCGAGACGGCCGAGAACCTGGCCGCCGAACTGGGCATTTCCCGCGCCGATCAGGATGCCTTTGCGCTTCGGTCCCAGGGCAAGGCCGCGGCGGCCCAGGCAAGCGGCCGGTTGGCCGGGGAAATCCTGCCGGTGGTGGCGGACCTCGGTCGCGGCCGGGCGGCGCAGGGGGGCCGCGACGAACATCCCCGCGCCGGGACGACGGCGGCCGATCTGGCGCGCCTGCGGCCGATCACCCGGCCCGACGGCACGGTGACGGCAGGCAATGCGAGCGGGGTCAATGACGGTGCGGCGGCGCTGGTCATCGCCTCGCCCGGGGCGGCGTCGGCGCAGGGCCTGCGGCCGGTGGCGCGCATCCTCGGCGCGGCTTCGGCGGGGGTGGCGCCGCGGGTCATGGGCATCGGGCCGGTGCCTGCGGTGCGGCGGCTGCTGGCGCGGCACGGCGTTGCACTGTCCGACCTTGCGGTGATCGAACTCAACGAGGCCTTCGCGGCTCAGGCCCTTGCGGTGCTGCGCGGCCTTGGGCTGGCCGACGACGATGTGCGGGTGAACCCCAACGGCGGGGCCATCAAGGTGGGCTAACCGCTGG
>DAOLBY010000197.1:1889-2740 GCA_035324325.1 Paracoccaceae bacterium | reverse complement strand
TTGGACCGGTGGAAGCTTCCAACAAAGCACTGAAGAAAGTCGGTCTAAAAATGAGCGATATTGATGTGCTTGAACTGAATGAAGCATTTGCAGCTCAAAGTTTGGCCTGTATTCGCTCATGGGGTTTAACTGATGATGACCCACGTATCAATCCAAACGGTGGGGCAATTGCATTAGGTCATCCGCTGGGGATGTCGGGCGCGCGCATCGTCGGCTCGGCGGCGCTGGAGCTGCAGGCGACCGGCGGGCGCTACGGGCTGGCCACGATGTGCGTGGGCGTGGGGCAGGGCGCGGCGGTGCTGATCGAGCGGGTGTGACGCACCGGGCGCAGATCGGGGCCTGCCGCGACACCCGCTTGTGCAGCGGTCCTCAGCAGCACCCCGCCCCGTCCGCCGGTTCGATCCCCGCGAGGATCGGGCAATCGGGCCGGTCGTCGCCATGGCAGCGCGCGGCGAGATCCTCGAGCGTGTCGGCCATCGCCTGCAGTTCCCCGATCCGCCGCCGCAGGCCCGCCACATGCTCCGTCGCCAGCCGCTTCACATCGGCGCTGTGTCGCGCCCGGTCGACCCAGAGCGCCAGCAGCTCCGCAATGTCGGCCATCGAGAAGCCGAGGTCGCGCGCCCGGCGGATGAAGCGCAGCACATGCAGGTCGCGCCCGGAATAGACACGGTAGCCCGAGGCCGTGCGCCCGGCGGCGGGGATCAGCCCGATCTCCTCGTAGTAGCGGATCATCTTTGCCGAGACGCCCGTGGCGCGGGATGCCTGTCCGATGTTCATGCCCGTCCCTCCGGTTTCCAGCCGCGCAGCCGCAGCGCATTCGACACCACGAAGAACGACGACAGCGCCATCGC
>DAOLBY010000197.1:0-1879 GCA_035324325.1 Paracoccaceae bacterium | reverse complement strand
CGCCGCAAGAACGGGCGACAGCAGCACGCCAAAGGCCGGCCACAGCACCCCGGCCGCCACAGGGATCAGCGCGGCGTTGTAGGCGAAGGCCCAGAACAGGTTCTGGCGGATGTTGCGGATCGTCGCCCGCGACAGGTCGATCGCTGCCGGCACGCCCGACAGCGCGCCCGAAACCAGCACCACCTCGGCCGCCTCGATGGCGACATCGGTGCCGGTGCCGACGGCAATGCCCACGTCGGCCGCGGCGAGCGCCGGGGCGTCGTTGATGCCGTCGCCGACGAAGGCGACCGGCCCGGCGCTGGCGGCAAGGTCGCGCAGCGCGGCCACCTTGCCCTCGGGCAGGACCTCGGCCACCACATGGTCGATGCCGACCGCCCTGGCGATGGCCCGCGCGGTGCGCGTGTTGTCGCCGCTGACCATGGCCACCCGCAGCCCCATCCGGTGCAGCGCGGCGATGGCGGGGGCGGTGGTGGGCTTCAGCGGGTCCGCGACGGCAAGTATGGCCGCCGGACGGCCGTCGATGGCGGCATAGAGGGGTGATTTTCCGTCTTCCGCCAACCGGGCGGCCGCGTCGGAGAAGGCCGAGGGGTCGAGGCCGAGGCGGGTCATGTAGCGGTCGGCGCCGACCTCGACCCGCACGCCGCCCACGCTGGCCGAAACGCCGTAGCCGGTGATCGACCGGAACCCGGCGACGGGCGGCAGCGCCAGACCTTCGGCCGCTGCCACGATGGCGCGGGCGACCGGGTGCTCCGACTGCGCCTCGACCGCGGCCACCTGCGCCAGGACCGTGGCGCGATCGAAGCCGGGCGCCAGGTGCAGGTCGGTCAGCCGCGGGCGCCCTTCGGTCAATGTCCCGGTCTTGTCGAATGCGATGGTGCGCACGTCGCGCAGCCGCTGCAGCGCCTCGCCCCGGCGGAACAGGATGCCCGCCTCGGCCCCCCGCCCGGTGCCGACCATAACGGATGTCGGCGTGGCCAGCCCCATGGCGCAGGGGCAGGCGATGATCAGCACCGCGACTGCATTGACCAGCGCAAGGCCGAGCGACGGCGGCGGACCAAAGGCGAGCCAGACCGCGAAGGTCGCGGCCGCCACCGCCATCACCACCGGCACGAACCACATCGTGACCCGGTCCACCATCGCCTGGATCGGCAGCTTGCCGCCCTGCGCCGCCTCGACCAGCGCGACAATCCGCGCCAGCATCGTGTCGCGGCCGACGGCAGTGGCGCGAAAGACGAGGGCCCCCGCCTGGTTGACCGTCCCGCCGACAACGGTCGCGCCGGGCGCCTTTTCGACCGGCAGGGGTTCGCCCGTGACCATGCTCTCGTCGACCCAGCTCGTGCCCTCGGTCACGGTTCCGTCGACCGGTATCCGCTCGCCCGGCCGCACCTCCAGCACCTCGCCGGGGTCCACCTCGGCCAGATCCACCTCCTGCGTGCCCGCAGCGCGCCGCACCCGGGCCTTGCGCGGCTGCAACCCCACCAGCCTGGCGATTGCCTGCGAGGTGCGCCCGCGCGCCCGCGCCTCGAGCATCCGGCCCAGCAGGATCAGCGTCACGATGACCGCGGCGGCCTCGAAATAGACCTGCGCGGTTCCGGGGGGCAGCAGGCCCGGCGCGAACGTTGCGGCCATCGAGAAGGCCCAGGCCGCCCCGGTGCCAAGCGCGACTAGGCTGTTCATGTCGGGGGCAAGACGGACCAGCGCGGGCAGACCCGCGGTCAGGAACCGCCGCCCCGGGAAGGCCAGCACCAGCGTCGTCAGCACCGCCTGGCTCACCCAGTTCGCCTGCATCCCGATGGTGTCCATGATCAGGTGATGCCAGGCCGGGATCAGGTGCGATCCCATCTCCAGCGCGAAGACCGGCAATGTCAGCGCGCCGGCC
>DAOLBY010000196.1:0-5748 GCA_035324325.1 Paracoccaceae bacterium | reverse complement strand
CGCCCCGGGCCCGCCCACGCCCCGCCCGGCCAGGCCCCCCCCCCCCCCCCCCCGGCCCGGCCGCGCGGCGCCCCCCCCCCCCACCCCCCCCCCCGCCGCAACGAGCGCGGGGGCGGGATCGGCCGGCAGCGCGAACCAGGCCGAGACGCCGATCCCGATCAGCACCGGGGCGAAGGGAAAGAGCCGCGGGCGCAGGGCGGCCACCCCCCCGGCCAGACGCCCCCGCAGCGTGGCACGCGACCCCGCCGCGCCGCGTTGTCCCGCCACCGCCACCGCCGCCAGCCCCGGGGCCGCCACCTTGCCCTTGCCCCCGTCCTTGCCTACACCTGCGCCCCGAGCCTCGCCGCTCATGGTTTCCGAAAGATTAATGCCGCCCTGCAGCCCCGCTGCGGCCCCGGAAGGACAGACCCGTGACCGACCGCCCCGCAGATCGTCCCGCAGATCGTCCCGCAGATCGTCCCGTCGTGACCCGCTTCGCGCCCTCGCCCACGGGCTACCTGCACATCGGCGGCGGGCGGACGGCGCTGTTCAACTGGCTCTTTGCCCGCGGCCGCGGCGGCCGGTTCCTGCTGCGCATCGAGGATACCGACCGCGAGCGGTCCACCCCCGAGGCGACGCAGGCGATCCTGACGGGCCTGGCGTGGCTCGGCCTCGACTGGGACGGCGAGGCGGTCAGCCAGTTCGCCCGCAGGGACCGCCATGCCGAGGTGGCGCGCGAGATGCTGGCGCGGGGCGCCGCCTACCGCTGCTGGTCCACGCCGGCCGAGATCGAGGCCTTCCGTGAAGCGGCGCGGGCCGAGGGCCGGTCAACCCTGTTCCACAGCCCCTGGCGCGACGCCGACCCCGCCACCTGGCCCGACGCGCCCCATGCGATCCGCATGAAGGCCCCGCGAACGGGCGAGACGGTGGTAGAGGACGCCGTGCAGGGCCGCGTGGTCATCCGCAACGACCAGCTTGACGACATGGTGGTGCTACGTTCGGACGGCACACCCGTCTACATGCTGGCGGTGGTGGTGGACGACCACGACATGGGCGTGACGCATGTGATCCGGGGGGACGACCACCTTAACAACGCCGCGCGCCAGCAGATGGTCTATGACGCCATGGGCTGGGAGGTGCCGGTCTGGGCGCATATCCCGCTGATCCACGGGCCGGACGGCAAGAAACTGTCCAAGCGCCACGGGGCGACGGCAGTGGGCGACTACCAGGCGCAGGGCTATCCGGCGGCCGGGATGCGCAACTATCTCGCGCGGCTGGGGTGGAGCCATGGCGATGCCGAGGTCTTTACCGACGCGCAGGCGCGCGAATGGTTCGACCTGTCGGGCATCGGCCGGTCGCCGGCGCGACTCGACTTCAAGAAGCTCGAACACATCTGCGGCCGCCATATCGCGATGGCGGACGATGCTGCGCTGCTGCAAGAACTGGCAGGCTACATGACAGCGGCGGGGTTGCCGGCGCTCATGGCGGGGCAGCGCGACCACCTGTCGCGCGCCTTGCCCGTGCTGAAGGAGCGCGCGAAGACCTTCCCGGAACTTCTTGACAAGGCTCGATTTGCTCTGGTCACCCGCCCCGTCGTGCCCGACGCCGCGGCGGCCTCGGCACTGGATACGGTATCCCGTGGCATACTGAAATCCTTGACGCTGCACCTGCAAAGTGCTTCATGGACGAAGGAAGCACTCGACGCCACGCTGTCCGCTGCCGCCGCCGAACACGGGATCGGTTTCGGCAAGCTGGCCGCCCCCTTGCGCGCAGCGCTGGCGGGGCGCACGGTAACGCCCGGCGTTGCCGAGATGATGCAGGTCTTGGGGCGGGACGAGACGCTGGCGCGGCTGGGGGATGCCGCGGGCTGACGGCCCGCCCCCGCTCGGCGCCGGCAGCCAAGGCAATCGGGGGTCCGGCCCGGCCGGTCCCCGCCAGGGATCGGGAAGGGGACGGATCATCATGGCCGAGACGAAGACCGCGACGCTGACCTTCGACAACAAGCGCATCGAACTGCCCGTGCGGTCGCCGACCGTGGGGCCCGATGTGATCGACATCGGCAAGCTCTATGCCCAGGGCGACGTGTTCACCTACGACCCCGGCTTCACCTCGACCGCCGCCTGCGAATCGACCATCACCTACATCGACGGCGACCTGGGCGAACTGCTCTACCGGGGCTATCCGATCGAGCAGCTGGCCGAGCAGTCGAGTTTCCTCGAGGTCTGTTTCCTCCTGCTCTACGGCGACCTGCCGACAGGCAACCAGCTGAAGGACTTCGAGCACCGCGTGACGCGGCACACGATGGTGCACGAGCAGATGCACTATTTCTTCCGCGGGTTCCGCCGCGACAGCCACCCGATGGCGACCATGGTGGGCGTCGTCGGCGCGATGAGCGCCTTCTACCACGACAGCACCGACATCAACGATCCCTGGCAGCGCGAGGTGGCGGCGATCCGGCTGATCGCGAAACTCCCCACCATCGCGGCCATGGCCTACAAGTATTCGATCGGCCAGCCCTTCGTCTATCCGAAGAACAGCCTCGATTACGCGTCCAACTTCCTGCACATGTGCTTTGCCGTCCCCTGCGAGGACTATGTGCCGAGCCCGGTCCTGGCCAAGGCCATGGACCGCATCATGATGCTGCACGCCGACCACGAGCAGAACGCCTCGACCTCGACGGTGCGGCTGGCGGGGTCCTCGGGCGCGAACCCCTTCGCCTGCATCGCCGCCGGCATCGCCTGCCTCTGGGGACCGGCGCATGGCGGCGCGAACCAGGCCTGTCTGGAAATGCTGCGCGAGATCGGGACCGTGGACCGCATCCCCGAATACATCGCGCGGGCCAAGGACAAGGACGATCCGTTCCGCCTGATGGGCTTCGGGCATCGCGTCTACAAGAACTTCGACCCGCGGGCCAAGGTGATGAAGGAAAGCGCCGACGAGGTGCTGGGGCTGCTGGGGATCGAGAACAACCCGACGCTCCAGGTTGCCAAGGAGCTTGAGCGCATCGCGCTCGAGGACGACTACTTCATCTCGCGCAAGCTCTATCCCAACGTGGACTTCTATTCCGGCATCATCCTCGACGCGATGGGGTTCCCCACCTCGATGTTCACCCCGATCTTCGCGCTGTCGCGCACCGTGGGCTGGATCAGCCAGTGGAAAGAGATGATCGCCGACAAGAACCAGAAGATCGGCCGGCCCCGGCAGCTTTATGTCGGTGCGCCGCGCCGCAATTATGTGGATGTGAAGCACCGCTGAGGCGCGCGGCTGGCCAGCCGGCACGGCCCACCGGCCCCGCCCGACCGCTGCGATGCACTGCGGGCGGGACGGCCGGTCTTCGGTGCGGAAACCGGCCCGCGACAGCCCCAGGCTCAGCCCCCGGTGCCGGTGCGCGGCAGCGCCGCCCCGACCGTCGCAAGTCCCGGCGCCAGCCCGCCCTCGCCTCGCGGGGCGGGAAGCGCGGCCTCGTCCAGCCGCAATGCCCGCATTCCACGCGCCTGACCCAGCCGACCGCCCGCGCGCCGAAGGTTGTCCGGCCCTGCAAGGTCCACCCGGTCGAGCGCGGCGGTGCCGAGGCGCAGCACCTCGCCCGCGCGCAGGCCCATCACCTGCGCCAGCGGCAGGCTGACGCGGGCGAGAACGGCATCGAGCACGGCCTCCGCGGCCATGACCTGCTCGGTCAGTGCCACCCGGAACACCTTCCCCGCCGCCTGTTCCGCCGAGCCGACCGCCTAGGCCGGCGGCTCTCCCCGCCCCGCCGCAGGCAGCGCCAGCATGACCGTGCCGCGCCGCGCCCCGGCGCCCAGGTCGACCTCTGCCCGCCAGAGCCGGTGCGGCGTGTCCTCGAGGTGAAAGCCGACCATCCGCGCCTCGTCCAGCGGCGGGCCGGGGCGGAAGCCCGCGGCCCAGGTGCGGTCCGGCGCATCCTCGAGCGCCTCGTCGAGCGCTGCGAGGACCGCGCCGGCCAGCCCCGCGGCCAGCATCGCATCGGTTCGGGTGGGGCGGCGTGGCACGAGCGGCTGGCGGCCGACGCGGCCCAGCGTCTGGTGCTCGATCACCGCCGCCACGACCTCGGCCGACAGGACCATCGCGCCCGCCGCCCCGCGCGGCCCTTCCAGCGACAGGATCAGCGCGTGGTCGGGCACCAGTTCGATCACCTCGGCCGGATCGGCGCGGGACAGATCGGCCCGCGCCGCCGCGGCATCGAGGCCCCCGCCCCCCAGCCGCGCGCCGCGCGCCAGCGCCGCCGGCAGCGCCGCCGCGGCATCGCCGGGGCCGGTGTCTGCCGCACTGCCTGCCTGTGCCGCCAGCTTGCGCGCGATGCCGCCCATGTCCGCCCCTTGCCGCAATCCGCCCCAGCGGTGCCACAGCCCGGGTTTCTGGCGGGTTAACGCGGCTCAGGCCGCCTTGTCCAGCCGCAGCGGAAGGGTCACGCGGAAGGCAGCGCCACCCTGCCCCGGCAGATAGCCGATGGTGCCCCCGAGGTTCGCCATCACCTCGCGGCAGATCGCCAGTCCCAGTCCCGCGCCTCCGGCCCGCGTGGTATCGGTCAGCCGCGCGAACTTTTCGAAGATCAGTGCCTGCTTGCCCGCCGGAATGCCCGATCCGTTGTCGATGAAGTCCACCGTCACCCGCCCTGCCCGCTGGCGCACGGCGATGCGCAGTTCGGGCGCCGTCGCATCGCAGTATTTCCGCGCGTTGGAGATCAGGTTGATGAACACCTGCGTCAGCCGGTCGCCGTCGGTGCGCAGGAAGATCTCCTCGGAGGCCGGATCGCGGTGGATGACGAAGCTGCGCTCGGGCCGCGTATGCGCCGCCGCCGTCAGCGCCCGGTCGATCATCTCGCGCAGGTTCGCCATCGTGAGGTTGAGCTGCACCGTCCCGCTTTCCAGCACCGACAGGTCGAGCAGGTCGTCGAGCAGCCGGGTCAGCCGGATCGCCTCGTCATGGATGATGGTGGCGTAGTTCACCACCATGGGCGCGGGCAGGTCGCCCTCGCGCAGGATCTCGCTGAAGGCGCGGATCGAGGTCATGGGGGTGCGCAGTTCGTGGCTGATCTGGCTCAGGAACGCATCCTTCTGCACCGAAAGCTGCGTCAGCTTCTCGTTCGCCTCGCGCAGTTGCCGCGCGGTTCGGGTCAGCTCGTCCTGCTGCGCCTCCAGCCGGGCGGAATATTCCATGATCTGCGCGGCCTCGTTGGCCACTGCCATCAGGTCCTCGACGCTGACCGCCGCGCGGCCCGGGATCTGGCTGATCATCGCATGCGCCGTCGCCGCCCCGACCGACCCCGCGAGCCGCCGCTCGAGCCCCGCGATGAAGGCGGGTGTGGGGTCGGGCAGCATGCCGGCCTTGCCCTGCGCCCGCGCCTCGCCCTCGAACAGCGCCTGGGCGGCCTCGTCGCCCAGGATGCGCTGCGCCATGACCAGAAGCGCCTCGGGCTCGGCGCCGCCGCGGCTCCATTCCCCCGGGCCGGTCGCGGCGTCGAAGACATTGACAAAGGCCGCGCCCTGCAGCCGCTCGACCGGTCCCGGGAAGGTCGCGGCCGACACGACGAGCAGGGCAAAGGTGTTCAGGACCAGCGACCAGAACAGCGCATGGATCAGCGGGTCCATCCCCTCGACCCCGAACAGCGCCCGCGGCCGCAGCCAGCCGATGCCCAGGGGACCATCGGCAAGGACCGCCGCCGGGATCACTGCATCCGGCCCGAACGAGGGCAGGAACAGCGCATACATCCAGACGACGAAGCCGATCGACAGCCCCGCCGCCGCGCCG
>DAOLBY010000195.1:0-5758 GCA_035324325.1 Paracoccaceae bacterium | reverse complement strand
CAAGCCGTTCAAGCTCGAGGAGGTGCGCGGGGCGCTCACCGCCATCGGCGTGCGCGGAATGATGGTGATCGAGATCAAGGGCTTCGGCAGCCAGTCGGGCCACACCGAGATCTATCGCGGCGCCGAATACGCCGTGAACTTCGTGCCCAAGGTGCGGCTCGAGATCGTGGTCACCGACGCGTTGGCCGACAGTGTGGTCGATACCATCGCCAAGACCGCCAAGACCGACAAGATCGGCGACGGCAAGATCTTCGTGCTCGACGTGCAGCACGCGGTCCGCGTGCGCACCGGCGAAACCAACGACGACGCGCTGTGACGCGACGGGATCAAGGGGAAGCAACCACAATGACCAACTGGAAAACCCTGTCGGGACTTGCGGCGCTGGCCGCCGCAATCGCCCTGCCGGCCTATGCGCAGGAAGCCGCCGCCACTGCCGAGGCCGCGACCGAAGCCGCCGAGGCCGCCGCCGCACCCGTCGTGGACAACGCGTTCATCTTCAACACGCTCCTGTTCCTGATCGGCGGATTCCTCGTGTTCTGGATGGCCGCCGGCTTTGCCATGCTCGAGGCTGGCCTGGTGCGGTCGAAGAACGTGACCATGCAGCTGACGAAGAACATCGCGCTCTTCTCGATCGCCTCGATCATGTACTGGTTCGTCGGGTACAACCTGATGTATCCCGGCGATGGCTGGACCGTGACGGGCTATGTCGGCTCGCTCTTCTCGCCCAAGGACATCGGCGGCGATCCCGACATCGCGACGGGATATTCGGCCGGATCGGACTTTTTCTTCCAGCTGATGTTCTGTGCCACCACCGCGTCCATCGTGTCGGGCACGCTGGCCGAGCGCATCAAGCTCTGGCCCTTCCTGATCTTCACGGTCGTGCTGACCGGGTTCCTCTATCCGATCGAGGCGTCGTGGCAGTGGGGCGGCGGCTGGCTGTCGGAAGCCGGCTTCTCGGACTTCGCCGGCTCGACCCTGGTCCATGCCGCGGGCGGCTTTGCGGCACTGGCCGGCGCCATCGTGCTGGGGCCGCGGCTGGGCAAGTACGCCAAGGACGGCCGTGTCAACCCGATGCCTGGCTCGAACCTGGCGCTGGCAACCCTTGGCACATTCATCCTGTGGCTGGGCTGGTTCGGCTTCAACGGCGCCTCGCAGCTGGCGCTGGGGACCGAGGCGGACGCGAACGCCATCTCGGTGATCTTTGCCAACACCAACATGGCGGCCGCGGCCGGTGCGGTGACAGCTCTGATCCTGACGCAGGTGATCTACAAGAAGGTCGACCTCACCATGGTGCTGAACGGCGCGCTGGCCGGCCTCGTGTCGATCACCGCCGGCCCGCTCGACCCGCCGCTGTTCGGCGCGCTGTGGATCGGTGCCGTCGGTGGCGTGATCGTGGTCCTGGCCGTGCCCTTCCTCGACAAGATGAAGATCGACGATGTGGTGGGGGCGATCCCGGTCCACCTGATCGCGGGCTTCTGGGGGACGCTGGCGGTGCCCTTCTACACCGCCGACACCAGCTTCGGGACCCAGATCCTGGGCTTTGTCGCCATCGGCGCCTTCGTCTTCGTCGCCTCCTTCATCGTCTTCTCGATCCTCAAGGCCACGGTCGGCCTGCGGCCGAGCCAGGAAGACGAAATGATGGGCCTCGACAAGTCCGAACTGGGGCTGGAGGCCTACCCCGAGTTCGCCAAGGGCTGACCCCGGCGTGACCGGAACGCGGAGGGCCCGGGCGACGACGCCCGGGCCCTTTTGTATCGCGGGGCGCTTGCCAGGCCCCTGCGGGCATTCATCGCGCGGCACAAACCGCATGACGCGGTTCGCCCGGGGCGCTGTGCGACCCCCTCAGATGCCGCAGGCCACGACCGCGCGGGCCAGCACCGGCACGGTGGCCGCGTTCAGCCCCGCGATGTTCAGCCGGCTGTCCGATACCATGTAGATGCCGTGCTCCGCCCGCAGCCGCTCCACCTGCGCCTCGGTCGCGCCGAGACGGCTGAACATGCCGCGGTGCCGCGCCAGGAAGTCGAAACGGTCCGAGTTCGTCAGGCGCCGCAACTCCTCGGCCAGCGCAGATCGCAGCCCCAGCATCCCCGACCGCACCTCGTCCAGTTCCGTCTGCCATTCGCTGCGCAGCCCGGCATCGTTCAGGATCATCGTCACCAGCCGTGCCCCGTGGTCGGGCGGAAAGCTGTAGTTCTGCCGGTTGAGGAAGGCCAGGTTTCCCTGCACCACCGCCCGCTGCCCCGGTTCGCCAAGCGCCATCAGGACGCCCGCACGCTCGCGGTAGATGCCGAAGTTCTTGGAGCAGGACGCCGCGATCAGCACCTCGGGCAGGCGTGCCGCCAGCATGCGCGTGGGGCCGGCATCGGCATCGAGCCCGTCGCCGAAGCCCTGATAGGCGAGGTCGATCAGCGGCACGGCGCCGCGGCGTTCCAGCACCGCTGCCACGGCCTCCCAGGTCGCGGCGTCGGGGTTGGCGCCCGTGGGGTTGTGGCAGCAGCCATGCAGCAGGACCACGTCGCCGGTCGCCACCCGATCCAGATCGGCCAGCATCGCACCCGCATCCACCCCGCCGCCCGCCGCGTCGAAATACCGGTAGGTCGCGGACGGCATCCCGAGATAACGGATGATCGAGGGATGGTTGGGCCAGGTCGGATCGGGCAGCCAGACCTTCGCGCCGGGGGCGGCCAGCCGGATCAGTTCCATCGCCTGCCGGACCGCGCCCCCCCCCCCGGCCGGCCCCCCCGCCGCAAGCCGGTCCATCGGCGCGGCGTCGCCCAGGATCAACCGGGCCATCGCGGCATGGAAATCGGGCTCGCCGGCAAGCCCTGTGTAGGTCTTGGTGGTTTCGGCCTCCCACAGCATCCGCTCCGCACGCTTGACCGCCCGCATCACCGGCGTGTGCCCCGTGGCATCCTTGTAGACGCCGACACCCAGGTCGATCTTGTCCGTCCTCGGGTCGTCGCGGAACAGGGCAATCAGTTGCAGGATCTTGTCCTGCGGCTGGGCTTTCAGCGCGTCGAACATGGCTATCCCTTCTCGATCGGCAGGTCGTCGTACATGCCCCATTCCGCCCATGACCCGTCATAGAGCGCATGGTCACGGTGGCCCAGAACCTCGAGCGCAAGGTTCAGGATCGCCGCCGTCACCCCCGAACCGCAGCTGGTGATCACCGGGCGCGACAGGTCCACCCCCGCCGCCGCAAAAGCCCCCCGCAGCGCCTCGCCCCGCTTCATCGTCCCGTCGGGGTTCAGCACCCCGCCGAAGGGCAGGTTCAGCGAGCCCGGGATGTGCCCGGCGCGCAGGCCCGCACGCGGTTCGGGGGCATCGCCCCGGAACCGTTCGGCCGCGCGGGCATCAACCACTTGCGCCAGCCCCAGCTTGGCCGCCCGCGCCACCTGCGTCACGTCGCGAACCAGCGCATGCTGACGGCTGACGGTGATGTGCCGGTCGCGGACCACCGGCGGAATGTCCTCGGTCTCGCGCCCCTCGGCCTGCCACTTCGGGAACCCCCCGTCGAGCACGGCCACGTCGGTCTTGCCCATCAGCCGGAAGGTCCACCAGACGCGCGCCGCCGAAAACAGCCCGGCGCCATCGTAGACCACCACCTGATGCCCGTCGCCGACGCCCATCGCGCGCATCCGGCTGATGAACTTCTCGGGCGGCGGCGCCATGTGCGGAAGGTCCGACCGCTGGTCGGAGATCTCGTCGATGTCGAAATGCCGCGCACCGGGGATATGGGCGGAGGCGTATTCCGCGCGGGCGTCACGGCCCTGAGCAGGCAGATACCAGCTGGCGTCCAGCACCCGCAGGTCGGGGTCGCGCAGATGGTGGGCCAGCCAGTCGGTCGAGACCAGCGTGCGGGGGTCGTCGGTCGTGGCGGTCATCGGCGGTCTCGCTTGCGGCAACCCGACCGGGATAGCGGCTGGCGCCCGGCCGGGCAAGCGCGCCGGTGACTCAGCCCTGCTTGAGAAGCCGCGCGCGCTGGCGGTCCCAGTCGCGCTTGGCCGAGGTGTCGCGCTTGTCGGCCAGCTTCTTGCCCTTGGCGATGCCGAGGCGCAGCTTCACCACGCCCTTGGCATTGAAATACATCCGCAAGGGAACCACCGTCATGCCCTCGCGCGCGGTGGCCGACCACAGGCGCGACAGTTCCTTGCGGCTGACCAGAAGCTTGCGGCGGCGGCGTTCCTCGTGGCCCCAGGTCTTGGCCTGGGCATAGGGCGCAATGTAGCCGTTGATCAGCCACAACTCGCCCCCGTCGACGCTGGCATAGCTGTCGGCGATGTTGGCACCACCCTGGCGCAGGCTCTTCACCTCAGAGCCGAAGAGGACGATCCCGGCCTCGAGATCGTCCTCGATATGGTAGTCGAAGCGTGCGCGTCGGTTGTCGGCGATCAGCTTCGAATTGGGGTCGGATTTCTCGGCCATGGCCGCGCGTGATACCGGGCGCGGCCGCCGCTGTCCAGCGGCGGGCCGGTGGTAAACGACGGCTCAGGCGGCCCAGCCGGGCAGGGCGCAGGGATCGGCTGCACGCGCGGCGAGCAGCCGACGCGCGGTGGCATCGCCGATGCGCGGGAAGCAGCCCGAGGCGGCCGGTGGTGCCCCCGCCCCGTCCCTGATGCAGGGGCAATGCAGGATCAGCCCCGAGGCTGCCCAGACATATTCCTCTTCCGCAAAGAGCGGCGTCACGACCTCGACAGGCCCGGGCACCCGGCGGCGGGCTGCCCCGCGCCAGCCGTCCATCGCCAGTGCCGGGATCAGCACCGCAAGCGCATCGGGCAGGCCGCCCACGGCCGCGTCCTCGGGCGTCACGTCGGCCAGGATGTGCTGGCCGGGCAGGAGCGTCACGGCATCGTCGTTGCCGAAGGCACCGCCGGGGAGGTCGATCACCTCGCCGCCGAGCGCGGGCAGGATCCAGGCGCGGTCAAGCGCAAGCACCTGCCGCAACCCGCCGTCCAGCGTCTGCACCGTGTCGCCCGGACGCAGGCTGCCGGCGGGCTGCCAGCCGCGGCGCGTCTCGACCGGGGTGTCGGCGACAAGGCCGGCGGCAAGCGGCATGCCCGGCAGCACGGCGGCGGCGGGGGCGAGGCGGGCGATATCCTGCATGAACATGGGTGGGGTCCTTTCCGGGCCAGGGGTGACTGTGGGGCGGCCGATCCGCCGATGTGCCCGGAATGCACCCTGATTTCGCCATTTTTCGGACAAGGATGCGGCAAGGATTTGCCATTGTTGCGCCGGGCGGGACGGCGGAGCGGCTTGCGCCCCAGCGTTCCCGCCGCATTCCGGCGTCAACCCTTGATTAACCTGAAAAGCAAGAGCTTTCAGATAGTTGACATGGCATGATTCGCGCCGGTCGCGGCCTCAGACCAGAAGCTGGAACGCCAGCCCCGATGCGAAGGCCCCGGTCAGGGACAGTGCCAGATAAAGCGCGAAGACCGGCGGGCGCACCAGCGCCCAGACCGCGATCGCCGCAGGGATCGAGGTCACACCGCCGGCCACCATGAAGGCCATGCCCGCGCCCGGCGCCATACCCTGCCCGACCAGCCCGCCCACCAGCGGCAGCGCTGCATAGCCATTCAGGTAGGCTGGAACACCCACCAGCGTGGCGGTCACGATCGGCCGGATGCCTTCGCCCCCCAGCACCCCGACGACCGAGGAGGCGGGCACGCAGGCCACCATCAGGCTTTCCAGCACGAAGGCCAGCGTCAGCCACTTGCCGAGGAAGAGCACGGTCTTGTCCGCCTCGGTTCCGAAACTGGCG
>DAOLBY010000194.1:0-5779 GCA_035324325.1 Paracoccaceae bacterium | reverse complement strand
CCGCCCCTCGCGCGGCGGCGGGAGCGGGGCCGCCTTTCCGTGGGGGCACATATCCCCGGGGGGGGGGGGGGGGGGGGGGACCCCCCCCGCTGCATCCGCACGTGCAGCACCTGACCCTGATCGGCATCGGCACCGGCAGCCCCGACCATGTCACCCGGGGCGCAATTCGGGCGCTGAACGCCGCCGATGCCGTCCTGATCCCGCGCAAGGGGGCCGGCAAGGCCGATCTGGCGGACCTGCGGCGCGACCTCTGCGCCCGGTTGCTGAACAACCCCGCAACGCGGCTGATCGAGATCGATCTTCCCGCGCGCGACCCCGCCATCCCCGACTACCGCGAACGGGTCGAAGCCTGGCACGACGCCATCGCCGCGACCTGGACCGCCGCGCTTGCGCCCCATGCGCCCTCGCGGGTGGCGCTTCTGGTCTGGGGTGACCCCTCGCTCTACGATTCCACCCTGCGGATCGCCGCCCGCCTTCGGCCGGCGCCGCGGGTCGAGGTCATCCCCGGCATCACCGCGCTCCAGGCGCTGACGGCCGCCCACGCGATATCCCTGAACGCGCTGGCCGGCCCCGTCACCGTCACCACCGGCCGCCGTCTGCGCGACCACGGCTGGCCCCCCGCCACCGACCGCGTGGCAGTCCTGCTGGACGAGGGCGGGGCGTTCGGGGCGCTCGACCCCGCGGGTGTGACGATCTGGTGGGGCGCGATGCTCGGCCTGCCGCAACAGGTGCTGGAGGCCGGACCGCTGGCCGAGGCCGGGCCGCGGATCCTGTCCGCCCGTGCGGCGCTGCGGGCCGCGCATGGCTGGGTGATGGACATCTACCTGCTGGCGAAGGACGAAGGCGCCGGTTAATCAGGACCCACCCCGCCTGACAGGACCGCCGATGCAGCCGCTTTCCCCCAACCCCGTCGTCACCGTCGGCCGCGGCCTGCCGCGCCCGGCCTCCTTCGGCAACGCCCTGCCGCTCGCCTTCATCCTCGGCCCCTGCCAGATGGAAAGCCGGGCGCACGCGTTGGAGATGGCGCAGGCGGTGGCCGAGGCGGCGGCGGGCGCCGGTGCCCGGGTCGTGTTCAAGACGAGCTACGACAAGGCCAACCGCACCAGCCTGTCGGGCGCCCGCGGCCTGGGGATGGCGCAGGCGCTGGAGGTCTTCGCCGAGGTGCGCGAGACCCTTGGCCTGCCGGTCCTGACCGACGTGCACGAACTGGGGCATTGCGCCCCGGTCGCCGAGACCGTCGATGTGCTGCAGATTCCCGCCTTCCTGTGCCGGCAGACCGACCTTCTGGTCGCCGCCGCGCGGACCGGAAGGGCGGTGAACATCAAGAAGGGACAGTTCCTCGCGCCCTGGGACATGGCGCATGTGGCGGCCAAGGTCACCGGTTCGGGCAATGCGGACGTGATGCTGACCGAGCGCGGCGCGTCCTTCGGCTACAACACACTGGTCAGCGATTTCCGCGCCCTGCCGGTCATGGCCGAGACCGGGGCGCCGGTGATCTTCGATGCCACCCATTCGGTGCAGCAGCCCGGCGGGCTTGGCGGTTCCTCGGGCGGCGACCAGCGCTTCGTGCCGGTCCTGTCGCGCGCGGCGGTGGCTGTGGGCGTGGCGGGGGTATTCATCGAGACGCACGAGGCACCCGACCGTGCCCCCTCCGACGGGCCGAACATGGTGCCCCTGGCCGAACTTCCGGCACTGCTGGCCGACCTCATGGCCTTCGACCGGCTGCGCAAGGGACTGTAGGCGGGCTCAGGCCCGCCCGGCGGCGGCCGACAGGCTGATCGGCTCGATCCCCATGCGTCGCAGGGCGGCGCCCCAGATCCCGCCCAGATCGGACGAAAACACCAGGTCCTCGGGCGCGTCGGCGATCAGCCAGTCGTTGCGCGCGATCTCGTCCTCGAGCTGCAGCGGCCCCCAGCCCGAATAGCCGAGAGCCAGCAGCGCCGATTGCGGCCCGCCCCCCCGCGCCAGTTCGCTCAGGATGTCCTGCGTCGCCGTCATGCCGTAGCGGCCGGAGACCTGCATGGTGCCGCCGCCGCCGGCGCGGTAGTCGGGGCTGTGCAGCACGAAGCCGCGCCCGCGCTCCACCGGACCCCCGAAATGCACGCGGATGTCGCGGCCATCCGGGCCGTGCGGGATGCCGAGCTGCTCCAGAAGGCGCTGGAAGGTCACGTCGGGCAAGGGCTTGTTCAGGATCAGGCCCATGGCGCCGTCGTCGGAATGGGCGCAGACGAGGATCACGGCCCGATCGAACCTCGGGTCGCCGAGGCCGGGCATCGCGATCAGAAGCTTGCCATCGAGGTCCATGCGCCGATTCCCCCCGTCAACCAAGATGGGGCCGCGCGGGGGATGCCTCAAGACCCCTCGGGCCGGGCAGGCGCGTGGCGCAAAAGGCACGTGGCGCGCGCCTCGCCGCAACGTGATTGCCGTGCGGCCCTCCCGGCGCCTATGTCGGATGCATGAAGCTGCGCCTGCTGCCCCTTGCCGTTGCCGCCCTCGTCGCGGTGCCCATTGCCGCCGCGGCCGAGCAGACCCGGTCGCTGTCGCTGCCGGGGCTTGCCGATCCGCTGGTGACAGGGGGGATCCGCGCCGGCTGGATGGCCGAGGGCGGGCGCCGCCTGGCCGGGCTGGAACTGCAACTTGCCCCGGGATGGAAGACCTACTGGCGCGCGCCCGGCGACGCCGGCATTGCGCCTTTGGTCGACTGGTCGGGGTCCGAGAACCTGCGCGCCGCGCGCATCCTCTGGCCGAAACCCGAGGTCTTCACGCTGAACGGGATGCGTACGCTTGGATATTCGGGCGGCGTGGTGCTGCCGGTCGAGGTGACGCCCCGCGACCCGTCGCGACCCGTCCATCTGCACGCGACGCTGGAGATCGGGGTCTGCCGCGATGTCTGCGTGCCCGCCGACCTGCGGCTGGAAGCGCAGGTGAGCGGCGCGGGCGAGCGTGACCCCGCCATCCGCGCCGCACTGGCCGCCCGGCCCGCGACGGCGGCCGAGGCCGGGCTGGTGCGTCTGACCTGCCGGGTGGAACCGTTGCGCGACGGGCTTCGCGTGACGGCGACGATGGACCTGCCACCGCAAGGCGGGGACGAGGCCGTGGTGATGGAACCCGCCGCCCCCGGCGTCTGGGTGTCCGAAGCCCTGGTCAGCCGCACCGGCAACCGTCTGACCGCGGTGGCCGAGATGGTGGACCCGACCGGTGCGCCCTTTGCGCTCGACCGCTCCGCGATGCTCGTCACCGTGGTCGGCGCGCGCAACGCCGTTGAACACCGCGGCTGCCCGGCGGCGCCGTAGCGGCGGCGCTCTGCCCTTCCCGCGCCGGCACGGGTGCCGTCGAAAGGGGCTTGTCGTGCCGGCCCCCGCAGCACATATGGCGCTGCGGCGCGGCACGGGGGATCGCATGCAGGATATCTTGGCGCTGGCGCAGGCGAACCTGCTGACGCCGATGATCCTGTGTTTCGCGCTCGGCCTCGGCGCGGCACTGGCGCGGTCGGACCTGAGCGTGCCCGAGGCAGTGGCCAAGGGCATGTCGCTCTATCTTCTGTTCGCCATCGGCTTCAAGGGCGGAGTGGCGGTGTCGGCGCATGGCGCGGACGGGCGGCTGGTGGCGGCGCTCGGGGCGGGCGTGCTGCTGTCGGCCGCGCTTCCCTTTGCGGCCTATGCCCTCCTGCGCGTCATGACCCGGCTGTCGGTCACCGACGCGGCGGCGGTGGCGGCGCATTATGGCTCCATCAGCATCGTGACCTTCGTCACCGCGGCTTCGGTGCTCAATGGCGAGGGCATGGCCTGGGAGGGCTACATGGTCGCCGTCGCCGCGGCGATGGAGGCACCGGCCATCGTCTCGGCCCTGTGGCTGCTGGCGCGCGCGGGCGGTGGCGCACGCATGGACGCGCATCTGTGGCGCGAGATCCTGCTCAACGGCTCGATCGTTCTGCTGGTCGGGTCGTTCCTGATCGGCGCGGTCACCGGCGCCCCGGGCCTTGCCCGCATCGACGCCTTCATCACCGCGCCCTTCCAGGGGGTGCTGTGCCTGTTCCTGCTGGACATGGGGCTGGTCGCAGGCCGGGGGCTGCGGCAGGCGCGGGGTGTTCTGGGCGGGGGCGCGCTGGCCTTCGGCATCGTGATGCCCGTCATCGGTGCCGCGGCGGGGCTGGCGGCGGGTCTGCTGCTCGGCCTGTCGCCCGGAGGCCTTGCTCTGATGATGACGCTGGCCGCCTCGGCCAGCTACATCGCGGTGCCGGCGGCGATGCGGGTGGCGCTGCCCGAGGCCAACCCCTCGATCTATCTGACGTTGTCGCTGGGGGTCACCTTCCCCTTCAACCTGATCGTCGGCATTCCGGTCTGGGTGGCCGTGGCCGGCGCCATCGCCGGGGGCTGAGCCATGCAGACGTACCGCGCCAAGCGGGTCGAGATCATCATCGAGGCACCGATGGAGGGACGGCTGACCGCCGCGCTGGTCAAGGCCGGCGTCACCGGCTTCACTGTGCTTCCCGTCCTCGGCGGGTCGGGCCGGTCGGGGCAGTGGAGCCGCGAGGGGCAGGTCGGACGGTCCGGCATGGTCGCGGTGATCTGCCTGATCCGCCCGGAACGGCTGGACGCGCTGCTGGAGGCCGCCTTTGCGGTGGTCGAGCGACACATCGGTGTCGTCAGCGTGACCGATGCCGAGGTGCTGCGGGCCGAGCGGTTCTGACCGTAGGGCGTCAGCCTGGGCCGAACCGGCCCGGCGTCAGGGCAGCGACCAGGTCCGCCGGCAAGCCCGCCGCGCGGCCCGTCAGAAGGTCGGCCGCCAGCGCCGCCGCTGCCGGCGCCGTCTGGAATCCGTAGCCACCCTGCCCCGCCAGCCAGAAGAACCCGGGGCTGTCAGGGGCGAACCCGATGGAAGGCACCCGGTCAGGGGCAAAGGTCCGCAGCCCCGCCCAGTTCGCCAGCATCCGCGTGACCGGGGCGGTCACCGCGGCCTCGTAGCGCGCCAGCCCCTCGGCCAGAACCATGTCGTCGGCGAAGGCATCGTGGGGTTCCGCCACCGCGTCCTCCTCGGCCGGCGAGACGATCAGCGCTCCGGCATCGGGCTTCATGTACCAGCTCTCGCCCGCGGCAAGGGTCATGGGCCAGCGCGACACGTCGTAACCGGCCGGCGCGGGAATGCGGGCCATCGACCGGCGCAGGGGCCGCAGGCCCAGGGGGGCCACCCCCGCCATCACCGCCACCCGGTCAGCCCAGGCGCCGGCGGCGTTGACGATCACGCCCGCTGTCGCGCTGCCGCCCGCCCAGACCACCCGCCAGCCTGCCCCCTGCCGGACGATCCCGGTGACCGGCGTGCCGGTGACGATGCGCGCCCCGGCGGCACGCGCCTGCCGCGCCAGGGTCTGGATCAACAGGTCGGTGTCGATGTCCCAGGCGTGGGTCGCATGGGCCGCAAAGGCCAGCGTTGCGGGGTTCAGGATGGGCAGGATCGCCAGCGCCGCATCGGCCGTTACCGGCGCAAGCTGCATCGCGTTCGCTTCGGTCCGGCCGGTTTCGGCGCTGTCCTCGTCGGCCACCAGCAGGATGCCGCGCGGCGACAGAACACCCGGGATGGCGCGCAGGGCATCGCCCGAAGCCAGTGACAGCGCCACGACTGCGGGGTTGCCGTAACGCGGCTCGTAAAGGGCTGCCGACCGCCCCGAGGCGTGGCAGGCCAGCGCCGGCCCGGCCTCGGGCCGCAGGGCCCGGGGATGGGGGGGAACCGCCGGCGCAGCCGGCACGCCGGCGGTGCCGCCGCCGGTGGTCCGGGAATCCGC
>DAOLBY010000193.1:0-5829 GCA_035324325.1 Paracoccaceae bacterium | reverse complement strand
TCATGCCCGGCGTGAGCGCTCAGCCACGAGCGCTCAGCCGCCGACACCGAGCCGACCGCGCGCGTCGACGTAGGCGTCGCTCACGGAGAACACGACCAGGTCGCGCGCCTCGGCGTTGCGGCCGAGCTTTGCCAGTTGGCTCGCATAGGCGACCTCGACCGCCGCGTAATAGGGCGACCATTCGGTGAAGTTGCGCTTCACCTCGGCGAACAGGCGGCCGAAGTGCTCCAGCGCCTCGGCCTCGCGGCCCAGCGTGTCAAGAAGGTTGCCGTAGCTCACCGCCAGTTCGACCGTCGTGCCATGGCCCGGTCCCAGCCGGTCGATCGCCTCGGCCAGCACCAGTTCCAGCAGCGGCCGCGCCGCTTCCCACTCGGCCCGGGCGCTGTGGGCCTGCGACCGGGCATGGGCGGCCCGTGCCTCGGCCGACAGATCCTCGACCCCTGGCAGGCGAAGCTGCGCCGCCGCCGGCAGGGCCAGCACGGACAGGAACAGGGCCAGGAGGACGTGCCGCATGCGCCGCAGGCTATCCTCGCCGCAGCCGCCCGCGCAACCCGCCGCCATATGACAAATCGCGTCACCGCCGACCTGCGGCGGGTTGCGCCGTTACCGCTAACGGCCTACACTCGGTCAGCCCGGACAGGGAGGCCCCGATGACGCTGCACCCCACCATCGCCCGCGTGACCGACCGCATCCGTGCCAGGTCGGAAGCACCGCGCGGCGCCTATCTCGACCGCATGGCGCGCGCCGCCGCGGCCGGGCCGGCGCGCAGCCACCTGTCCTGCGGCAACCAGGCCCACGCCTATGCCGCCATGGGCGCCGACAAGGAGGCGCTGGCCGGCAGCCGGGCACCCAACATCGGGATCGTGACGGCCTACAACGACATGCTGTCGGCGCACCAGCCGTTCGAGGATTATCCCGGGATCATCCGCGCCGCCGCCCGCGCGGCCGGGGCCACCGCCCAGGTCGCGGGCGGCGTTCCGGCGATGTGCGACGGCGTGACCCAGGGCCAGCCCGGGATGGAACTGTCGCTGTTCTCGCGCGATGTGATCGCGCTGGCCGCGGGCGTGGCGATGTCGCACAACACCTTCGATGCGGCGCTCTATCTGGGCGTCTGTGACAAGATCGTGCCGGGCCTCATCATCGCTGCCGCGACCTTCGGGCACGTTCCATCCGTGTTCGTGCCGGCGGGTCCGATGCCCTCGGGCATCCCCAACGACGAGAAGTCGCGCGTGCGCAATGCCTTTGCCGAAGGAAAGGCGACGCGTGACGAGCTGATGGCGGCCGAGATGGCCAGCTATCACGGCCCCGGCACCTGCACCTTCTACGGCACCGCCAACACCAACCAGATGCTGATGGAGTTCATGGGCCTGCATCTGCCCGGCGCGAGCTTCGTCAATCCCGGCACGCCGCTGCGCGAGGCGCTGACGGTGGCCGCGGTGGAACGCGCCGCAGCCATCACGCAGCTCGGCAACGACTACCGCCCGGCCGGCGCCGTGCTGGACGAACGCGCCTATGTCAACGGGCTGGTCGGGCTGATGGCCACCGGCGGGTCCACGAACCTCGTGCTGCACCTGCCGGCGATGGCGCGGGCGAGCGGAGTGATGCTCGACCTTCAGGACTTCGCCGAGATCTCTGGCGTGGTGCCGCTGATGGCCAAGGTCTATCCCAACGGCCTGGCCGACGTGAACCATTTCCACGCCGCGGGGGGCCTCCAGTTCCTGATCGGGCAGCTCCTGGACGCGGGCCTTCTGCACCCCGATGCGGTGACGGTGGCGGGCGACGGGCTGCACCATTACCGGCAGGAACCCGTGTTGGCCGAGGGGCACCTGGCCTGGCGCGACGGCCCCGCGGTCAGCCTGAACGACCGCATCCTGCGCCCGGCCGCCGACCCGTTCCAACCCACGGGCGGGCTGACCCAGCTGTCGGGAAACCTAGGGCGCGGAGTGATCAAGGTCTCGGCCGTGGCGCCCGAACGCCATGTGATCGAGGCGCCCGCGCGCATCTTCCACAGCCAGGACGCGGTCAAGGCGGCGTTCAGGGCGGGCGAGTTCACCGGCGACACGGTGGTCGTTGTCCGCTTCCAGGGCCCGCAGGCGAACGGGATGCCCGAGTTGCATTCGCTGACCCCAACGCTGTCGGTCCTGCAGGACCGCGGCCTGAAGGTGGCGCTGGTGACCGACGGGCGGATGTCGGGTGCCAGCGGCAAGGTGCCCGCGGCGATCCATGTCGCACCCGAGGCCGCCTGTGGCGGCCCGCTCGCCCGGCTGCGCGACGGCGACGTGGTGCGGCTCGACGCCGTGGCGGGCACGCTCGACTGCCTCGCGCCCGGATTCGATGCCCGCGCCCCCGTGACCGCCGACCTGTCCGCCAACGAGCACGGGATCGGGCGCGAGTTGTTCGCGGCCTTCCGCCGGACCGTGGGCGATGCCACCACCGGGGCTGGCGTGGTGGTCTGAATCCTGGGCCGCAGCGCCCGCGCCACGGCCCGGGCAAGAGGAGAAACCGATGACCCCTGCCGAACAATCCGCCGAGGCCGCGCGAATCTGCCGGCTGGCTCCGGTCGTGCCCGTCCTCGTGATCGAGGATGCGGGCCACGCGAAGATGTTGGCGCAAGCCCTTGTCGCGGGTGGCCTTCCGGCGCTGGAGGTCACGCTGCGCACGCCCGCCGCGCTGGATGCGATCCGCGCCATGGCCGAGGTTCCGGGGGGTGTCGTAGGGGCCGGCACCCTGCTGACGCCGGCCGACGTGAAGGCCGCGAAGGCGGCCGGGGCGCGCTTCGGGGTGTCGCCGGGGGCGACCGAGCGCATCCTCGACGCCTGCGCGGAACAGGATCTGCCGCTATTGCCCGGGGCGGCGACGGCGTCCGAGGTCATGGCGCTGCTGGAGCGCGGCCATACCGTGCAGAAGTTCTTTCCGGCCGAACAGGCGGGCGGCGCGGCCTTCCTGAAGGCGCTGTCCTCGCCCCTGCCGCAGGTGTCCTTCTGCCCCACCGGGGGGATCACCGCCGACAGCGCCGGACGCTATCTGTCGCTGCCGAATGTCCTGTGCGTCGGCGGGTCCTGGGTGGCGCCGGCGGCGGCGGTCGCGGCAGGCGACTGGGCGGCGGTCGAGGCGCTGGCGCGGGCAGCGGCAGGCCTGCCGCGCTGACCGCCGGTCAGCTGCCCTCCGGCACCCGCGCCGCGCGGCCGCCGCGGCGGCGAGGTGCCGCGGCAGGGCCGAGGCCCGCGCGCAGCACCGCCGTCATCGGGTGGTCGGGCGCAGCCGGAGCGTGGCGCGCGACCAGCGCGGCCAGCGGACCGGCCGGGTCGGTTCCCGGCGGCAGGCTGAGCGCCCAGTCGAGGAAGACCGACCGGCATTCGCCGGGCGTGATGCCGGGGATCGCATAGGCCTCGCGCACCAGCCCCTTGGGATCGGTCGTGTCAGTTGCGGGTCGCATCCTCTTCCCCTCCGGTTTCGGGCAGGCGGTCGGCGATCACGGCGGCGGCGGCTGCCACGGCGGCGGTCAGGTGGTCGATCAGCACCATGGCGTCGGGTTCGCCGGTTTCGCGCGCCAGGAAGGCGCGCCCGCCCTCGCCCAGTTTCTCCATCTCGAGCGGCCGGTCGGTCAGCAGCCGCGTGCCGGCGTGCAGCCGCCAGCACAGGCGATAGGCCAGCAGCAGCGCGCTTTCCTGTTCGCCGCTCAGGAAGCCCGAGCGCAGTCCCGCGCGCAACTGCGCCTCGACCCGGCGCGCAGGGTCACCGGCCCGCAGCGCACAGGTCTGGGCGAGAAGCTCGATGTCCATCAGCCGGCCGGAGCCGTTCCGGGCTTCCCATACCCCCGCCGCAGGCTTGGCCGCGCGCAGGCGGGCGCGCATGTCGGCCACATCGGGCAGGACGCGGTCGCCCTGCCCCTTGGCGGCCAGCACCTGCCGGCGCACCGCCTCCACCTCGCCCGCGAGGCCCGCATCGCCCGCCAGCACCCGGGCGCGGGTCAGCGCGAGGTGTTCCCAGGTCCAGGCCTCGTCCATCTGGTAGGCGGCGAAGGACGCGAGCGAGGTGGCGACCGGCCCCTGCCGGCCCGAGGGGCGCAGCCGCATGTCCACCTCGTAAAGCCGCCCCTCGGCCGTGGGCGCGGTCAGCGCGGTGACCGTCGCCTGGGTCAGCCGTGCGAAATAGGCGCGCGAGGCGAGCGGGCGTGGGCCTTCGGAGGCCTCCTGTCCCGCGTCGTCGTAGATCATGATCAGGTCGAGGTCGGACCCGGCATTCAGCCGCGCGGCCCCCAGCGACCCCATCCCCAGCACCACCGCCCCCCGCCCGGGTGCCGCACCGTGCTTGCGCGCGAACTCGGCCCCGACCACGGGCCAGAGCGCGGCAATGGCGGCTTCGGCGAGATCGGCATACTGCTTGCCCGCCTCGAAGGCGTCGATCACGCCGCGCAGGTGGTGGACGCCGACGCGGAAATGCCATTCGCGCTGCCATACACGGGCGCGGTCGAGGCGCTTTTCGTAGTCCGGCACCTCGGCCAGCGCCGCCGCCAGGTCGGCCGCCAGCGCCTGCGCGCCCGGCCAGGGAGCAAAGAAACTGCCGCCGATCACCGCATCGAGCACCCCGGCATTGCGCGCCAGATGGCGGGCAAGCGCGGGCGAGACCGATACGATGTCGCCCATCAGGTCGATCAGCTGAGGGTTGGCGTCGAACAGAGAAAACACCTGAACTCCGGCCGGCAAACCCTTCAGAAAGCTGTCGAAAGCGGCCAATGCCTCATCCGGGTTCGCAGCCCGGCCAAGGCGCGCCAGCAGCGCCGGTCGGAGCCTTCGGAAGAGCGCGCGCGCGCGGTCGGACCGCAGTGCGGGGTATCCTTTCCAGCGGTCCACGACCTCTTTCGCAGCCTCGGACAGGGCCGGCCCCTCGGCGGTTTCGCCCGGGGAGAAGAAGGCCCCCGTCAGGTCCTCGACCCGTCGCAGGCGATCCAGAAGGCGGGTGCGGAAGGCCTTCACGTCGCCCTCGCCCGACAGATGCGCGATGCGGTCGATGCCGTCGTCGCTGGCAGGCATGTCGTGGGTCTGCGCGTCATTGACCATCTGGATGCGATGCTCGACCTCGCGATGCGCGATGTAGTCGGCGGAAAGGTCGCGCGCTATCGCGGCTGGCACCCAGCCCTTCGCCGCAAGCGCGGCCAGTCCGCCGAGCGTGGTGCGGTCGCGCAGACCGGGGTCGCGGCCGCCGGCGATCAGCTGGCGGGTCTGGGTGAAGAACTCGATCTCGCGGATGCCGCCGCGGCCGAGCTTCATGTCGTGCCCGGGCAGCTGGATGGCTCCGTGCAGGCCGCGATGGTCGCGAATGCGAAGACGCATGTCATGGGCGTCCTGGATCGCGGCGAAGTCGAGGTGCCGGCGCCAGACGAAGGGGGCAAGGGTGCGCAGGAACCGCTCGCCCGCGGCGATGTCGCCGCCGCAGGGTCGCGCCTTGATGTAGGCGGCGCGTTCCCAGGTGCGGCCTTCGGCCTCGTAATAGGCCTCGGCCGCGGCCATCGACAGGCAGACCGGCGTGACCGCCGCATCGGGGCGCAGCCGCAGGTCGGTGCGGAAGACATAGCCACCGGGGGTCAGGTCCGACAGCATCGCGCACATCCTGCGCGTCACGCGGATGAAGGAGGCGCGCGCCTCCTGCTCGACCCCCGGATAGCGCGTCTCGTCGAAGAGGCAGACGAGGTCGATGTCGGAAGAATAGTTGAGCTCTCCCGCCCCCATCTTGCCCATGGCCAGCGCGACCATCCCGCCGGCATCGGCCGCGTGGTCGGCCGCGGCCCCCGGCAGGCGGCCGCGCCGGATCTCCTCGGCCACCAGCGCC
>DAOLBY010000192.1:0-5872 GCA_035324325.1 Paracoccaceae bacterium | reverse complement strand
GGAAGGTCAGAGGGTGTCGAGGATACGCGCGGCCTCGTCCCGCGGATCGTTCAGGGGCGCGCGGTTCTCGCCCGGGAAGAAGCGGGCGCGGACGGCCGTGGGCATCGGCGCCGGGGCGGCGATGACGACACGGGGGCCGGTGCGCGCGGTCTCGGCCTGCCATGACCGCACCAGCGCCATCTGCGCGGCCTTGGTCGCGCCGTAGGCGCCGAAGAACTTCTGCCCCGCCCGCGCGTCGTCGGGGAACACGGCGGTGCCACCGTGCGCGCGCAGCAGCGGCTCGATCATCGGGATCAGCGCCGCGGTCGCGCTGGCGTTGATGCGCACCGACTTGTCCCAGTCGCGCGCGTCGAGCGATCCGGCGGGCGACAGTGGCGCGGCATGGATCGCGGTATGCGCCCAGAGCCCGAGCCCCCCCCAGCGGTCGTGGACCGAACGGCAGAGATGGCGCATGGCATCGGCATCGGCCACGTCCATCGGCGCCAGCGTCAGTGCACCGGCCCCGGGCAGGCCGGCCGCGCGCACCCGGTCGTCCAGGTCCTCGAGCCCGCCGACGGTCCGCGCCACGGCGACCACATGCCAGCCGCGCAGCGCCAGCTGTTCGGCCAGCGCGGCGCCGAGGCCGCGCGAGGCGCCGGTGACAAGGGCCACGGGGGCAGGGCGTTGGGTCATGCGGAGGTCCGGTCCGGGGGCGTCGCGCGAAGGGATAGGCGCGCGGAGGCGGAAGGGCAAGGGCAGGGGACATGCGGCGCCCTTGCGGGTCTTGACCGCGCCGCGCCGCAGCGTCATCAAGGAGGCGTCTCCCGATGCAGAGGATCCTGCCCATGACCCTTTCCCAAGCGATTGTCACCCGGCAGGGCCTGCCGGCGCAGGCCCTTTTGGTGCTGGCCGGATCGGCGCTGATTGCAGTTGCGGCCAAGATCAGCGTGCCGATGCTGCCGGTCTCGATGACCTTGCAGACGCTGGCGATCCTGGTGGTCGGCCTGAGCTTCGGCGCCCGGCTGGGCGCGCTGACGCTGGTGGCCTATCTCGCGCAGGGCGCGGCCGGGCTGCCGGTGTTCTCGCCCACCACGGCACCGGGGCTGGCGGCCTTTGCCGGGCCGACCGCGGGCTTCCTGTTCGGTTTCGTTCTGATGGCGGCGATGGCGGGCTGGGCCTCGGACCGCGGCCTGACGCGGCGGCTGCCGGGTGCTGTGGCGGCGGCGGTGGCGGCTTCGGTCCTGCTCTACGTGCCCGGGCTCGCCTGGCCGGCGCTGGCCATGGGCAAGTCGGTGCCGGACCTGCTGTCGGGCTGGATGTTGCCGTTCCTGGCGGGCGACGCGGTCAAGGCGGTGCTGGCGGCGCTGGTCGTGACCGGCGCCTGGACGGCGCTCGGCGCGCGCCGGGGCTGATCGGCCCAAGGACCGCCTGATGGGATCGGGGGGGTGGCGACGGCCGCCCCCCCGTTGCATTCAGGCGTTGTGCGCCATCTGCCATTCGGCCATGGCGCGGGACAGATCGCCCGCCGCGCCGATCCGGTCCCAGAAGCGGGGGAAAGCCCGGCCCCGGGTTTCGCCCGCAACATGCTCCACATGCGGCATGGCCTTCAGGAACTGCAGGATGTTGGCGGTGATCGTCGCCACCAGATCGGTCGCCATGGCCAGGTCGTCGGCCCTGGGCGCGCCGACCTTGGCGTGCATCAGGATGCCGCTGCGGTAGGCCGGCAGGAGCGACATGGTGCCTCGTGCGGCGTAGGAGGCCGCGACCACCGCGGTGTCGCGCGTCAGGTGGACGTAAAGGGGCGCCGTGCCGTATTTCGCCGCCAGCCGCCCGAGCATCCAGGCCAGACGGTTGTCGACCTCGATGTGGCCCTCGGGATAGGCCAGCCGGGTATCGCCCAGGTGCTGGGTCAATGCCTCGTGCCCGACACTGTAGTTTCCGGCGTGGCGGCAGGCATGGGCGAAGGTGGTCGAGCCGCAGCGCCCGGTGCAAAGGACGAACACCTGTCCGAACCGCCGCGGCCCCGGCATCGGGGCTACTCGGCCGCCTTCATGGCGAAGCCCCGCTCGATCATGTCCGAGGGCGCCACGGGGTATTCGCCCGAGAAGCAGGCGTCGCAGAAGCGCGGGCGGGCGGGGTCGCGGCCCGCGGCCTCGCCCGCCGCGCGGTAAAGCCCGTCGAGCGTGACGAAGCGCAGCGAATCCACCCCGATCCAGTCGCGCATCTCGTCCTCGGACAGCGTGGCAGCCAGGAGTTTCGCGCGTTCGGGCGTGTCCACGCCGTAGAAGCAGGGCCAGGCCGTGGGGGGGGACGCGATGCGGAAATGCACCTCGGCCGCGCCGGCCTCGAGGATCATGTCCTTGATCTTGCGGCTGGTCGTGCCGCGCACCACGCTGTCATCCACCAGCACGATGCGCTTTCCGGCGACCAGCGCGCGGTTGACGTTCAGCTTCAGCCGCACGCCCATGTTGCGGATGTGTTCGGTCGGTTCGATGAAGGTGCGGCCGACATACTGGTTGCGCACGATGCCGAAGCCGAAGGGGATGCCGCTTTCCTGCGCGAAGCCGATGGCGGCGGGTGTGCCCGAATCGGGCACGGGGCACACGAGGTCGGCCTCGACCGGGGCCTCGCGCGCCAGTTCGACCCCGATCTGGCGTCGCGTCTCATAGACCGAGCGGCCGCCGATGATCGAATCGGGGCGGCTGAAATAGACATGCTCGAACACGCAGAACCGCCCCGCCGCCGGGCCGAAGGGGCGGTGCGAGGCCAGGACGCCGTTCTCGATCACCACCATCTCGCCCGGTTCGATCTCGCGCTCCAGCCGCGCGCCGATGATGTCGAGCGCGCAGGTCTCGGAGGCCAGCACCCAGCCGGTTTCGCCGACGCGGCCCAGCACCAGCGGCCGCACGCCGAGCGCGTCGCGCACCCCGATCAGCTTGGTGCGCGTCATGGCGACGATGGAGAAGGCCCCTTCCACCGCGCGCAGCGCGTCCTTGATGCGCTCGGCCAGCGATTTCTGCATCGAGCGTGCCATCAGGTGGATGATGCATTCGGTATCCGACGACGACTGGAAGATCGCGCCGCGTTCGATCAGCTGCCGCCGCAGCGCAGTGGCGTTGGTCAGGTTCCCGTTATGGGCGATGGCGCAGCCGCCGATGGCGAATTCGCCGAAGAAGGGCTGCACGTCGCGGATGGCGGTCGAACCCTTGGATCCGGCGGTGGAATAGCGCACATGGCCGATGGCCAGCGTGCCGGGCAGGGTTCCCATCACCTCGGCCGAGGTGAAGTTGTCGCGGACGTAGCCGAAGCGGCGGGCCGAGTTGAAGCCCTGTTCGGGGTCGTAGGAGACGATCCCCCCAGCCTCCTGCCCGCGATGCTGGAGCGCATGCAGGCCGAGGGCGACGAAGTTCGCGGCCTCGGGCAGACCGATGGCGCCGAAGACCCCGCATTCCTCGCGCAGCTTGTCGCCATCTTCGGGCAGGCTGTCGAAGGGATGGCTGCGGAAGGGTTGCATGGGCGGCATGGGCGGCTCCGATTCCCCCGGGGGCGCGGTCATGCCGACCATGTAGTGCGCAACCGACCCGGTGTCACGTCCGCGTCACGCCGCGGCGGCGGTCAGCAGTTCGGAACGTTCACGGCAAGCCCGCCGAGCGAGGTTTCCTTATATTTCTCGTGCATGTCGCGGCCGGTCTGGCGCATCGTCTCGATGCAGGCATCCAGGCTGACAAGGTGCTGGCCGTCGCCACGCAGCGCCAGGGATGCCGCCGACACCGCCTTGATCGCGCCAAGGCCGTTCCTTTCGATGCAGGGCACCTGCACCAGCCCCTTCACCGGGTCGCAGGTCATGCCGAGGTGGTGCTCCAGCGCGATCTCGGCGGCGTTTTCCACCTGTTCGGGCGTGCCGCCCATCACGGCGCAGAGGCCCGCGGCGGCCATGGCGGCGGCGCTGCCCACCTCGGCCTGGCAGCCGCATTCCGCGCCCGAGATCGAGGCGGTGTGCTTGGCCAGCCCGCCGATGGCCGCGGCGGTCAGCAGGAACTCGCCCACCCGCGCGGGGCTGGCGCCCGGCACATGGTCGAGCCAGTAGCGGATGGTCGCCGGCACCACGCCCGCGGCGCCGTTCGTGGGGGCGGTGACGACCTGACCGCCGGCGGCGTTCTCCTCGTTCACCGCCATGGCATAGAGCGCGATCCAGTCGTTGATCGTGTGCGGCGCGGTCTGGTTCAGCCCGCGTTCGGCCAGAAGCTGGGCATGCAGCGCCCCGGCGCGGCGGCGCACCTTCAGGCCGCCGGGCAGGATGCCGCCGCCGGTCAGGCCGCGGTCGATGCAGGCGGCCATCACCGTCCAGATGCGCGCAAGCCCGCGGTCTAGGTCGGCCGCGCTGCGGTGCCGCAGCTCGTTCGCGCGCTTCATCGCGGCAATGGACAGGCCCGAGGCGCGTGCCATCTCCAGCATTTCGGCCGCAGTCTGAAACGGATGGGGCACCGCCGGCCCGCCCCGCGCCGCGCCGCCCGCGGCCTGTTCCGCCGCTGTCAGCACGAAGCCGCCGCCGATCGAGTAGTAGGTTTCGGTCAGGATGGTGTCGCCCTGGGCGTCGGTGGCGCGCAGGGTCAGCCCGTTGGCATGGCCGGGCAGGGGCGGACCGTAGTCGAACAGCAGATCGCGGGCGGGGTCGAATGCCAGCGGCGGCAGGCCCTCGGGCGTCACCTGCCCGGCGGCGGTGATCGCCCCCAACGCGGCCTCGGCCCGTTCGGCATCGTAGGTCTCGGGCTCGAAGCCCGCGAGGCCCAGGATCACCGCCCGGTCGGTCGCATGCCCGACCCCGGTGAAGGCGAGCGACCCGTGCAGGCTGGCGCGCAGCCCCGCGGCGCGGAAGGGCGAGGCGCGCAGCAGGTCGAGGAACCGAGCCGCGGCCACCATCGGCCCCATGGTGTGGCTGGACGAGGGGCCGATGCCCACCTTGAACATCTCGAACACGGACAGGAACATCGGGGTATGGCCTCAGGTGGCGCTGCCCTCGGGCGGGCAGGGCGGGATGGGTGCGGTGAAGGGTCGGGGGCCGAGGCCCTCGGCCCGGGCGGCGACGGTGCAGGCGGGGCGGGCTTCCACCGCCGCAGCCAGGGCGGTCAGCGCGGGGAAGGCCGCGGGGTCGAACCAGCGGTCCTGCCCGGCGGGATAGAGGACGGACCAGCGCATCAGGGCGGCGGTGTAGAAGGCCAGCGCCGAGGGTGGCGCCCAGATAGCGGGCCGGGCGACGGCGGCCGCATTGGCCAGCGCGAAATGGCCCTGAATGCGCCCGACCGCCAGCGCTCGGTGCCCGGCCCGGCCGGCCGCATCGGCGTAGCGGTCGGCATAGAAGACCTGCCGCAGGTCGGCGTGCAGCGCATTGGACAGGAAGAACAGCCATTGCAGCGCCACGCCCCGGTCTGGGTGGTCCGGGGCCGGCATCAGCCGCGTACCCGGATGCCGGTCGGCCAGCCACAGCAGGATCGCGCCGGTCTCGGCCACCGGCCCGTCGGGCGTTTCCAGCACCGGGATCAGCCCCGCGGGGTTCAAGGCGCGGAAGGCCGGGCTGTCCTGCGCCCCCGTCCGCCGATCCACAAGCGCGGTGCGGAACGGCAGCCCGGCTTCGAGCAGGGCAAGACGCACGATCAGCGAGGCGTTGTCGGGGGCGTAGTGCAGGGTCAGCATGGCGGTTCCGCGGGACTTCGGTACCCTATCCCGGCCGGCGCGTGGCCGCAGCGGCAAAAGGCGACGGCACGCGGCGGAAAGCGGCATCGCCCCCGCCCGCCCCCTCGCGTCCCGGCGCGGCTGTGCTATAGCGGGCCGAACCCGACCGGAGACCGCCATGCCCGCCGCGGAACTGGTCGAGCGCATCCTGGACGACGCGCTG